>CAZAXY010000004.1:0-73060 GCA_964489125.1 uncultured Saprospiraceae bacterium
ATTTCCTCCAACCTGGCAAAGATCAAGTGGCGGCAGGATATATCATCTATGGTTCGTCGACCATGCTGGTATATACCACGGGTAATGGAGTAAATGGCTTCACGTTAGATCCAACTATAGGTTCATACTTCTTGTCTCATCCTGATATGAAGATAGCCTTGGATGGGTCTATCTACTCTGCCAATGAGGGTAACTACCCATATTTTTCGCAGGGGCTCAAGGACTACTTGAGACATATCAAACAGATAGACCCAGAATGCAATAAGCCTTATTCGAGCAGATATATCGGATCATTAGTATCAGATATTCATCGCAATATCCTCAAAGGAGGAATCTATATGTACCCAGGCACAACCTTGAAGCCACGTGGCAAACTGCGCCTCTGTTATGAGTGCAATCCTATGGCATTTATCATGGAGCAAGCCAATGGAAGAGCGACAGATGGAACACAGAGAGTACTGGATCTTATCCCTCAGGAACTTCATGAACGTTGCCCATTATTCGCAGGATCTCAAAATATGATCGACGAGGTGCAAGGCTTTTTATAGGAGACTGTATTTTTGGAGTCATGTATAGGCTATTATTTATATTGACAGTTTTTCTCTTTTCATTAGGCTGTAAGTCACAAGGGCAGTTAGTTGATTCCAAATATCATCATGAGGATCCTCAGGTCGATCAAGTCTTGCAAAGAGCATTTGAGAAAAATGGAGGATTTGATAACTATCAGAATCTCAAGTCCATTAGCTATAAAAAGAGGTCAATTTTATACTTCCCAGATGGAGGCATCGAGAGTGATGTTACTCAGTATCATGAGTATAACATCTCCCCGCAGTTATCCGCCACAATATTCTGGATGAAAGACGGTAATCGACATTCTATCAAGTATGAGGACGGAATAGCGCAAAAATATGTTGATGGAGAGTTGCTTGCTGGTGGTAGTCAGTCGGCAATGAGTAGTTTTCTCAGCGCGCATTATGTTCTATTTATGCCATTTAAATTATCAGATAATCATGCTGAACTCAGCTATTTAGGCGAAGACAAGGTGTCAGGTCAGAAGGTTGATGTTATAAAGGCAGTTTATAGCCCAGCAAACCATGAAAACCATAGTACTAATGATACGTGGTGGTATTATTTTAATTCAGACACTGGCGCTTATGTAGCTAGCATGGTCTACCATGAACCGACCTTCGCACTTATAGAAAATACCAGGCAAAATACAGACTTACCTCTTGTAATGAATACCTATCGTATAAGTCACCGAGTAGATAGCGAAAGGAAGAAAGAATATGTAAGAGGGGAGTTCTTCTATGAAGACTATGAGATGATCTTTAATGATTGATAAAGACATCTTAGTACAAGAGTCCTAAGCACCAGAGCGGCATTACATCGGTTCCTCCGACTGCGATGCCATCTTTAATTAAGTACGAGTTAGGCATGTCATAGATCTGTTTGAAATTCTTGTTTTTGCCTCCTACTTCAGCAATATCTGTATGGTTAATCATGAAGTCACCTTTGAGGGGTGTATGTACTTCTTCTGTTGTAGATAGAGCATTCATGGCATAGGTTTCTCTTATGGTCCCGGCATGTGCTACTCCAAGTCCTAAGGCATAGATGATATTTGTGTTTTCCATGAATATCTTATCAGGTTTAGACATGACACTATCAGTCTTTCTTGCGCTATTGAGCAAATTGATGAGGCCTGCATTGTTTAAGTAGTCTAAGAAGAGTAATATCCTATTTCTACCGATGCCTACATCTCGTGACAACGTGGTGATCTCTGGGGTGTAAGGAACTAATCTTGCCAAGAGGGCTAATAGTTTTTTAAGCTGTCGGATGCTGTTATAGTCGATTGCAAATATGGGGGGTAAATCAACTTCGATGACATGATTGATTACTTGTTTTACCTTGTCTGGGTAGCGCTTTTTTGACTCTACGAAGTAAGGATAGTAACCCATTTTGAGGTAATTTCTGAAGTGCTTTAGAATATCTATATCTGTTGTGATTTCCTCGGCTATTGCTACATGATCCGCCTTTAGTTCTGAATAGTTGTATGCTTTTAGGTTGATGTCTTGATCGAGTAAGAGATATTCTCTGAATGAAAGTCCTTTAAGGTGATAGACATCTGCCCTCCGGCTCAAGTCGCCCATTCCTTTCATGATATTTAGAGCATCTGAGGCGGTCACCATTATCTTAATATCAGGATAGCTGTCGTATATGTTTTTGATTTCCTGAGACCAGTCTGGATACTTGTGTACTTCGTCAAAAGCAAACATCCTAAATCCTTCTTCATAGAGCTCATCTATAACTGTTACTACCCTTGTAGTGGTGAATAGTATGTGATCCAAGCTGAGCCAAATGGACCTCTTTGGCTCATAGGATTCTTTGATTGCTTGTAAGATTAAGGTTGTTTTGCCGACACCTCTACTGCCTTTGATGATTATGAGGCGTGAGTTGAAGTCTATCTCTCGATAGAGATATCTCTTGAATGACAGATCTATGCTATTAATAATCCGCTCACTAATCTTTTGCAATACCTCCAGTGCCATATGCCATACAAAAGTATGCGTGTTCTTTTGAAATAGCAAATATTAAAAACGTTCTTTTGAAATGACAAATATTAAAAACGTTCTTTTGAAATAACATATTATTGATCACCCTCCTATAGTTGCCATAGATTCGCTGACTTGGGTGTTGATACGACTGCTTTCTGCTTCATAGCCATCCTTAGCACGGTGACTCAGAGCATCTGTCAGTGCATTAATAAGATCTTGATCAGTAGCACCATTACGGATTAAGTCTCTGATGTTAAACACACCATCATCATATAGGCATGTTTTCAACGTGCCCGTTGGGGTCAGTCTAATCCTATTACAGGTCCCACAAAAAGTACGTGTATAGCTAGCGATGATACCTATCGATCCCGCATATCCAGGTATCTTATAGTCCGCTGATGTGCTGTTGGGTCCGTCCACAGTTTTGCTGAGGCCGGGATGATGCTCCCTGATGTGATCCAATATTTGAACATGATTCCAAGTCTTAAGATCATCATGATCGCCAGTGCCATTAAATGGCATCTCTTCTAAGAATCTCACACTGATATCACTGTGTTTAGTCAGTTCAATCATAGGGAGGATATCGTCAATATTATGTCGACTCATGACGACCATATTGATTTTAGTAGGAATATCGTGCTGGATCAGTTCAGTGAGCGTAGTCATCACTTGATCAAAGGTGTCTCGCCGAGTAATTTCTTGAAACCGCTTTGGATCCAAACTGTCAAGGCTGAGATTTACTGAACTAATGCCTAAATTCTTGATCTGCCCGACTATGTCATGAGTCAAGCTTCCATTAGTAGTGATATGGGTGCTCTTGATGCCTTCAGTATGTACTATAGTATCTAAGAATTGCATGATGCCTTTGCGCAGGAACGGCTCGCCACCAGTAATTCGGATTTTGCTGATGCCCAGTTCAGCAAAGACTTTAGTAATCCTGCTGAGTTCCTCAAATGTCAATAAATCAGATCGATCCACATAGGTGATTCCCTCCTCTGGCATACAATAATGACAGCGCAGATTGCATCGATCTGTCACTGCAATACGCAGATAATTGATCACTCTACCGTGGTTATCATATAACATCCTGACAATTTAGGGATGCCTAAGGTATGGCATATGTCTATAAGATGCGTTATACTGCATGTCATAATAATTGTACTATGCAGGTTAAGTTGAGAGCTTTTGGTGTTGCCCGTGATATTATTGGGTCGTCGGTCTTAGAAATTGACGAGAACGCACTTGGTACCACAGGTGATGTCAAGACCTATTTAATAGAGAATTATCCCAAATTTAGGGATCTGCTTACATTTTCTCTAGCTGTCAAGGACGAATACCAAGAAGACGATTTTCTACTATCTGAGCATGATGAGATCATTATCATCCCTCCAGTAAGTGGAGGATAAGACAAGGAGATGATAGATATTCAGATTCAATCGGAGCCATTAGATCTTCAACAGAGCTACGCTAGTGTAGCAGATCCTGGAGTAGGAGGCATTGTACAGTTCGTGGGTACGGTGCGTAATCAGACCAAGGGCAAGAAAGTACTTCGTCTTGACTTCGAGGCATATGAACCCATGGCAATCAAGGAGATGACTAAGATTGCTGAGCACATCACTGAGCAATGGTCTGCTACCCATGTATCTATTCATCATCGAGTAGGCTCGTTAGAGGTACTAGACATTGCGGTAATCATCTCAGTTGCCACCCCACATCGCAAAGCAGCATTTGAGGCCTGTCAATATGCAATCGACACCCTTAAAGAAACCGTCCCGATCTGGAAGAAAGAGATCTTTGAAGATGGCGAAGTATGGGTAGCAGCACATCCGTAATAAAGAAACTTCAATAAAATATTTCATAATCCTTATTGCACTTTTGTCCAGCGAGAAGCATCTTATATGCAGAAATGTTTTATTAATTGTATTTTAGAACATCTCAACACCTAGCTATGAAAAAGTATATTATTTTATGGTGTTTACTATTCACTGGTGGTTTTGTAGGTGAATCCCAGATAGACATTGGTGGGCTATTTTTTTTTGGTGAACTTGAATGCGGTGAGAACATCTATGATCAAATATTACCGTTAGTATCTGAAGCAGTTGAATATGAAGTGTTTACTTCATGTATGGATCCAACTATAAGCTTCGATATAACCAACATCGATTCAAGTGAGCTAGTCGATTTTGGTGCTTGTTTTGCTTCTATTTTAGTAGAAATTTCACTAACTGATAATTGTGGCAACTCAGAAGATTACAGCGATAGTTTCACAGTAGAAGATTTTGAACCCCCTACGATTCTCGCAGCATATGATGTCTTTGATCTTAGCCTATCCGCTTCAACGAGAGATACATTCCTAAAGCTTGTAAATAACAATTTTGGAATAACTGTAGATGATAATTGTGATTCAAATCCTGAGGTAAGCTATGAGCTTAGAAATGAAAATGGGCATATAGTTGAATTTAATGATGTTAGCGATAATACATTCGGTACATATAGTCTACGTGTTGAGGCATATGATGAATGTTTTCAAAGCAATTACAAAACCCTGCCTATTCTTATATTGAGAACAGTAGGATCTTTTGTTAATTCATCGAGTAACCTAAGTGAAAGCAATCAATCTGGACAGGTTTGTATCTCTTTAGAAAATCCATTAAATTCTTCGCCAACTGTTGTAAATGTTGGCATTTCAGGTGGACAAGCTGAAGTCGGTGTTGATATCGAGCCAATTTCGACCAATTTTGACCTGACATTTCTTTCAAATGAAACTCACAAATGTTTCACCGTAACCACAATTGATGATGACATTATTGATGCTAATAAGTTTATTGAATTTGAAATCGTCGAAATAACTAGTGCCGCTTCGACATTAATTGGAAATAGAAGTGAGCATAGAATTAATATTATTGATAATGATGACAACGATGGTGATGGAGTGAATAATCTCCTTGACAATTGTCCTGAAGAATTCAACCCAGAACAACTTGATATAGATGGAGATGGTATCGGGAATATCTGTGATGGCGAAAACACGATCGATAACCTATTGGAGGTAGAAGCAGATATGTTGTTTACACATATCTCATCAGGTGTTGTATTGCGATCTTCTAATGGAAAATGTTGGAAGATCATAGTCACCAACACTGGAGAATTGAGTACGTTCGAAGTGGTTTGTCCTTGATAGATAAATGCAATTCATGATGTATGTCTATTGCATGTATGCTCAAAGAGCAATATACTCTATGTAGGGATATTCAGAAGTAGGGACATAGTTGTCCCATGTTGGATAAGTATTTTGGTTTTTCCAGAGATATTTAGGTTGCAATTTTGGCCTTTTGACCGATCCTCTTGCCAATATTGAAGGCATTAGAGGTATGGATTCCGAAGTAATCCAAAACCGCTCTGTTTTTTCAGTTCGAGCTCTAATTTTTTTCAGAAGAAAGAACTCATTATCTGTTCCAAAGCTGCCTTCTAATTTGCTGGCTCTTTCTTTTGTGATCATCTTGGCTAATTGACCTCTTATGTTCGTGATGACGCCATGGCCTGCCTATTAGCTTAAAGTCTGTTTGTATGCCTTTTTTCGTCAGTAGCTTTCTGTTCGCATTGGTAGCATATATTGAATCTGCTCCCAAAAGGTTTACACTTGTATGTGTTAAACTCTGTGCTTAGAACTTAACCCAAGTGATTCAATTAAAGAAGCCCAAGGAATAGCCGAATATATCTTTCCCAAACCAGTCTGAAGAAATCCAGACAGGTAAGATTCATATACATCGTCAAAAATTGGAAACTAATCTGCTTCTGAAATTGGCTGATTATTCTTGCTTTCATCTTAATTTTAAGATTACCCCGTTTTTTCCACTATCAATAGAAGAACGGGTTTTTCTTTTGCATTGAGATAACACTTAATATGTTGATTTCTAAGAACTTACTCCACCTCTGAATATGCCAAAATAATGGTTCAAGAGTTGTAATTCCGGCTCTATGTTCAAGACCCTAATTTCAATACTCGCCGTTAGATAGTTTGTCCCATTGAAGGCGATACAAAAGAGTTAACTGAAATTAATGCTTGATGAAAGGATTTCAGAGCTCTAACTAGGTGTTCTGAATCAGACGTATTGACAATGGGTATGTTCTAGTTGACGATAGATTAGATAAGCCCTCTCTACCAACTACCACCTCCGCCACCACCAAAGCCACCGCCGACACTACCACCACCACTAAATCCTCCCCCCGAAGAATTTGTATTTGCCGGAGGAGAGTAAAATACTTTCTCAATAGATCGTGGATTGAAGCTCTTGGCGAAGCTTCCAAAGTTGGCATGACCACCATGAACCATACTGGAACTATAGATATACCAATCTGGTATCGCATCATCTCGCTCTTGGAAATAGCTTTCCCATTCTTTGTCCAAGCCAAATGCCATGGCGTATGGGAAAAGCTGACTAAGATATGTCGGATTTTCAGATATTAGCGATGACAGCTTCACAGGCTCGGGGTCCTTTAAAAAATTATATAAACCCTTCAGATGATTATGTGTAACATACCCCCTATCACTGAGCTTAGGCTGCAAGAAATGAATGACTATTGAGAATACTCCCAAGATGATAAATCCTATTCCCAAGAAAAATGCCTCCAAGCTGATCATCAAAAATATGGCTAAGGCAATACATGCTAATCCTATTCCTATAAATGCGCCTGAATGAAACGTTTTTATCGCTTGGGCATCATAAAGCTCTTTAGCTTTTACCTCTTTTTTAAGTTTGGACGTTACCGATGACATTGTACCCGACATCTTCTGTTTGAGTGAGGATAGCAATGTGCTATCACTATTTTCAAAAATTTTGTTATACAGGAAGTGTGCATATGAGGGCTCATCAGCACTTAAGTTTTTCAATTTTTCAAAGTATACATCCTCATTAATCTGTCTCATTTTGATATACCCACGATCACCCCAGTAGGGGAGTAATGATATGATGTCTCTCCTATTCACTTGGTAATCATAGAAGGTGCCCACTTGTGCTGGGCTCATGCCTTCTGGGGGGTAGTACCTGTCTTCTATTTCAGTCATTTCAGCTTGGCGTTTTCCTCGCTGCCTCCATTGGCCAAACAGTAGTGCCGCTAGTCCAGCAGGTATGAGACTTAGCCATTTATTGGGTTGTGGACGGTCACCTATTGCCTCTGAAGAGCCTGCGTGAGTCCTGAGCTCTGTGGGCAGCAGTCCTTTAGGTATCTCGAAGGCAACAGAGATACCTTCTCCAGGATTGAGCCTTACTGGTTTGGTGCTTTTAATGATATTGTCAGATAGGTTATCAGGTAGCGAAATCAAAGATCCTCTTCTGCCCGACGTCGCCTTGTAGTTTTTGATCTTACTATTCCAGCCATATGGAAACCTAACTGAGTAGCTCGCCGCTTCTATCGGCACCTCCCATTCTGGTGCGATGACATTCCAGTAAAACTCATCACTCTCTTCATATCGAGCGATGGCACCATAAGCTCTATAGGTGATTCGATAGTTCTGTATACCTGTGAGGTATCGGTCTGCATCTCCGATTCTGATTTCCTTTTCCGAGCGCTTATTGCTGACTTTGTAGTTCCAATCGCTGACCTCGATATCTTCTATATCGACCCTATAGTTAGCATCGCCATTCGCATCATACACAGTAGGAATTGTTCTAAATATTCCTCTACGCCGCTCCTTAAAATCTACCTCTATGGTCTCAACAACCTTTATAACCCCATCCTCTTGGATTAATATCTCTACATGGTATGATTTTATAATAAACCCATCATCCGACAGGAGGAATAAGGGGATGAGCATGATTATGAAAGCCGTGATAAGCGCGCGCATAGTACTTCTTGATTAGGCGCAAAAGATACTATGAAGACTTAACAAGTGAAGTCTAATAGCGAGTAATGAATAAGATAATTAGACTAAATCAAAAATTGTGCTGTCCATGATACAACTTTGCTCTGCTGGCACTACGACTATTTTGTAACGTATGTTTGTTGGATCTCAATAAGAAAAAAGAGTGTATTCAAACGTAAAGGGTGAATCACAGACTAATCTCGAGCAATTAATTGATGCAACTTCTCTAAGAAGCGAGTGAAGCGCTCATAAACTGTGGGCGACCGACTGATCTTGTGGAGTCGAGTACTACAGTACTCGAAAGGAGGGAACGATGTATATAGATGGGCGGCTCGTTTGACTAAATAACAGCGAATCTACCTTTATTTCCCTATGCGCCGATCTTAATAGAACTTAATAGCTGCAGAGATTGTGGATTCTTGGTATCATATTGATAAAATCCATCGGGACCTATGAGTAATAGCAAATCTGAACTGATAGAAATGACATCAAAGGCCCCGATGTCAGTTATGTGAGAGATGAGATTCTCATGAATTTCCTCCAGATTGCCCACATCAAAAACCTTTAGGCCATTGTTGCCCTCACAAAGGTATAGCGTCTCTCCTCTTACCGACAATCCATGTGGATGTTCCATCGGAAATGAGGCGATAAGCTCTGGAGAATCCAATCGACTGATATCTATCACATCAAGTTGGTTTATAAAATTTTGACACTCATTACCATCACGTAGTGTGACATATGCTATATCGTCCTGGACCACAACTGGGTCACAAGCCCGAGCATGTCTAAACGTGGAGATATGCACAGGGTTGGCAGGATCACTATTGTCAAGGATGTGCATCCCATCATTAGCACCAATAAAGATGTTATCCTTATATGGGAATATAGTCTCTACGCCCCAATCTAGGTATACCGTATTTACGAGAGTTGGAGTACCGATGTCTTCAGCGTAGAATACCTTCATCGCATAGTTATTGACATAGTAGAAGTAGTCTCCAATAAATGCAACTCGCGCCAATGATCCGCCGCCGCCTGAGACTTCTGGGACACCCTGACTGGCTACGTCAAAAAACGTAGGGTCAGCATTGTTAGTTAAGCTAAAATCAATCAAACTGCTATTATAATATGTGATGCCGTCTATTTCTTTTTCAAAAGGCACCTCTTCATCACACGATACTGCGACTTCAGTGGTTAAATGTTCGAAATCGACAATAAAAGCTTGACGCTCCTCATCAAAGTAAGCCTCATCTCTGATATTAGGAATGGTATGTGAGATCGTCGGACGCTGCATATCGCTGATATCGATCACCACGAGATTGTAATAATCATCAGCATAGATAAAGTCTCCTTTCAAGGCGATGTCGATGTTTCCTTCGATGTTGATAAATCCTACTTGTTGTGGGTTTGATAAATCACTGTTGTCTATGACATGTACACCTTGCAGCTGTTCGTTGATTAATATGTAGTCACCATAGTAATAGATTTTACCTGGATTTTCGAGGCTGCGTTGTCCTTCATAGCTTACCTCAGGATTGAGCTCTTCTGCGCTCTTATAAATGGGGACATATGCATCAAATGTGTAAGTCTCTTCACATCCCTGGTCACAGCTCATAAACAAGAGCGTAAAATTAAGTGAGAAGACCAGTAATAGTGAAGAGCGCATCATAGGTCAAGTTATGGTTGTACATTACCATAACTCATATATGATAAATAACGCTTACCTACCCATCAACAAATAAAGTGAGATTACAATACTGATCACCGAAACAAGTAGGGTCCACTGACGCTGGCTTAAGCCTATTTTACTAAAAATGTAAGCGGCCATCATGGTCACTGCAACGATGATAATCTGACCTAATTCTACGCCGATATTAAATGCCAATAGTGGTTGGAGTATACTCTCTTCTTTGCCTAATAATGCTTTAAAAAAATTGCTAAACCCTAAACCATGGACGAGTCCAAATATGGACGTCATCACATAATGTATGGTCATATTAGAATGATCTTTTTTCACGATGTTATATACTGCTGTTAACAGTATCGTCAACGGAATCAAAAACTCGACGAGCCCGGCATCAATTGTTACAATCTTCAATGCGGATAGGGCAAGTGTCAGGCAGTGTCCTAGAGTGAATGCCGTAACAAGTACAAGTAACTTACGCCATTGGCTGATTGCAAATATGGCGCATAGGGTCACTATAAATAGAATGTGGTCATAGCCTTGTAAATCAAGGATGTGCTCGAAGCCCAATTGTAGATAGGTCTTAAACATATGCAATAATACTACCGTATCAATTGAAAAGTACCCACCTCATCAATTGGCACGCCATTAATTAGAACACCTTTGAGGTGAAATACATATACCCCCTGCTCGCTGGGGTCCCCGTTAGGGGCTCTGCCATTCCAACCAGTCTCTAATTCCCTCGCTGTATACAGCAATTCCCCCCACTTACTAAAAATGTTGAGATGTTCGATAAACTCAATACTTCTGCCTATGGCAGAAACTATGAAATCATCATTGATGCCGTCATCATTGGGCGAAAACGCATTAGGTGTATATATGCGTAGATCTTGGTTGACCCTCACATTAAGCGTATCACTTGCCAAGCAGTCCGCTTCAGACTGTGCTAGTATGATTAGTTCTGAATCTTCAAATGGCAAGAATATGAGATTAGTAGTATCTGATATTCCTGGAGGTGCTGTGATAACTGTGGTGTTGGCGACAATCTCATTGGATATGATGTCTAATACAATTTCTTCTCCTAAGAATACATCTAAATCTGGTCCTATCGAGGCAACGAATTCTTCGGGATTATTTAGGATGACTTCTTCTTGCAGAAAACACCCAAATCTATCTAGGATACGTACGTCATGAATGCCAGCGGGTATCCCATCAGCCAAAGTGTTTGGGAATTCTTGATTGGATACTTCAATATGATAGGGCGGAAACCCATTGGAGATATCGCTTGCCTCAATCACGCCAGTGGCGGCGCCAAAGCATATGGGATTGCTCGCTACGATATCTGCGACGATGGTAGCACGTGCGATAGTGTCGATAAAATAGGTGATGATACTATCACATCCAAACTGTGATACGAGCTCTTCGACGAAGATGCCAGGTTCTGTAATTGTGAACCCTGTGATGTCTAATCCTGTACCACCGCAGATGGTATCCATGATTTCAAAATTTTGCTGGGGAGCCGAGATAATGACAGATTCTGAAAAGAATCGACACTTCTCATTATCGAAATTGGCCTCACCGCCGGCGAAGCTTAATCTATAATTGTGAGTGCCTTCGGCTAGATTATCAACAGTCAATACACGATCATTGGCACTCATGATAGGAATCCACTCATTGGCCTCCAGCTCCTCCCATTGAAAAAATGGATCGTCCAAATTTTGATTGGACTCGAACTCGGCAGTCAGTTGGAGTGGGCTGTCCTCTTGGCAAAAAATGCTATCAATTGCATTTGAGGTGATCGTACTCGGCGGGCCACAAGCCCTGAATCTGATATTATCAAGAGCTAAGTCATTACCTATACCTCCAGGAGCATTGTTCATGAGAGATAATTTCACAGAACTTTGTCCTGGATCTGTGGTGAAGGTAAATGCGAAGGTTTCCCATAGTTCGTTCTGTGGGAGATTTCCAGTTTGGAGGACGACCACATCATCTATCAGAAATGCCACATTGGGCTCGATATGGTCTGTCACACCTCGGCGTATGACATTGATAAGGTCTGCGGAAAATTCGAATTGAGTGTTTTCGCATATGCCAGTGATTTCATCTTCATAAAATAGGCCTGGCTCAAAATCGGCATTGACGACCATCATATATCCATCGGGATCAGCACTGCTCTCCCGTAGTGGAAGCCACGTGCCAAATAGATTGCTCCATGCACCCATATTCTGCGTCAAGATATACTGCCCATCAAATGGGGGGCCGTTTATTACATATTCAAACCCGGGAGCGATTTCTGGATCTACTAATTGATTGTTGTTCGTGCCACTACCAAAATCGCCATCCTCAAATAGATTAGCTCCTAAGCTACCTTCACATAGGTCTTGAGTGATTCCCATTTGGGCAAAGAGTAATACGGCTAATATTGTTGTAGCAAGTCTCACCGTTTAAAACTATGATGTTTAGTGACAACAATAAAGAATATGTCGCAGTGAATGTTTTTTTTGTCTTGGAGATTAGACTAGGAGCCCTATTCCAAATGAAATCACGAACAATAGAGTTGTAAGAGCCATTTGCTTGAGATATGGATCTAACTCCATAGGTTTAACTTTAAGACGTACAGCTCTGAAGTTAATGACGAGGAGTGGGATAACGATTATGAATAGCCATTGAAACCATCTCTCAAAGTGAATCAGTGTAAAATTCATAGATGTTACAATTCCTATGATCAGCAGTAGGGCGTGATATCGTACCGCCTTGTCTCGTCCCATCTTCAGTGCCATCGAGTTTTTGCCAGCCATAGCATCTGACTCCAAGTCTCTGATATTATTCACATTAAGAACCGCCATAGAAAATGCACCACATGATATGGCGGGCAGCAAAATACTCCATTGCCATTGAGCTCGCTGCAAATAAAAACTGCCGATCACTGATAGCAACCCGAAAAATACGAATACAGAAACATCTCCATAGCCGCGATAACCATATGGATTAGACCCGGCTGTATAGTTGATTGATGCCCAAACTGCTAACAGGCCTAGACCTAGAAAAACTATTTTTAGCGGTGTTGATAGGGTAGTCAAAGAGAGTAGGACTACTCCAGATATAATCGATAGCCCAGAGGCTATATATATAGCTTTCTTCATTGCCTTGGCGGGTATAACTCCGGACTGTACAGTGCGACTTGGTCCAGTACGATCAGCGTGATCTGCTCCATGAATAAAGTCTCCATATTCATTGGCAAGATTGGAGAGCACTTGCAATAGTACCGCAGTCGAGACAGTCAACAGGTAGATCGCCCAATTGAAAGCACCGAAGTAATGACTCAATATTGCCCCCATAGACACATTGGCGATGGCCAGTGGAAGAGTCCTAAGTCTTGCCGCTTGAATCCAGCTTTTTATCGAGCTTTCACTCATGCTATCGTAACTCAGTTAGTATCAAAATGTTTGTTTGTGCAGCTTATTTTTTGCTTCAAGATTCTAAAAGGTAGTCATATCAAAATCTTGGATATAGGATTCAAACGCTGTTGCAGATTAACAGTATACTGAGATGTATGTAAGACGAACTTATCAGAGTGACGCTTATTTTTAAAATGCTAAGGATGTCAAGATAATATTGCTACCTTATGGTTTTGTTGTTAAGGGTGTGTAGACTCAACCCAAAGGTGGACTACATATGCTCTACTTGCAGAAAATTTTTCCCAACTTTTAGGGATTACCTGCCATTTTTGTGTCTCTTATATTTGAACTATGTTTTTTTACAACGGTAACTGAACATTAGGACTCTTTACGAATTGCAGAGGATTCTGAAGCAACCAAATGTTAATGTTGCACGTAATCCAATCGCTTGGCTTGATATTTGAATTGTTCGAAGAGAGAACCCTTACTGACGTGCTGTTCGACAGATAGAACATAGGAATCTACTGTCTGAGAGTAAAAAAACGATATGATCGTATTGGGGGCGTCAAAATCCCCAAAAATAGTGATGGTCTATGTCGTTGAATACAAGTAACTTTACGATCGGTCACGAAGGTGTGCCAATCAACTAAATATTGAAATAAATAATTATTAACTTTATTAGAAAGTAGGAAGTAGCAGGAGACGATTGGAGTCTCTGTCGTTGGGCTTAGTCTCGAATCTTCTTCTCCTACTTTCGACTTTTTCGAAAGAAGCATATATTCTGGACCTTTGAGGTACCGATTTGTTGATTCTTTGAAAAACTCAAATTTTTAAAAAATTACAAATGAAAAATTTTATTCTTTTATTAGGATTAATGCTGTTCGCAGGAATGGCGATGGGGCAATTGAAGGTGTTCTCTGATGGTAATACATTAGTAGGAGATAATACTGGTTTAACAGCTGCGGACGAGACATTGCATGTTAATGGTCGAGTATTGATGGAAGACGGCAGTGTAGTCAGGACAGGGGCCTCGGCATCGTTGATGTTTGATAGACAAGATGAGTCCGCCTTCATTATTGGTGCGGGTAATGATGCAGGGATGAGCTGGGATAATCAATTCGATTTCGAGCTTAGAAGTAACACACGTAGTAGAATTGTTAATAATCGATTCATTCAAAATGGCCCATTAAGATTCAACATTTTAGGAAGTAATGGAAATGTTGGTATAGGTACAGCAGTACCAACACAGAGATTACACGTAAATGGGAATATTTTTGCCACAGGTAATATTACTCCTTCTGATATGAGATTGAAAAATCTTTTGAAGTCAGACGATCTTCCGGGCTTAAATGAGGTGCTTAAGATTGAGGTAGTTAGATACCAATACAATGGTAAGGCTGGAATTTCGTCTGTAGAGCCCCACATTGGTGTTGTAGCTCAAGAGTTGCAGAAGATAGCACCAGCTTTGGTTGGAGAATATACGCATGTGGAAGAAGATGAATTTGGTGAGAAGACTGCAGAAGAGACTTATCTTAATATCCGTGATAGTGAGATCAAGTATATGCTTGTAAACGCTATACAAGAGCAACAGGTTATGATTGAGGAATTACAATCACAAATTGAAGAATTGAAAGCTTCTACAACGGCTATTAATGACGGTGTATCCAGTGATGTTGACTTAGTTGATGTGGCGCAGAGCACGTTAGGTCAAAATAGTCCGAATCCGTACAACGAAGGAACGGTGATTTCTTATTCTGTAGCAGACAATGCTACTTCTGCTAAGATGAATTTTTACAACTTAAGTGGACAATTAATCAAGTCCGTTTCTTTACAAAACGGTTCTGGCAAAGTTAACGTTTCGGCTGATGAGTTGCCTTCAGGTACTTATACATACTCTTTAGAAGTTGATGGTGCTATGATAAGCAACAAGAAAATGGTTAAAATGAGATAAGTATTTCTTGTCTTAGAAATTTAAGAAGAGACTGTCTCATAAGTAGATAGTCTCTTTTTTTGTTTGAATCATATTTAGTATTCTATAATATGAGCAGTAAGGGACGAAAAGAGGTCTTTATGTCATATATAATCCAGACCACATAAGCTTGCTCCCCCCCCCAGTATATATGAGTTTAGAGATAAATATGTTATGAGAGAGGTAATAATAGATAGCATTCATTTCTATGGGATGGAATTATATAAAGAAGTAGAAGTATAAGGGGCCATTCCTCTAATCCAAGGCTGATGTTAAAGATTATAATTTATGGGTATTTGAATATATCAACTTTATGGGGATATAGGATAATATGTGTAACTGTCAACTAAGGCAGGTTATAACTGGCAAATCGATACCTCTAATCAAAACATCGTACATACTCTTATCAGAGCAAACTGGATAATGCTGAAGTGGTCAAGAAGATCTATCAACTCATAAGTATTTAGCCTACGAGTGATAAGGCAATTAGAGGAGTTGTTAGAGTACTATGGAAAGCAGAAGTACATACGTACAGATAATGCCCTGAGTTTACTTCTAAGGCTTATAAGGAAAGATGTGAGGACAAGGGAATTATTCGAGTATACGTACCAGGGAAGCCCATCAGAATGTATACATCGAAAGGTTTAATAGACCATTTAGAGAAGACGTGTTAGACGCTTATTTACTTTGCAGTCTAAAGTAATTTCAGATCATTAGCGATATATGGCGAACTGATTATAATGATAATCATCCTCATACAGCAGCCCATAAAAGTTTGGAAATCTTAACCAGCATACTTTGGCGCTTAAGCCCAAAGTATGCTGGTTTGATCTATATATTTAAATTATAACTGTCTTAAATAGCACGAGGCTTCAAATTCACCTGTTTCTATTGATTTTTCGACCTCGATGTACATAATAACTGGGACTAAGCAAGATTTTGTGTTTGGGACAAATTGGAGAAAGGTACTTAACTTTCGTAGACCAAATTTTGGATACAAAATTTGTAAACTATGAAAGAAAAGACACAGAAGTTATTAGATGATCTTATTGATCAAATTGATGATGAGAAGCAATTTCGCTTAGTACAAGACCAATTATTCAAACGAGGCATTGAGTCTCTATTAAAGGCTGAGATGTCTGCTCTTTCTCTTCCAATCACAAAATTCTGGCTATGCTCTTTTCTTCGGAATCCATACCTCTAATACCTTCAATATTGGCAAGAGGATCAGTCAAAAGATCAAAATAGCAGCCTAAATATCTCTTGAAAAATCTAGTTACATATCCAACATGGGACAACTATGTCCCTACTTCTAAATATCCCTGAATAACACCCAGAGATCTTATTGAGCCTTATAAACCACTCAATATTGTTGATGATTTGTGAGTTGTACTCTTAGTCTACCCATTGTCTATAGAGCAGTTAAGAAACTAAAGGTGATCAAAGTTTGATTAAGGTATTCTTCAATTATGTTTATTTGTTGTACAAATATTTATTTAATATTACGTAAGTAAAGATAGTTCTGGGTGGTATGACCAAGATTGTTTTTATAAAGTTGCCAAAGACAAAAATTTGATCTATGCAATAAAGAATACTTATACCGAAGATAAAACCGACTATATACAGAGCAAAATATGCATAACCTTGTTTTAAGGATGCTTTAGATTCAAATGTGAACTTAGTATTAACAATATAGGAGAATAAAATCCCATATATATATACAAGGACATATGTGATATATAGGTTCCAATTTAAGACATTGAGAAAAAAATATAATGCAGAAAGGCCAACCGCCGCATTGATGATTCCGACTAGAGAGAATTTGCTAAATTGGAATATCGACAATATGATCTATTTGAAAAATTCATTGATTGAGTCACATATTTTGTGAACTTGCTCGTCGAGTAGTTCATAAAATAATGGGAGCCTAACTAAATTGTTTGCAAATCGATCACAATTAGGTAAATCGCGACCATCATGTATGTCAATATAAAATTTACTTTTATGTAATGACAAATAATGAAATACTGCGTGTATTCCATTTGATTTTAGATGGGTGATTAGTCGAGAACGTTCTTCGAAATTATTGCACACGAGATAAAACATATGGGCATTATTACTTGCGTATGGCGGTAGAGACGGGAGCGTAAAATGTTCCTTGAGCGATTCGATATTTAAAAGGTCATAATAAAGATTCCAAATATGTTTTCTACGGCTTTGAATAATTGCGATATTTTCCAACTGTGCGTATAAAAATGCGGCTAAAATATCGGAGGCCAAAAAGGACGACCCGATGTCTACCCAGCCATATTTGTCTACTTCTCCTCTAAAAAACGCTGACCTATTTGTCCCTTTTTCCCATATAATTTCAGATCTTTTATGATCGGACTCATTATTGATTACTAAAAGGCCACCTTCTCCACAGATTATATTCTTAGTCTCATGAAATGAGAACGCTGCAAAGTCCCCAAATGAGCCTAACCGTTGATGTTCATAATATGAATCAATTGCTTGAGCAGCATCTTCGATTAGAAAGACATTATGATCGGTTGCAATCTGTTTAATTTTCTTCATATCACAAGCCACACCGGCATAATGAACCACTATAATGGCTTTTGTTTTTGGAGTAATTAATTCCTCAATTTTGTCTGCATCAATGTTAGGGTTATCAGGATAACAATCCGCAAAAACTAATTTAGCTCCTCGTAGAACAAAAGCATTTGCCGTAGAGACAAAGGTATACGATGGGAGAATAATTTCGTCTCCAGCTTGTACATTGGATAAAATTGCCGCCATTTCTAACGCATCCGTACAAGAAGTAGTTAGTAGAGATTTTGAAAAACCTAAGTGATTGGAGAAAAATTCGTGAACTTTTTTAGTGAAATTCTGATTTCCAGATGTTTTACCAGAATTAACGGCCTGAGCGATATAATAGAGTTCTTTGCCAGAGAGGTATGGTTTATTGAATGGAATTCTTGACATGAAATTATTTTTTAGTAGCCACCGCAATACAACTAGTACCCCAATATATTGGACGTTGAGATTTGATTTTGCTCAGTTCAAACTGAAACATCCTATTTAGAATTTTATGTTGAGCAAATTTCGGTGCTTTGTGATGTTTTAATGTTTTTTGTCTTACATTATTTTTTGTGAGAAATCCTAGTTTGCTTGGAATAGATCTTAATGTGAAAAGAGGTAAGGTAAGTGGGCTAAAAATATAGCTGATGTAATTAATTTCAAAGCCATTAATTTCTAATAGCTTTCTCAAGCTTTTAGTACTGTATCTTCTAAAGTGACCAGCGATTTCATCATTGATAGACCAGAGTTTATTAAGAGCTGGTACTGTTACATATAACTTACCATCTTTTTTCAGATATTTGTGAAGGTTAGAGACAAACATATTATCATCTTCTATATGCTCTATAACATCAAAAACTCCAATTGAGTCTAAACAGTTATCATGGAATCCCCCGGTCTGGAGGGTGGCACAAATAATATTTTGTACACCCCGCTGTCGAGCATTTTTAGCACCTTCTTCACCTGGTTCTAATAGAACAACGTTATAACCTGCTGTTTCTAGCTGTTTCGCTACAAAACCATTTCCCCCGCCTATATCAAAAAGTATGTCATTCTCGTTTTGAAAAATACTTAAGCATGATTTAATACATTGATTCCTATGACAAAACCAATATGAATTGTCCTCAATTTGAAAACAAACCGAATTTCCATCTTGAGGATAGGATATTCTCTTCTTCTCAGTATGAGGTCTCCAAATACCGTCGATTAGTGAGATGTTTTTTGAGTAAGCTGTTATATCCATACTAAAGTGACAATATTATTTATACATTTTCATCACAAAAACACTGTAAGGTATTCTTAGATGATTAGTAATTAGTTCAGACTCTATTTTTTCGAATGATTTTTTTGCTATAACTAAATATTGTTGAGGCGTTCTAACATTTTGTCCACGATCTTTGGAAACTAACCATTTAGAGGCTCGAGATTGCTTGTCGTGATATACAGAATCTTGAGTAATGAGAAAGCCATTAGGCTTAAGATATTGGCGAGCAACCTCAAATAAGAAAAGAGTGTCTTTATCAGATAAATGATGAATTAGAGCATTCGCATTAATTGCGTCGAAATAATTATACCATCTTTTATTGATGGTGTCACCAACTCTTTCACAATAGAAATTGCCTTTTTCTCCGAATTTATTCTTTGCAAAATTGATATAACTTTCTTCCATATCAAAACCATGGTACTCGATATTTAATGGTAGATAATCTAATAGAGCACCAGTGCCACATCCTATGTCAAGTACTTTGGACTCTTTTGGTAGATTAAAATGTTTTGTATAATGTTTTTCCCTATTGTGAATACTACCAATAAGGGTTTGGAAGGCATTATAGAAACTTGGAATTTCGAGATATTTTCGAATACCCCTACTAATATGAGGTTTAGAATCTTTCATGCGTAAGTATAGTAAAAATTGGAGATAGTTGAATAACCACATGATTTATGGTTCAATAGAAAGAGTGCAACTTGGACATTAATCAGAGTATTTTCAGAATTCAAATATATTTGACACATTGTGGAGAAATTAGAATGTGTTGAACTCAAGTAAGTTTTCTGTTGTAATACCGGTTTATAATACCACAGAAGTGTTGTTCTCATTGGTTGATTCTATAGAAACAACTATGAGAGGATATTCTGCTGAATATGAAATCATATTGGTGAATGATAATTCGCCTAATACCGAATCTTGGCAAATAATCAAATCTTTGAGTGAGTCAAAATCATATGTTAAGGGAGTTCTATTAAGTAGAAACTTTGGACAACAAAGTGCGACGTTATGTGGTTTGGCTCAGTCTACAGGTGACTATGTCATAACCATGGATGATGATTTCCAACATAATCCTGCTGATATACCGCTGCTTATTGAGTATGCTGAACAATATGATATTGTGATTGCTCACTTGATCGATAAGAAGCATTCCTACTTTAAAAAATGGACATCCGCGATAAAGAGTTATTTTGACCGCTTAATTTTGGATAAACCTAAAGGCATTCATTTATCAGCTTTCAGGTTGTTAAGCAGAAATGTTGTAGATGGGATGTTGGCGATCAAAACTCCAACCCCGTTCATACCTGCATTAATGTTTTATGTTTCTAAGAATGTGATTAGTGTGAAAATGCCTCACTATCAAAGAAAAGAAGGACAGTCGGGCTACACGATGTACAAGCTTATTAAATTGTTTAGTTATTTAATAATCAATAACTCCTCACTGCTACTGAGATGTATAGGCTATATTGGAGTGTTTCTTTCTTTAGGGAGCTTTATTTTAGTGATATATTTCACCTTGAAACGAGTCATATATGATGCAGCCATAGAAGGCTGGACCTCTACCATAATTTTAATATTGTTTTTCGGGGGATTTCAACTATTTACATTAGGAATAATTGGAGAATATCTTATTAGAATCGTTAGAGGTGTTGAGGAGAAACCGTCATATATTATTAAGGAAATGATAGATTAATCATTTTCGTGAAAGTGTAAGAGCGTATCGCCTCTGAGTCCTAAGCGTAATGTCTCTAAGCCGATAATTCCATTAGTACTGATATTGCCTAAATTCACGTTAGGACCAAATTTCTTAATAAACCATACCTGCTGAGATTTCTGGGGTGCCTCCCAGATGATGTTTTCATTTTGTATCGCATTGACAACATCGTCAACAAGACCTGTCCTAACTTCAGAGCTTTTTCTGAATACGCCCGCCTGACCAGATTCTCGGCCTTCGGCAATAACTTTCCATGCTCCAGCAGATAGTTCTTCTTGCATAGAACTAACCCAGAAACTTGGGGCATATATAGCTTCAGTGTCTTTAGAGCCAAATTCGGAAAGCACTTTATATTTTTTTGAGTATTGCTCAATTAACTCTAGTTTTTTGGACCTACCGATATCTACTGTTCCATCAGAGATCTCAATAAGATTGAGATCATACTCGGCAATCATATGATCAAAAAAGTCAAGCTTGTTATGAATAAAGAAAAATTCAAAAAGTGTACCACCAAAACAGATTGGAATGTCATGTGATTTGTACTTTTTTATTTTAGCACTAAGGTTGTTAATCACTAATGATGTGCCCCACCCTAATTTTACATAATCTATATAATCTTTAGAGACCTCCATAATGTTGTCTATATCAGACAAGGAAATCCCTCCATCTATAACCATGGTGAGACCGTTGGATCTTGGCTTAATTGTTCTATTTGGTAAAAGTTGATTAAGGTTCATTATCAATTATTTTATTAACAGTGTTGTATAGTTGGTTATAGTCGTTGTGACTTCTAAAATCGCTGAGCTTAGAAGAGAAATTTAGCAGTGTTTCTTTAGCTTTTTGTATCATGTCAGCGACTTTGTGAGGTTCTGCACTTCCTGAAGTTGTTCTTTTGTATAATGTTGCTTGAGGATCTATTAAATCATCAACTTCTTGTTGTGAAAGGCGAATGCTTACCCCAGTTCTAATCGATACTTCATCTATTATAACATTTGCTGATACGGATTGGATTTCATTATCGATTAATTTGCGAACAATTGAACCGACTATTTCATGTGAGCTTTTATAGTCAATTTTGTGTTGAACAGTAAGGAATTCAGATAAATCGCTGGCATATACAAAGCCTCGTGACATATTTCTTTGTACGTTCTGTTTTTTTAATCTTACTGTTTCAACGACTCGCGCAAATAGCCTTATTCCTTCCTTTGACCTATCAAGAACTTCTGGAACGTCGTTGTAAGCAAATATCCTACTGTCAGGATTGCCTGAGAATACTTTGCCATAAGACACCGAAGCCATAAGTTTACCGGAGATCATATTGCTCAAACCTCGAAGATATGTCAATGGGTAAGGATTCTTTTTTTGTGGCATAATAACACTAGTTCTACATAAACTATCGGGTAATTCAATCATAGAGAATTCAACACTATTGAAGAATTGTAATTCTTGTGCTAATCTCCCGATGTTAGCATAACAAATGCTGATGGAGCTGAGTATATCTATAGGAAGATCCGATTGCCACATCCCATCTCTAGAATGCACAATTGGTTCTTTAAAGTTGAGTAGTTGACTTACCAATAGTCTATCTAAATTTAAATTACTCCCACTAGAAATACCGCTGCCTAAAGGACATTTATTTAACCTATCATATATACTAAATAGTCTTTCTAAATCCCTTTCTATAGGGTAGTAGTATGTCAGTAAATAGTGACCAAATGAAGTTACAGTAGCTTGGTACAGATATGTGTAATCAGGTATAACACTTTCAACTTCTTGGATTGCCTTATTAAGGAATACGCGGCCTAAATCAATTAAGCTTTCTATCAAGATAGCGAGTTTTTGTCTTGTAGCGATATAAAAAGCCGTATTAATAGCCTCTCGTCTCGGCCTTCCTAGGTGCATCCAGCCTGATATTTTACCTATTTTATTATTGAGATATGACTCTTTACTATTATAAATATCGCCACTTTGTTCATTAATAATATCGCTAGTCTTGACCGCAGTAATATTTTTCAATTCCTGAAGAAGGGTCTTTCCATCAGAAAATGGAATTAGGTTTTGTTTTATCAGCATGCTAACATATGCCAGATCCACTAAATGTAATGAGTCCATTAGATAATGGGCATAACTGTTGTCATGTTTATAGGCAGAATTGATGAGAAGGGGGTCTGGAGCTTCTTTGAGTCTTCCTCCTTCACCATAGGCGATTGTATTACTGGCCATGCTATTCGTATTTAAATGCTTCTTTAGAGGCATTTATTCCGGCGATTCGGCCAAAAACAAATATATCTAATAGTGAGTTACCCATTAATCTATCCGAGCCATGAACGCCGTAAGTTGCTTCTCCTGCTGCAAAAATTCCTGAGATATTTGTTTCAGTATTAGTGTTAATGGGAATGCCCCCCAATGAATAGTGTAAGATCGGGTAAACTAATATCATTTCTTCACTAATATTGATTCCTTGATTAATAAATTCTTTAAAAAGTGTTGGGAAGTGATTTTCTAAGAATCCATTACCATTGATTTTATCAATAATTGGTGTGTTGAGCCATACTCCAATTCGACCATCATCAGTGGTAATGCCGTTACCCATGTTACATTCCAATACTATTTTTTGAGTTAATTTATTACGAGTACTCATAGGATCACAGAATGACTCCAGATTTCTGTTAAGAATAGTGGCTCCTGCAGAACGCACTGTTTCTGGTACTCTTTTTCGTCTCATGGATTTAGGAGAGACTATGCCGGTAGGGTGATATTGAATGAGATCTGGCAACATTACTTGTAAGCCTATATCATTTAAGATATCATATATGTCAGGAGCTGTTGTTGATTTCGGTTGGATTCCTACTCGTTTTGCTGGGGGGACGTATCCTCCACATGCCAAAACAATGGTTTTACTTCTTATTGAATATGGTTCATTATGATTATTGTTGACAGTGGTGATAAACTCTCCTGCCTTGAGTTTAGTGATGTTTGTTGGATGGTGAAACTCCATCACCTTAATGTCAGTATTAAGAACTGCGTTTTTTAATGGTTCCATTAATTTGTTGCCACTTTTATCTCCGCAAGAAAGGATTCTTGGATGACTTAAACCAGCTGCCGTTTGGACTCTATACCTCCCCTCTTCCTTATCAAAACCTACCCCTTTTTCTTCTAACCAATTGATCACATTAGGCGCTTCATTAGCTAGTATATGCACGAGTTTTTCATCATTATTATATTCTCCAGCTTTTAAGGTGTCTTCTATATGAGCTTGGGCTGAGTCATTTTTTGATAGAGCTGCTTGTATCCCTCCTTGAGCACGTGATGTCTTCGAGTCAAGAAAATCAGATTGAGTTATTATGTGAACATTCGACCCGTTGGCCGATGCTTCTAGGGCTGCTGAGCAACCAGCCCCACCACTACCAATTACTAAGACATCTGTATTGATCACAAAGCTATTCATTGAGATACTTGGATGAGGGCCAAAAAACAAGATTGGCATCATTAGTATCTGAGACAATTAATTTTTCATAGATTACTTGAGTCTGTGCGTTGAGATCAGATTTATCTACGCTTGATTTACAAATATAATAACCAATACGACCTAAGGAGTTGATTATTTTATCCTGTTTGTATCCCATCGGATGATAAATATCCCCTGCTACCACGTTGGTATTCGCTGCATAGATGTTATTTAAATTACTGTATGTGAATGTGCCAGGCTTAGCTAGTAGGAAATTTACAAGTGCGAATTTTTCACGTATCGGGTAGGGAGGCACCGTAGGAAAGGAATCTAAAGAACCTTTCAATGCTAATTCCAAAAGTAAAGGATAGATGTTAATACCGGTAACCTCTTTGATCAGCTGATCTTCATGTCCCCCGCCGATTCGACAGGTGGCTTCGACAATTTTTAATTGATTTTCGCTAAAAATACACTGAACATAGAGCGGGCCATCATTGATATTATATGCTTTCATGATATTCGTGCACGTTTGATGAATATGGTCCAGATACTCACTTGAGAGTCGACTCGGATAAGTATGTTGAAAACACACACCTACGGCTTCATCTTTATTATAGGTTATCCGATCGGTGACTAATAAGATCTTTGGATCTCCTTTATGGATCCATGCACTTATTGTGATTTCCGGCCCACTGACATATTCTTGGACAATACACTTGTTTTCTTTAGAGACGTTAGACGCAAGTTCTATAGCATCTGATAGCTCATAATTTGCGTCAACTATGCTTATGCCCCGTTGACCCTGAGAGTCAACAGGTTTTACGATTAATGGATACTCAAAATTGTCAATGTCACTTCTGTCATATTGTTGATTAATAATTATTCGATATTTTGGTATATCGCATCCATTTTGACTCAATACCTCAAACATTGAGAGTTTGTTTGTACAAAGGTGAGCGGACTCTTTGCTAAGGTAGCATGGAAGCTTCATTCCATGGGTGACTTGAGCCATGGTATTTAGAGGCTGATCGGTCCCTGAGGTTATTACTCCGTCCACACAATATTCTTTTGCCAACAAAATGTTAGATTCAACGTCCAGAGTGCTAGTGAGAGTTGAGTACGTTGCTATTTTATGGCCTGGACTGTAAGGTAAATAATCCGATAATACGACTTCTACGTTATTCTCTTCCGCATATTTGATCAAGTCGATTTGATGTCGACCTCCGCCCAATACTAAAACAGTCTTCTTCTTTCTCACAATTATACTTTTAATTGAATACTGTACTAAAACAATTATTCAACAAAACACTCTCATTAAAATTTTCTGTGAAGATATAAAGATTATGTAAACCGCCTTTCTTGGATTATAGGTTGCGTCAATAGGGAAGGAATAGATGAATCTAGAAATAGTGGTATGAACACCACTCCGATATTAAGCGTGGAAACGTGAAGCGATCCATTTATTTAATAGATTGCTCGACTTCACAGTATTGGCGATTAAAGGATGAGATTTCTTGTACTAAGTAGAGTTTTAATTCAATTTCATCAGGATAGGGATTTTCAAAGAATATTCTGTTTCCTTTAGGAAATTGTTTTTTGAGCTTTTTTTGATTATTTTTTTGAGATGGAGATTGTAGAAACTTCCATCCAGACAAGTTCCTCTCGGGAAGATACTCGATACACTCTTTTTGTGAACAGATCAATAAATTATATTTTTCACCAGTTTTTTTTGTGTACCACTCCAGATAAATATAATCTTCAGAAATTAAGTATTCATCTAAATAAATTTCCTCAAGATTACATTTCACAGAAGTTGATGTGACTGGTAGAGAAGAACGAATCTCGTCGCCCGCAAAAATTCTATTATCAGGTTTAAAGAAGCCCTCGTTTATAGCTGTTTCTAACCATTTGCTGTCATTTGTTTTGTAGACTCTTTTATTGAAGTTGTCTCCAATCAGTCTGAAACTAGCATTTATCTCTCGGGAAACATTATAAGTTTTGTAAATCTTATTGACATTGGATTTTTCAATATATACTAAACAGCAAATGAAAGTAACAATAGCAAATGATATGATACTATATCTGTCTTTAATCAGATTCGCAATTATTACTATCGATAGGCAACTTATATAAATCGAATAGCTTTCATACCTTGGAACTCCTGTTCCTTCAAATATTGAACTATTAATGCCCGATTTATAGCCTATTGCCAAGCAAACTATGAGGTAAAAGAACAGTAAAATTAAGCTGGTGTCACAAGATTTTATTGTCTTTTTACTGCGATTTCTGATTAACAATATAATAATTGAAAGAACAATAATAAATGATATAATTAACCTTGTTACTTTATCAGGTTTATGTAAAACATATTTACTTAAAGCGGCATAAGCGTGATCTAAAGAAAATGCAATAGATTGAACAAATTGTAGAAAAATAGAAATCTCATTTTCTTCAACTGTATTGATTCGAGGACTTAAGGAGGAATTGTCATAAAGTTGAGAGTATACTAAAATTATTGTGAATAGATTCAAGAGAATAAATAGAAAATGTTGTGTTGAGAAATTTCGTTTATTTTTCTGTAAAAAATAAATTAGTGTCAAAAAAAGAAATATGGGACTAAGAGAAAATGAAAATCCAATAGGAATAAGTAAGAGGCATGCTCTGATTATATAGTCATTTTTCAGACTTTGTAAAAACCAAAATGAAGCTAAAAAGAAAAAAGGGTAATTGCAAATAGAAACAGTCCAATAATTAAGTGATATCGGAACAAGACTTACTAAGATGATAGGAATTATGTATACCTTTCTATTTAATACAAAATAGAAAGATAATATTGAAGTAATATAAATAAAATTACACGTTATTTGGATGAATTTAAAATTAATACTCCCAAACAAAGTGTAAGATATTATGTCCAATATTCGTCCAAAAAATCCAGGATGAGGTCGATATGTTGGACTAAAAATGAATTTAAATACTGACGATATACTCCATTTTCCGTTGAGAATATATTTATGAAACTGATGAATATGTGCGTAAGTATCATCCTGTGCTTTTGGAAAATTAAGTGTATGCTGAAATATGGCGTTAATGAAAATGTATGCTATGTAAATTGTAATAACTGCGGTAGTTGTCTTAATTATTTTAGATATGATAGCAGGATTCAAATTAGAAGAGATATATTATTGAGTGAAAGTACGATAAATTTTGATGCGGCATATTATGTTATTTTATAATTGAAGTGAAGTATGTTGCTATTAATAATTGGCACTCATGAAGCGCATGCTAATAATTGTTATCTCGTTGTTATTACATATCGCAATTCACTTTGTGCCTAAGTATTGTAGTGAGTTCATTTATGTTGATTGTCAATTATTACAAAACAGAGAATTTGAGAGATATGCTTATGGCGTAATATATAGTCTATAAAGAATTACCTGTTTGTTGCTACTAATGAGAGGGTTTAGATAATGTTATGTATATACGCGATATAGATACAAAGGCTCCAAAGATTATTCTTATGTTTGAGTGAAAATTTGTCGTTGTGTAGAGGCTGGATAGGTGTAGTTAACTACTAACTAGTACTGAGAAGGATGGTTTGGTGTGTGTTGAATATTAGTAATAAATGAAAGAATAAAGTGAAACAATGAAGGCGATCATATTAACTGCGGGTTTTGGAAGACGGATGAAACCACTAACAGATTATAATCACAAAACTTTATTATCAGTTGGAAATGAGGTAATTATTAATCGCATAATTGACTCATGCGTTGAGTGTGGAATAAAGGATTATGTGATTGTCACAGGATACATGTCATCCGAGTTACAGGAACATATTAATAGCCAGTTTAAAGATCAATCTTTTCAATACATTCATAATGATCAATACGCGAGTACAAACAATATTTTCTCCTTGGCATTGGCTTTTGAGAATATGGAAATAGATCAAGGCATACTCTTAATTGAATCTGATTTGATATTTGAACCGAGTATTCTTAAAAGTTTAATCGCAAATCCACATGATAATGTGGCATTAGTGGATAAATATAGAAATGGAATGGATGGTACTGTGGTCACTGTTCACGATGATCGTATTACAAACATTATTCCACCACATTTACAATCCTCGGATTTTCAATTTAATGATAAGTATAAAACACTTAATATCTATAAGTTCTCGCAAGAATTTTCTGCCTCGGCCTTTAAGAAACTCTTGACGTATTATGCTAAAGTGATTGATGATAATTGTTATTATGAACTTATTCTGGGAATTCTGATTTATATGCAAAAGGAGCAAATATTTGCGGAAATAGTGAACGGGCAGAAGTGGGCGGAAGTGGATGACCCGAACGATTTAAGGATTGCTGAATTTGCGTTTGAAAAAGAAAACAAGCTTTCTATTTTGCAAAATTCTTTTGGTGGTTATTGGAATTATGATATCGTAGATTTTTGTTTTATTAGAAACATGTATTTTCCTAATGGATCAGTATTGTCGGAATTAAAGAATAATTTGGAGTCATGTTTGCAGAATTATGGATCTATACAGGCTATCCTTAATCAGAAACTGGCTTATTATTTATTATGTAATGTAAGTAATGTTCAAGTTCTAAATGGAGTATCTCAAGTTTACCCCATTTTGACAAAGCTCTTAAAGAATAAATCTGCCCTTATTCCTAAGCAAACATTTGGGGAATATTATAAAATATTTGAATCGATAGAGACTTATAACGATATAGATGAATTAACAACCTTTGAAAAGATTAAAGAACAAGCGAGAGATTTGGATATTGTTTTATTCGTCAACCCTAATAATCCTTCAGGCAAGTCATTCAATACTAATTTGATTCTACAGTTTGCCAGACGGGTCCCAGATAAGATGATAATTGTAGATGAATCATTTATTGAGTTTACTGACGAAATTAGCTGCATAGAAATCCTGGAAAAAGAACATATTAATAATGTACTCGTTCTGAAAAGTATGAGTAAGAATTTAGGACTTCCAGGAATAAGGTTAGGATATGTTTATACAACGAATGATTCGATGATAGCTAATATTAGGAAAGAAACGCCTATCTGGAATTTGAATTCGATGGCTGAATTTTATTTGGAGGTAATACTCAAACATAGAAATACAATTCAGGCATCCTATGATCGAACGAAAGAGGATAGAACTAGGTTAACATTACAATTGAAAGGTTTAGATAAGATAGAGGAGGTTTATGAAAGTGGGGGGAATTATATTTTGATAAGATTATCATCTAAGAATTATGCGCTTTATTTAACAGAGACCTTATTAAAAGAGTATTCAGTTTATGTCAAGGATATTTCAGCGAAGTTTGATGATGTCTATGGATATCTTAGGTTGGCAGTTAGACTGCCTAGTGAGAATGACTTTCTTGTTAGATGTCTTAGAGAGTTGTAGCATTAAATTATTAGTATGATTCTTGATCAACACAAATTAATCTTTGTTCATATTCCTAAAACGGCTGGTATGAGTATAGCAAAGTCATTTGGACAGAAATGGTCTCTTGATAGTCATCGATTGGCACCTTATTATAGTAGTCATAAGTATAGTGATTATCGAAAATTTGCTATAATTAGAAATCCATATAGTAGATTAGTATCTACCTATAACTATATTAAAAGTAAACCTTATTATGACGGGAAAAGGATTTGTGGTCCGCAAGGGCGCCTTTTGCCGTTCGGTTCATGGCTGGTCTATAATATGGAACGATTTGAAGGTATATTCAAAAAATCGAATGTTCAAGCGAGCCAGAAAAATAGATTTAAAAGAGGATCCTCATTTTGGTTATGTCCACAGTATTATTGGATATATGATGAGGAAAATGAATTGCATGTCTCTAAATATTTGAAGATTGAAAATTTAAGTACTGAATTCGAAAGTTATATGGATGAACTTCAAATACAAGTTAAGCTACTTCATGTTAATAGAACAAATTCAAAACTGAATGTTTACTCTTACAGAGATTATTATGATGATTATTTGGTGAATTTGGTGGCCTCATTCTATAGAATAGATCTTATCACATTCGATTATTCTTTTTAAGAATGAGAACCTCAGAGCTCTTGTATTGATTATATTCAGATGATAGTTTAGCCGAAGTGAGATTATATTTTGCAAGATTTTGTTCAATGCTTGAGAATGATATATGCCTGTTATAGAGGATTTGCGATTTTATTTTGGTGAAGTATGTTAAATTTGTAGAATATTCTAACAAGCACATACCTTTGTCACTTAAGCATGCCTCGATTAAGTAGAAAATAATGTTTTCGGTAGCAGGATTAACTGAATTTAGAATATAAGAGCAATAAATGGTGTCAAAGGAACTTTTGTAGTTACATATGAATTTAGTGACGCTTTTTAGTGCTGAAAGAGATAATTTTTGAATTTTCACATTATCAGAATTTTGAGCATGAGCAGAAGCTATCTCAATAGCCTGCTGTGAATAGTCTAGGCCAATTACAGATTTAGAGTGGTTGCTTAAGTAAACACTTTCTTTTCCTATACCACATCCTATGTCTAACAACTGTCCCAACGATTCAGACTGTTTAGCTAAGTCAATAGCAGACTGATTGATGTTTGACTTTGATTTACTATTAATTTTATAGTATTTGTTCCAAGATGCTAAATGAAGTTGTGGTAAGAAGGTGATAAACGGTTTGAAGTTTATGTCAGTTTTGTCTTCAACAAAATTGGGATCAGGTACCCTCCAGTTTGCTCCGTATTGAGAGATTAAGTATTTATCAATATTATATGGGGCGTTGAATTGATGTTGCCTTATTCTTACTTTGTTATATGGTAAAATGTCATCTATACGAAATCCATCATGTATGGTATAATAGTGTTTAAATGTATTTTTGACAAAATAACTTAAGAATACTTCAATTATGAATTTCCCGTGTTCGTTAGTGACGTGAAATTTGTATTGAGCGAGGTTGCCAGAGTAGAATTTAACATTGGCAATTTCACCCATCATAATTTTGGTAATTATATTCGATGATTCTAACGCAATATCTTCTAAATTATCATGTTGGCTAACATAAGATAAATCAACGTCATAATCATGAGGAATAAAGTCGTTTGTCCTAATAGCTCCTAAAAGTGTGCCGTAACATATGAAGATGTCAATATTGAATAATTTCTTAAAAAAATTTTCTGTATAACTTATTGCGTCGCAATATCCATCAAGTGATTGAGAAGATCGTTCAGAAAATAGTTTGTATTTACGCATAATTACAAATTGTAATAATTGACATTAAATTCAACTAAACTTGAATTTGTATCTAAAAAGTCATAATGTAATTGTAAATATTCCCTTTTTGTAATTTCTTGTTTTTTTAAGGTTATTTTGTCGAGAGGAGAATATTTTAACTTTAGGTGGTGCGAAATTGAAGCATAAGTTGGGAATCTATTCTGTCCTAAGAGTTCTCTTTTATGAAGGCGTTGAGGTAGTGCGAGTAGGTCTGTTTCAGAAAATCCAGGAAGATTTTTGAGTATTTCCTTGCATAGAAATAGGAGAAGTTGAGAATTAGGGTGATTATATGTATGGAACAATTTAACCTTCTTGTAATTTTCTTTGATATATGGCGTAATGATTATGTCAAGATTATTTTCTCTTAGAGCTAACCTTGCTAAGGCCTCGTTTTTCCATTTGTCAACCTTCACTTTCGGTATATAGTCTGGATTATTGTAAGAATCAAGACTTTCCTGAATAGAAGTACCTTGAGCATAATTCTTTATTATATTAGAATTAATATAAGAGGTAAAAGCATTCACAGGTTGTCCATTTAGGCTTTTGAATGAAATTAGTTCAGGATTGTATCCATTGAAATAACATACTGGGAACGAAATGACTTTGCACGAAGAAGGAATGATTGATTTAATATAATTAGTTGAAAGTTCAGGTGTATTTTTATAGTTGTCAGAAATCGGTTGATGAATTAATAGGTCTAATTTTTTACAGTGTTTTTGAAGCTGCTTAACATGACTCTGATTAAGTAGATGAACAGCAGGTAAATCAAGGATTTTGTATTGTTGGCAGAATTTAGCTATGTTTTTAAGATAAATTTTCAGTGCGTCAGACTGACAATTACCATATAAAAGGCAAGTCTTCATTTGTTTATGTATAAATTAGTGATACTTCTTGTAAAGTTGCAATGTTATAAATAGGCTTATATTTGGTCAAATATACAATAAACTGAAAGTTATGGTTTCTCAGAAGATTCGACATAAGAGTGTTTTAAATCTTATGACCGTTGTTCTTGCTTTAAGTCTTTTCAACTTTGCATGTAAGAATAGTACAACCACTACTAATGATCGAGAGTATGGCGATGTAGTGAGTACTGAGTTGTCAAGTGATGCCAAACCTGTTGTAGTCAAGGATTCGAAAGCGAAAAGTAGTATGCACAATGGCGAGCCAGTGGTTTGTGGTTTACTAAATGAAAGTAATCTGAGAATTCTGTTTGGTAATGACAAATTGAAGGTACAAAGAACGAGGATTAAAGAATTTAAAAAGTCACTAACTTGTCTACATACTTGTATGCTAAATAAGGATCGTTTTACTCTACATTATAGGAAGATTAATAAGGAAAATGGCTTTTCCTCTCTAAAATGGTATTCATCAAAAGGTTATACCTATGGAGGAAATAAAATAGTAACTTCAATTGAGAGTGATATATTATATGGTAAAAGAGTAGCGTGGTCAAAAGATGGTCAATTATTGGCATGGGTGAATGATGGTGTGCATATTCTCTTGATTAAAGACGCTCCGACACAGTTTACTCTTTCAGAAATGTTGTCTTTTGCAAAGAGTATTTAATTGTAGGATGTTCTATAGCTATTTTCGTTCACTGAGTAAGTGCGATTTATGTTTTAGTACAATGTGACCGATGATAAAAATTAATATGCCTGTAATAAAATTGATAAAAAGTAAAAAATAGTCAGGATTTGTGTCGAAAATGGTGATGTTTCGCATGTTGATAATAATTCCTACAAATGGATTAGCGTATAAAAGGAATGGTAGGATGTCTAGTAATTTTTTACCTTGAAAGAAGATTCCAGAACTCCAGAAACCAAAAAGCAAGAAAATATCTAGTATATGTTGAATATCTTTGAAATAGATATAAACAACTCCAAGTAGCATAGCTGCTCCTGTAGATACAAGGTAAGTGTTGATAATGAGAATTGGGAGAAAAAGAATATTAGTTGATATAGTGGTTCCTAGAATTAACAAAAAACAAAGAAAGGCAAATAAATTAAATCCATATCCCATAAAGACGCTAAAAGTATGTGATAAGAAAAGATCAGCTTTCTGAAGTGAGATGTTTTCAATGAGATATAGCTTCTTATACATTAATCGCAATCCTTTTAGTACGCTTTCGGAGAATGCACGCCAAGTAATGATTCCTATAAATAAGAAGGTGGCAAAATTATCGATTCCATCAACAATTCTATTAAAGACGTTAGTAAAAATAAAGGAGTAAATAGCAACTCTAAATAGTGGATTCAGCAGGGCCCATATTAAACCAAATTTGTCATTATAATAACGTTTTTTGAAATCTACTTGAGCTAGTTTCCATATTCTCTCTATTCTGTTGTTCTCAGGAATTAGGAGTAATAATTTGTTAAGTAGATATTTTGTGGTCATTTTTATTTGTCAGATCGATGTTTGTGGCTTAAGTATTTTTCAATAACAGTAGTAGTGTCGCCAGAATCATAAATTATGCCGTTATTTAACCAAATTGTTCGTTGAGCATATTTTTTAATGATACTTGTGTTGTGACTTACAACAACAATTGTTTTTCCCTGCAATATTTTCTCTTCAAAAGCTTTGTCGGACTTTTTTTTATAATCCTTGTCACCGACACCTCCGAAAAATTCGTCTAATAAAAAAGTATCAGCTTCTGCGTACATTGCAATTGCGAAAAGAAGCCTTTGTCTCATACCTTTACTATAGAATTTAACTGGGGTGTCTACAAAATCTTTTAATCCTGAGAATTGTATAATCTCGTCAAATATAGACCCTATACGTTTAAAACTAAGTCCTAGTATACTACCATTGACATAAATATTATCTCTTGCTGATAAATTGCGATCTACTCCCATGCCTAATGTCAAGCGCATTAGTTTGCCATGTGTTAAAATGGAACCTCCAAAATCAGGTTGCAAATTCCTCATCATAATGTGAAGAAGCGTGGATTTTCCACTACCGTTTCGACCAATTATGCCGAGACATTCTCCTTGATACAGAGTGAGATTTATGTCGCTAAGTGCTTTAAAATGAGAGCTTTTTTCTTTTGTATTGATTTTCTGAGGAATTAGTATTTCTCGCAGACTACTTTTTGAATTATATTTTCGAAAAGTTTTATTAATATTTTGTATTTTAATGGCTATTTTCTTTTCAGAGGTCATTGGTTGTTACTCTTTCTTTGAAAATTCTGCTTGCTTTATTATATAGACGTATGTCCATATCATTATGTTTTTTTATCAATTTAATAATTGAAGGTTTGATTTTTTCTTCTGTACTAAAAGCATTAAGTGACGGAAATGAGGAGTCTTTAAGATCTAGCCAAGATGGTATAGTATTTTGTAATTGTTTAAGTGATTCTTCCATCTGTTCAAGTATTCCAAAGCCTCCATAAAGCTGTGTTAAGTTATAATAAGCTATTTTGTATTGATTTAGGGATCCAACTGCTTTTGGATACTTTACATTAGATAAATAGCTCACCTGTAAATTGGATAAACTTATAATTAGTTTTTCGAGGCGATGCTCCTCAAGGTCATTAAGTGAAATATTTTTTAATTTGTCTAGACCATTTTTGTAGTAAAAAAAATTATAATGTGAAATAAAACGTTGTATAGGATTGCGAAGAAGGGTATAATAATAAGGTGAAGGAATCTTTATTTTATATTTAGAGTGCTCTTCATATTTTGTATGGTTCGCTAATACTCGAATATTATTTTTTCTTAATTGTTCGAGTTCTTTGTTATCTAGTTGACCTAAATTTTTGTCTGATTTAATTTCATTACAGCCTGGTATGTAAATTTCAGATGTGTCGAGATTGTTCAATAAGCAAGCGCTATTGATATAATGTCTAAAGCTAGTGCCCCCGCACTTTGGGATATGAGTAAAAATGAAGGAGCTATATTCATTTGAATATTTTTTTTTCTCTTTTGATTTTTTCTTAACCATTAAGCTTTTGAATTGTTTTTTGAATGGATTTAAGATTTGATTGATGCTTAGTTAGAAATTTTTTAAAATTGGTTTTTTGATAACTTTTAAAGCCACTGTCTTCATCGGTGCCAGATGTTCCTCCTTCGTCATGATAAATAACGCTATCTGGTGTAACAACAGTTTGGATGTTGTGTTGCCATGCTGTATAAGCATAATCGCTGTCTTCGCAATAACAAGGGTGAAATTGTTCATCAAAAACACCTATTTTTTCTATAGTAGAATGTTTGATATACATTGAGCATCCAGAGACATATCCTACTCTCTGTAATATTTGATAAGGCGCGTCATTGGGGTTTTGCCATTTACCTATATTCCTACCTGTACCATCTTCATAGAGCTCAGAACCAAATTCTTGTAATTTTCCATCGGGATATAAAATCTTGGATCCAGCGATGCCAATTTTATTAGAAGAGTATGCAGCCTTTCTCAGTGCCGTAAGCCATCCATTTGTAACATAGACATCATTGTTGACAAGTACAACATCATTTCCTGGAATCATGTGCATCATTGCATTATTCGGCTTTACAAATACGTCATTAGTTTTCGATAGACTTGGTATGATATTCGGGTTGATTTTTGCTGCGGCCTTTAGATACTGTTGTGTGCCATCAGTACAACCATTAGAATGAACTAATATTTTATAGAATGGATATATAGTATTACCTTCTATTGATTCAATGCATCTTTTTAATAGATCCATTCTATTCCAGGTGACAATGCAGATAGAAACTTCACAAGAGAGAGAATGGTTCATCTGTGTGAGGGCTTTTTCTGGACCTACGATATTCAAAAACTTGTTCTGAGCACTAGTAACCATCTGATTAATATCAAATTTGCCTTCGAGAGTTTCTATTATCCCTTGAGATAAAGTTTCTGTGTCATCACTAATAATCCCATCTGCCATGTGAATAAGATTAATTCCTTCATTGCCGATAGAATTAGTGGCAACTAATGTGCCATATGCGATGGCCTCACAAATTTTTCCTTTGATACCAGCACCAGCTAACAGAGGAGCAACAGCAATTTTGGTATTATTGTAAAGTGAAGGGAGTTCTTCTTCTTCAATATAGCCTTTATATACAATAGATTTATGTTGTCCTAAGTTAATCACCTCACGTGGAGCGTTAGCACCAGCTATTGTAAGAGTTGTGTCAGGCACTGATTTTAACACCTTAGGTAATATCTCAGAGGCTATGAATTGAATAGCGGAAATGTTAGGGTAATGGTTAAAGCCGCCAATGAATAGAAGATTGTTTTGATTGCATGGTACATATTGTTGCTCTAGGTTATGTATATTAGAAACTACATGAACTGTCGCAGAAGGAAGTTCTTTAAGAATTTCATGTCTATCCTCTTCCGTAACAGCCCATATGATATCTGCATGTTTGTAAGCTTCTAACTCGCTAGCTTTGTTACGTTTGACTTGATCAATTGTTAAGGATTCTAAAATCCCAATTGATCTTTCTTCTCGTAACCAATGTACGTCTACACTATCCGCTATAATTTTGGAGTTCGGGAAGTCTCGCATTATGCTTCCATGGTCATGAATCATATAGAACCACGCAAATATTATTGAATCTAACCTGCTCACTTGAGAACTGATGATACTGTGATCATTATGATTAAGAACTATAGCTCCTAATTTTTCTAGTTTTTCTCGGTGATGTTTTGGCTTATTCCCTGCCGTAAAGATTATAACCTCATGATTAATAGTAAGAAGCTCTACCATTCTGGTGGCTCTTTTACCACCACTAGACGTGTCAAAATCTGGTAAGTTGGGTGAGATATATAATACGACTGGTCGCGAATAATCCACCTGCAAGGCTATTGAGGAGGTGTTTATTGTTTGGTCGACTAAGAGTTTCTTTTGATAATTATTTAGTATTTGGTCGGTTGATTCAAATTTGTGTGCCTTGAGTAAAGTCTTGAAAGATTGTAGAGAAAACGTCTTAATAGCTTGAGATGGATTTAGTATCGCCTTCCATAGTAAGCCAGAGCCAAGCAGAAAAATAGACCAGAAGGATGATAAGAGTTTAAGAGATAGATTAACCGGGCGTATAAAAAACTGTCCTATCAGAAAACTTTTCGATTTTCTTAAATTAGTTACATCATTATCTCGCTCCTTATAATCATTTTTTAGCTTTTGTATTTCCAGATGTTGTTTGTGAATGAGTTGTTGTTGCTTATTGATTTGATGATTTAAAGAGAGCTTATTTTTGCCCGTATCCATTAGTGCGTTGCTTGGATGTTCTAATTCTGTCATGGTTGGAATCTCACAATTTCTTATGCAAAGATATTTTTTTGCGCCATTTATAGATATGGAATGACGCGCTTTTAATGGTTTTGAGACATGGTGTTAAGATAGAATCTTTTATTGTAGTCGGGCTGAGCGTTATCCATGTGTATTCATAAGCTCACCTTGCTATTAAATCAGATCTCTGCAACTCTCATAAGATATCTCTCATATAGCCAATCTTGAGGAGCGGTTCTGCGATCTTCCTAAGTTGATCCCGATCAATATATCCCATATTATGAGGAACCTCTTCAATACAGCCTACTTTTTAATTCGATGACCCTTACATGTTCAGTAGCCTCAGATAGCGAGTTAAAAGTGCCCGTATATAGCCGTACTGTATCACATTGCATTATTCCGCAGGTAAGTTCGCATCTTAGAAGGTACTCTCGATTAAAGTTGGTAATCTCTCGCTCTCCACGTGTCCTTCGTCTGAGATGCTTTTGTATCTCGTGACCATTTACAGCCTTCTCGTCTACTCTTGCGATAATAGTAATCAATGCCTCCATTGGGCTTAATACTTATGAGTTCATAGATCTTCTTGATCACTTCAGTATCATCCAGTTTGCTCTGATAATAGTATGCTGAACGGCTTAGCCCTAATACGCCAGCTATTCGCTTCATACCTGCTTTATAGTGCTCCTTAAGATACTCTATCGCAGTACGCTTGGCAGAAGGCTTTACCACTTTTTTGATAACACGTCTTTTGCCATTTGTAGATCTAAGGATACATCCGCATACATCCGTTTTAGCTTATGATTCTCAGCCTCTAATTCCTTTAGCCGCTTTAGATGATTTACTTCCATACCTCCGTACTTCTTCCGCCAACTATAAAAAGTCCCAACACTAATACCTAATTCCCGGCTAATATCATCAACAGAACGACCAGACTCGTTCTCCTTTAAGGCCTTAATAATCTGACTCTCATTGAACTTACTTCTCTTCATAACAGTTTAAATTTAATGCATTTTTAAACTGTCTTAATTTTTCATAAGGCTACAACTTCTTATACCCACAAAATCTACACCTATATCCTTTTCACCATTTCATTTCCACAAGTGCATCAATGCGCGATTTATCACTGCTAAATTGCTGTTGAAAGTCATAAATGCTAAGTCCTTTGAACAATTTCTCATCCTTATTTGCTTTAATTAGTGCAAATAAGACCTTTACCGTGCAGCTTATCTGCACTATTCAAAATATATAAACATGATTATTTCAATTGATAAGTAAGCTTGAGTTTTTTGATGTATTCAATAATTTTTTTAGCACCAATGATGTAAGAAAAGTCGATTTCCAATCTGGTGAAATTACCTTTTTGGGTATTCGGAACATCCATCTCAATGAATGAATGCACTTTGCCGAATATAAAACTTCTATTCAACTTAAATGCATTAGTCCTTAATTCTTTAATTTGAATATCATGATTATTGATAATTAATTCATTTATTCTAAGTATATGAGGAGAGTTGAGTGGTATAAATTTTATTTTATTGAGATTAGATATATCAAAATTATGAGAGTATTTTAAATTATCTCCTACTACTGATATATTCTTTATTTCTTGAAAGTTGGCGTTTACTGTTGTAGAATATAGCATTTTAACAAAATGCTGATTATTAAACCATGGGATAATATAGTCTTCTAAGTTTTTAGAGTGAGTAATTCTTATATTGTCGATTGTCTGATAGTCTAACTTAGAAGACTTAAGGTGCCGATATAGGTCAAGTACATAGTTGAGACTGTTTGGAAATCTAAATGTTTCAGTAATCTTAAAATGTCGTAGATTTTTGTCAATCAATAGTTCATTTGATTTGTTCACATACTTGTGTTGATTGGAAATCAATTTTTTAATTTCTTGACTGGACCTAAGTATTTCGTTGTAGTCGAATATATATCTTTGTGATCCTCGTGTAAAGTACTCTGCGGATAAGATGTATGAGGCAAAGAGTATATAGCATTTATTCAATGCAAAATTGTTGCGATTGTGCAATGATTCTGCGATTTCCAAAGGATTACGGAGTATGATGTAATGAAATACATCAATGTTCTCCTCCTGAAAAATTTTATGCCAGAATGGAAGAGTATAGCATAATCTTGGATCTTTCATAAAGAAGGTTGTCTCGTTCGAAAATTCTTCTTTGATAATTTTACGAGCCAATAGAGCATGATTAGCTAATAATTGAGAATTATACTTTCTCATAAATGGACTAACTGGGTTATCCCAATTAGTTCTTAGAGTTTCTAATATTTCATTGTTCAACCGAACTATTCTATGATTTTCAAAGAAACCTTTTGGATTATCATAGGATGGGCGCATTATTGTTTTGCCACAAGAAATAGCTAGTGAATCCAGTATTGAGCAGAACGCAGATGTACCACTCCTGTGCATCCCGAGTACAATTATTACTTTTCTAGCTGGTGATACCATTTTGTGAAAAACTCATTAGCGAAGATACGAAAGCAACTCTTAATGTTTTGTTAGAAAGCTTATTCTATATATTCTTGAGATATCATACTTTAAGAAAAAGTGAAATTCAGAGTTGATTTTTTTAGTAGGTCTATTAAGTTCTTTTCTGTATTTAATAATTCTTTTTCTAATTATAATTATAGAGAAAAATGATCTCGCTACTTCAATGGCAACAGTGAAATTGAATGATAATAATAGAACAAATATTGCTATGATATTTTTTATGATGACAAAAAAAATATTTATAATGATGTCTTGAATATTGAGATTTTTAAAAAAAGTGTATAAAATATTCAAAAAGAGCTTTCGATCTCTTGTGCGATTGTTGACTTTTATTATTGATTGTCCACCCTTGTGATATACTTGTGATTTAGGGCAATACCATGACACATATCCTAATACTGTAGCTCTTAGGCCTAATTCTGCGTCTTCATAACCTGTTGCAAAAAAATCATCAAAAAAGCCGATATCTTTGATCATTTTTGTACTATAAAGAACTGCGCCTCCACAACCTCCTAAGTTTTTAAAAGACTCTGAATACGCCTCGATCGGTTCTCCATAGCCTATTGGAAGTATCTCGCCAGTATTTAGCATCATATGACCTGCATTATCCATTTTGGACCGGTCATGGTATTGTATCATTTTGGCAGAGACGATGCTGCATTGTTTGATGAGAGCCATTTGATATAAGTTAGATAACCACATATGGTCTACTGTAGTATCGTTGTTCAGTAAGGCTATAAAGGTGTGGTCCTGATGTATAAGAATTTCATTCCAAATCTTGAGATGAGCTCCTGTAAAACCATAGTTTTTGTTAAAAAGATGAACAGTGACACTTGTAGTGTTGTTGTATTTTCTAGCCAGCTTTAGTCCTTCTTCATTGTCGGAACCGTTATCAATTAGGTGGATATGAAAATCTACTCCAATAGTTTTTAATGTGCTTTCTATGCATTCTAGTGTGTCATTCCATCCATTCCAATTAACAATTATTATAGGTATCACAACGGGGAGTATAATTATATATAAAGGTATGATTATCCTAATCACAACTATTATCTTCGATAAAAATTACGATGAGAATTACAGTTGTTGGTACAGGTTATGTCGGTCTTGTATCTGGCACATGTTTCGCCGAAACAGGTAATGATGTGATCTGTGTAGATATCGATAAGGATAAAGTATCAAAACTCCAAAGCGGAGAGCTGACCATCTATGAGCCAGGATTGGAGACCATCTTCAAGCGAAATGTTAATGCTGGACGGCTGCACTTTACCACCACACTTAAGGAGGCGGTGGATCAATCGAACATCATATTCTTAGCGTTGCCAACTCCTCCAGGGGCGGATGGTTCGGCAGATCTAAAGTTCATTATAAACGTAGCCGAGAACCTATCTCATATCATTACCGAGTATAAGGTGATCGTTGATAAAAGCACAGTACCCGTTGGAACAGCGGAAAAAGTACATGATGTGCTTGCAGCGAACCTCTCCGCAGAGCTCTTTGATGTGGTCAGTAACCCAGAGTTTCTACGAGAAGGCGTAGCTGTTGATGACTTTATGAAGCCAGAGCGCATAGTCATCGGTGCCACCGCACCACGAGCGCAGAAAGCAATGGAGGAACTTTATAGGCCATTTGTCCGTCAGGGCAATCCGATCTACTTCATGGACGAGCGCTCTGCCGAAATGACTAAATATGCTGCGAACTCCTTTTTAGCTACTAAGATTACTTTCATGAATGAGATCGCCAACCTGTGTGATCTTACAGGAGCGAATGTAGACATGGTACGGCTGGGTATGGGTAGCGATAGTAGGATCGGCAAGCGATTTCTGTTTCCCGGAGTAGGATATGGAGGCTCTTGTTTCCCTAAGGACGTACAAGCACTCGAGAAGACCGCTACTGACAACAAATATGAATTCAAAATCCTAAAGTCAGTTATGGAGGTCAACCGCAATCAAAAGAATATTGCGTTCGCCAGACTTAAGGCCTTCTATGGTGTGAACCTAAAAAATAAAACAATAGCAGTCTGGGGACTGTCATTTAAGCCGAATACTGATGATATCCGTGAGGCGCCAGCCCTGTATTTGCTCGAGCAATTATTGGTGTTAGGATGTGCGATTCAGGCATTTGACCCGGAAGCGATGGACAATGTTAGAGGAGTCTATGGAGACAAGATTGGCTACGCTAAGAGTCAGTATGATGCCTTGGATGGAGCAGATAGTCTCGTCATCATGACGGAGTGGGGGGTGTTTAGAAATCCAGATTTTGACTTTATCAAGTCTCATATAGGAAAAGGCCTTTTGTTTGATGGCCGTAATTTGTTTGATCCAGATGACATGAAGAAGAGGGGTTTTAGTTATGAGAGTATTGGGAGACCTCTATAAATCAATAATGAAAAATTAATAGTTGACAATCGTTAATTAAATGAAGAATGAAGAATGAAAAATGAAAGGAAGAATGTGGTGTTAGAAAAATCATTCGCTTTTTCATTGAAGATTCTTCAAGTTTATGCATCTCTAAAAGAGCAGAAAGAGTATGATTTGGCTCGTCAATTTCTCAGATCAGGCACATCCATAGGAGCGAATATTGAAGAGGCACAAGGAGCACAGAGTAAAAAGGACTTTATCAGTAAATTATCTATATCCTACAAAGAGGCAAGAGAATGTCGATATTGGATCAGATTGTTCATAGAATCATCGGTTATAGAACATGATTTGCTGCCGATCTTACTAAAAGACGTTACTGAACTTTTTAAGCTGTTATCATCAATATTGATCAAGTCAAAGAGTTCTGAGTTAAGTGATCCTTCATAATTCATAATTATTCAATTTTAATTGTATATAAGCGAATGCGAATACTAATAACAGGTGCAGCAGGATTTTTGGGTTCACATCTAAGCGATCGTATGATATTGGAAGGGTGTGAGGTGATAGGTATGGACAACCTTATCACTGGTAAAATGGAAAATCTCTCACACCTTATGCCTATGGAGCAGTTTAGTTTTTACCATCACGACGTCACCAAGTTTGTGCATGTTCCGGGAGAACTAGATGTCATTATGCACTTTGCCTCTCCAGCGAGCCCTCTAGATTATCTGAAGATGCCGATTCAGACGCTTAAGGTTGGTAGCCTCGGCACTCACAATCTATTAGGTCTGGCTAAGGCTAAAGGAGCCACCTTTATGATAGCATCTACCTCAGAAGTGTACGGAGATCCACTAGTACATCCGCAACATGAGGAATATTGGGGAAATGTTAATCCTATTGGACCACGTGGTGTATATGATGAGGCTAAAAGATTTCAGGAAGCCATGACGATGGCATATCATACCTATCACAATGTAGACATTCGCATCGTCAGAATATTTAACACTTATGGCCCTAGAATGCGAGTTAATGATGGCCGAGCGTTACCTGCTTTTTTCTCGCAGGCTATTGAGGGGAGAGATATTACCATTTTCGGTGATGGGAATCAGACAAGGTCGTTTTGCTATGTGGACGATTTAGTTGATGGGATATATAGGCTTTTGCAAAGTGATTACGTGTATCCTGTCAACATCGGTAATCCAGTAGAGATATCTATCAAGCAGGCAGCGGAGGAAATAATCAAGCTGACACAAACAAAATCAAATATCGTTTATAAAGACTTGCCAAAAGATGACCCTAAAGTGAGACAGCCAGACATCTCAAAGGCTAGGGAATTATTTGGATGGTCTCCTAAAGTAGGTCGAGAAGAAGGATTAGCAAGAACCTATGAATACTTCAGAGGAGTACTCAATGCTTAGGGCATTAATAGTAGTTAAGGACATCGTAAGTGTAATGGAAACTTGAAGAAATTAGGCTACATATCAGATCATCTCGTATCATCATTGAGACGTAATAATAGCTTCAATCGTTCTGAAGAAGAGTGGTATTATTTTTTACATATCCCGAAGACTGCTGGGACGACATTTCGATTCGTATTGTACGACTACTTTGATCAAGCCGAAATATATCCCAATTACTACGAGTTGACTGTCCAGCAACGATCGAGATATTTTAGTTGGAAGGAATTTAATCCATCAAAAGATCAATTGTTTCATAATGGTAAAAGGATTCTTATTGGACATTTTGGTTGGGCAGTGATGCGTCAATATTCAACTCATAAACCGTTGACCTTAACGTTCTTAAGAGATCCTGTAAAAAGGGTAAAATCAGCTATTGTCTATCTCAGAAAAAGAGACAGAATGTATGCGGGTATGTCCATCGAGGAAGTAATCGATAAATACCTTAGAAAAGAAGGAACCTTGCAAGCTCGTCAACTTGGTTATCAGCCTAAAAGAGGTACTGAAGTTGCTATAAGAAATCTCGAGTCTGTAGACTTTATTGGGATATCTGAGCAATTTGATAAGAGCCTTGCCCTATGCAATCAGACTTTCGGATGGGATTTGAAAAGTATACCCAAAAAGAATGTTGGTTTGTACAAGGAGGAATCATTCACACCAGGGCAAATCGAAAAAATTAAAGCGGCATGCGAGTTAGATTACATCATCTATAACCGTGGTTTAGAACTCTTCGAAAAGCGCTGTGCACAACATGGCATATAAAAAAATCCCCTCGAGGTCATCGAGAGGATTTTAATTTTTCCGATCGTCTGAATTACGCTTTCTTCACCTTAATGCTGCAACCAATGGCTTTGGTAGTAGCAGGAGTTGGGTCTTCACCCTTTTCCATAGCAGCAATTGCGCTTTCTACATACTTAACGCCTACCGATTTTGCATCTTGAGGATTGTCATCGATAGAGCCAATATACTTCACTACATGCTCAGCATCTAGGATATATACCTGTGGCGTCTTAGTGGCGCCATACTGCGGATATACCGCCTGACCAGCGTCAAAGAGATATGGGAACTCAAATCCTTTCTCATTAGCTCGAGTCATCATCGCTTTCTGGCCATCACCTGGCTTGACCTCGGGGTCGTTAGGATTGATCGCAATAACAGGATATCCTTGAGCAGCGTATTTAGCGTGAAGCGCATTGATTCTGTCCTCATACATCACGGCATAAGGACAAGTATTACAGGTGAATATTACAATGAAGCCCTTCGCATCTTTAAAGTCTGATAACGAGACGAATGTGCCATCAACATTCTTGAGGCTAAAATCAGTAGCCTTGTCGCCTACCTTATATCCTACTGGATCGGGATTGTTGTTGGCAAATGAAACTGTTGCAAAAAGCGTGACAAGCAAAAGTGTAACAATATTTTTCATGCTTTTGAATTTTTATGAATTTTTAAGTTTTTCTATCTGTTCTTCGATCTCACCTATCGAATGGAATTCTCGCTCTGCAAATAAGCGCGTATCTCCTCTATATATGTATGTCGCTGGGATAGCACCTGACCATGATGGATCTACTCGGTCTATCCAATCATTGGCCTTAGGGTCGCCCATCATCACTACCCGAGAATTATAATTCTTCTTCTTGACGAATGGTATTAACCTTGACTCATATTGATTTTTAAAATCTAAACTGACCAGTATCACTTCATATTTCTCAGGATATTTGGTTTGCAACTCCTCAAAGTATGGGAGTTCCTTAATACAGGGAGCACACCAAGTCGCCCAAAAATTGATCACGTGAATCTTATCATCATCATGCTTTAAGATGGCTCGTTCGAATTCATCGAAGGTCTCATATAAAGTGACTTCATTGGTGTCGCTGTTAGCAGTGTCAATGATAACTTCTGCGGCTCTGTTGGTATCACTATTGATCTTATTGGTAAGCGTATTATTTTGACATGCCAACATGGCAAGACATAATGCGACAAGTATCAATGTTCTCATACACTGAAGAAACGTGATTTCTCGAAATAAGTTACGTATAGAAAAAAGACTTATGATGTTTTTAACAATAGACTAGTCTAAGCCCTACGTTGTGGGTGCTTTTCGGTGCATTTACCTTCCTAACTTAGGGTGATCTGTTTCTGTGATTTTAAAGTCGACTATACGCAGCTATAATGTGTTCCTAATGAGAATTTAGACTCAAGGTTATCAGATAAACCAGAAAATAAATGATGTTTCTGTGATCAACACCATAATGATCACTGATCAGCTATTCCTCCTTGTCCCTTTTTTATCGAAAAAAGGAACCAAAAACTCGTCGCCCTAAGGCACAGCTCGAAGCCGCTCCCGCTTCCCACTTGAGTACGACGGGCTTGGTTCAATAGCGCCTCAATTTTGTGTGACAGCTAAACTATAGTTTATGGTATTGGTATTCGTATAGAAGAACGACTGAATTTTATGAGTTTAAGGCGCTCTATGAGGCAAATCCAATCTGATACTAAAATCTAATTCAACTTATAGGCAAGTCCTAACCGACTCAAGCGATCAATAAATGCACTATCCACTTCGATCAGTTTTTTGTCATTTAGGAGGTCGATTTTAACATCTTCTATGAGATCTACCACCTGAACCTTAAACTTATGCTTGCCCTCAGCCACATCGCACATTTTATTGAGCTCAGCGATCATGTTATCATCAATAGATTTGATTGGAATCTGGATTGTGATAGACTTAGTCATAGTCTTGCCAATTGTATCCAACAGCTTAATATTCTTCACTCTGAAGAAGTAATTATCGCCATTATATCTCTTAGCATAGATTCCTTCAATAAATAGGATTTCACCCATACTAACGAGGCTTCCGAATTGCTTGTATTGCTCGTTATAGATGCCAAATTGCATGTTTCCCTTGAAGTCCTGCAAGGTGAACCTTACATAGCCAAGGCCTTTTTGACTGGTGCCATGGTATACCTCGGTTACCATTCCTGCTATGTGTAGTGCCATATCCTTGCGATGCACTGCCTCATCCAGCGTACAACTGGTGAAATTGGTTAACTCCATGTGGTAGTCATCCAGGGGATGTCCACTGATATAAATGCCTGTGACATCCTTCTCCTTGTTGAGCATGGTGAGCTTATTCCATGGTTCAGACTTTGGCATTTTAGGGTCTGGCAGTATGGTCTCAGTCATATCACCGAATAGAGAATTGGCCATACTTGCCTTTTGATTTTGGAAGGCATTGCCCCACTTAATAGCATGTTCGATTACAGAGTCATATTGGTCTGTAGCGGCAAACCACTGGGCACGATTGGATTCGTTGAATTCATCCATTGCACCACCTTGGGCAAGACTCTCAAAGCACTTCTTGTTAACAGCTCTTAGGCTTAAGCGTTTAGTCATATCAAATATGCTCGTAAATCGCCCATTGGCTCGCTCTCTGATTATCTCTTCTACGGGTCCTTCGCCGACACCTTTCAGTGCAGACAATCCGAACCTGATGTGACCATGATCATTAACGGTAAAGTTGAGATCACTTTCGTTGACATCTGGTCCAAGTACCTCAATATTCATTCGCTTAGCCTCTCGAAGGAAGAAGTTGAGTTTACCGATGTCGTGCTTGTTATGTGTGAGAACAGAAGCCATAAATTCAGCAGGGTAGTGAGCCTTGAGGTATCCAGTCTGAAAGGCAACAATCGAATATGCTGCAGCATGAGATCTGTTAAAGCCATACTGAGCAAATTTTTCCATGATGTTGAAGATCTCTGTAGCCTTGTCTTCAGAGACTCCTTTAGCGCCAGAGCCCTCGGTGAATATGGCCCTGTGTTTCTCCATCTCCTTGAGCTTCTTCTTACCCATAGCCCGACGCAGCATGTCCGCTTTGCCGAGCGTATAGTCTGCCATGATCTGCGCCGTCTGCATAATTTGTTCTTGGTAGACCATGATACCATAGGTAGGCTGGAGTATCTCTTGGAGCCATTCGTGGGGATAGGTAATCTCTTCGTCTCCATGCTTGCGACGGATGAATGATGGGATGTTATCCATTGGGCCTGGCCGATAGAGGGCATTCATGGCGATGAGATCCTCGATATTAGTAGGCTTTAATTCCCGTAAAAACTTGCGCATTCCTTCGGACTCAAACTGAAATATGCCAATCATATCACCACGCTGGAAGAGTTCGTACGTTAGTTCGTCATCCAAAGGGATTTTATCTGGGTCGATACGTTTCTCCTCACCGTGGCGCTTTACTATATTCTCTATAGCGTCTTTGATTATTGATAAGGTTTTGAGTCCTAAGAAATCCATCTTTAGCATGCCAGCATCCTCTACCACGCTACCATCAAATTGGGTAATAAGTAACTCAGAATCTTTTGAAGTACTGACAGGGATATACTTGGTAATGTCATCGGGCGCGATGATCAATCCTGCGGCATGGATGCCAGTATTTCGTACGGTGCCCTCCACCTTTTGAGCCAGTTGTATAACTTCTCCTTCGAGATTCTCTTGTTCGCTTGCTTTGAGCAAGTCTTGGATCTTACTGAAGTCATCACCGGGCCAATCGGACTTAAGTTCTTTCTCAGTTTTACCGAATATTTTTTTCAACTTGGTTCCTGGGCGAGTCGGGATCAATTTAGCAATGCGGTCAGTATCATTGAGTGGTAAGGAAAGTACCCTGCCTATATCTCGTACAGAGGACTTAGCTGCCATAGTACCAAAAGTTATAATCTGTGCTACTTGATTGCGCCCATATTTATCTACGACCCAGTCAATCACTTTCTGGCGGCCATCATCATCAAAGTCGATATCTATATCCGGCATCGAAACCCGCTCCGGATTGAGAAATCGCTCAAAGAGCAAGTTATATTTGATCGGATCTACATTGGTGATCTTAAGACAGTAGGCTACTGCACTTCCAGCGGCAGATCCGCGACCTGGTCCCACCGCCACTCCTAATTCTCTCGCTGCGGCAATGAAGTCTTGCACGATCAGGAAGTATCCATCAAAGCCCATGTTTTTAATGATGCTCAGCTCCAGATCGAGGCGCTCTCTAACGATCTCAGTAATCTCGCCATAATTGACTTTAGCACCTTCGTAAACCATATGCCTCAGAAGTGCCGATTGATCCTCAAATCCGACGGGTAGTGGGAAGTTCGGGAGCAGTATGTCTCGTGCCAATGTAGGCATCTCAATCTTATCAAATACCTCTATAGTGTTGGCTATTGCCTGTGGTACATCAGCGAACAAAGCAGTCATCTCCTCCTGAGTCTTGAAGTAATAATCCGAGCTCGAGAACTTGAAACGGTCCTCTTCATGCACCTTTCGACCCGTATTAACACATAGGATCGCATCATGTGCCCGCCAATCTTCTTCCTCGACATAGTGCGAGTCATTGGTGGCGATCAGTTTTACATTATATTTCTCAGCAAGGCGAATCAAATGTTGATTGACATCTTCTTGGCTGAGAGTAGAGTTGTCGATCTGCTCGATACCTCGATGTCGCATTAACTCGATATAGTAGTCCTCACCAAATATGTCGAGCCACCACTTGAGTTGTTTCTCGGCTTCTTCTAGCTGTTCACGAGCAATGAGGCGAGGAATCTCTGCCGCCAGACAGCAGCTGGTGGCGATTAAACCTTCGTGATATTGTAGGATTAGCTCTTTATCGATACGGGGGTATTTACCATAGAGCCCATCAATAAATCCGAGGGAGCACAGTTTTGCAAGATTCTGATAGCCGGCTTGATCCTTCGCTAGTAGGAGTTGATGATACCTGATGTCTTTCTCTCCTTTGGACTTCGAAAAGCTTCGCTTATGCCGATCGGCAACCAAGTAAAACTCACAGCCGACCATCCCTTTTAGCCCACGCTTATTTGCCTCATTGACGAACTTGAAGGCGCCAAACATGTTGCCGTGATCCGTCATGGCGATGCCTTTCTGCCCATCGGCAACGGCCTTATCCATGAGCTTGCCGATATCAGCGGCACCGTCGAGTAGAGAGTATTGGGTATGACAGTGCAAATGGCAGAACTCAGGCATAGTAGGTTTGGATTAGCGTGACAAGATAGCTGAACACAAGAGATAAATGCGCACTTAGTACAAGCTATTTATTAACGTGGGGAGACTGACTTTAAAATCGATAACTAACGAGATTCTGTTAACTAAAGCTTATTTTTTTATGAAGAATATCGTAAGGTGTCCGACAAATTATACCAGACTGTAAGTCAATCATTAATTTCCATCATTCCTCACATTTTTAAAATTACATCAATGAAAAAAACATTACTAGTTATTTGTGGTACGATCCTGAGTTTTAGCTTGTTTGCTCAGGCTCCATCGTATAAGAATTTCGAATTGGAATTCTTAAGAATTGGGTATGCAGGGGGCGGAACTGTAGGACAATCTGGAGGAGTGGCTCTTGGGGCAGAAATTCGTTTTAATTTAACTGACAAGATATCTCTGGGTCTAGCGACTGACGGGTATGTATCGGGGGATGATTTCGCTGAGACTTCTGTTGATATCGGAGTAGCCGTATCAACAATGCTTTTCGGAGATTATTATTTTAAAGGAGATTCCCCAAATCGCTTTTTTCTGGCTTAGGCGCTGGATTTGTTAGAGATGCATCTTTTACTGCTAACACCGACGGGATGGTTAGCAATTTTGTAGCTGCCCCTTCTGGATTTGGAGTAGCCCCACGCATCGGTTACGAGCTTGGCCATCTTAGGCTTCAGGCGGTATATAACTTGCCTTTTGCCGAAGGGCGTGATGGTTTCTTTGGAGTTACTGCAGGAATTGTGCTCTGGGGTGGTTATAAAGGATAGGATTAGAAATAAAATTCTATAAAATTCCATTTGTCGACTCAGTCAACAAATGGAATTTTTTTGAGCTTATGAGCTGATATAAACCTGAAAGACTATTCTTTATCTTTCAGCACTTCAGTGTTCTTTTGATTTTGAGTTTTCATGTTACGTCGTGTATATTCAACCACATAACGCTCAGAATTGTGATGTGAACTAATTTTTGAAAGTAACATGTTAAGCACGTTGATTCAGGTAACACAGTATTGAATCATATTGCAGTAATACTTGATTATGCGGATAGGTATCCTGTTATTTGATGGAGTAGAATTGTTGGACTTCGCAGGACCGATGCAGGTGTTGTCTTCGGCGGCATATGTTGATGAGCAATTGATCGAAAGTATTAAGACCATCGGCCTCACACGAGAGATATCTGTCTCTAAAACCACCTTGAGAATTCAAGTTGACGAGCTGCTACAGAATGTAGAGCGCCTCGATCTATTGGTCATACCAGGTGGCTTTGGCACTCGAGAGATCGTCAAGAATGAAGGATATCTTAATTCCCTGCAACCGCTGGTTGAGCAGTCTGAGGTTGTCGCCTCAGTGTGCACTGGTTCATTGGTGTTGGCGAAGTTGGGCGTACTTAGTAATCAGAAGGCTACGACACACTTCGCTGCTGTGGACCTCATGTCCAAGATAGATCCGACTATCCAAGTTGATCGTGAGAAGAGATACCATGACAATGGCAAGTATGTGATAGCCGAAGGTGTTAGCGCAGGAATCGATATGTCATTTCACTTGTTGACGAGGTTGTTCTCGCAAGATATTTCGGATCAAGTCCGAAAGTATATCGAGTATTATCCTGAGAAGGAGGATTAGTTGATTTTTAGCAAATTGTCTTTGTCATATCGAGATAGCACATTGTGCTTTTGCAAAAGTTCTTCTATATGTATACGAATATAGAGGTAACAATTACCGCCATTGAATGATATATCGAAGGAATAGACCTCCACTTGCTTCTTATGACCTTAACTTTTATTATGTCCGAAGGTGCAACCTAAGAACAACCCTTAGTCTTGAGCAATCCTAAAACAGTAGAGACTTAAGAAAGGATAATAATGAATGCGTTGAGGGCATGCTCAAAGCTAAAAAAAGTGCCCGAGGAGGGAGTCGAACCCTCACGCCCCGAAGGACACATGGCCCTCAACCATGCCTGTCTACCAATTCCAGCACCCGGGCGGGATAGAGCTGCAAATATCAACTTTCTATGAAGAATATGTCATTTGTAATGACAAAATATCTTCACTTCTTTATAAAGTATTGGAATGCCATGTGTGTTAAAATCAAATACATATAAAAAAAACATATATAATATTTATATAATTCATATATTTGTTGTAAGCAACAACCGACAAGAAGTAGTTTTCTTATTTTGAGACCTTAGTCGAAAGGGCCTGAGTTTGATAGCAAGCTTGGGCTTTTTTATTCGCTAATCGCAGTTTCTCTCAATCTCTTCAAGAATGGACTGGCAAAGATGAAATCAAGTAATATATCATCCTTGCTGTGCAATACCTCCGACTTCGAACCCTGCCAGGCCAATTTGCCATCTGAGAGCAGGCAGATATTTTCTCCTATCTCCATCACTGAGTTCATATCGTGAGTATTGATAATGGTCGTCATGTTATGTTCTACAGTAATGCTGCTGATTAACTCATCGATTGTAATTGCTGTCTTGGGATCGAGACCTGAGTTGGGCTCATCGCAAAACAAATATTTAGGATTGAGCACAATCGAACGAGCGATGCCGACTCTCTTCTGCATCCCACCACTAATTTCGGATGGATATTTTTTATTACTGCCCTCCAGACTTACACGCTCAAGACAATAGTCTACCTGCATTTGTTTTTCTTGAGGAGTCTTCGTAGTAAACATATCCATAGGGAATCGGATATTCTCCTCCACTGTCATAGAATCGAACAAGGCATTCCCCTGAAAGAGCATCCCAATCTGCATCCTTAAGGCTCGGATCTCGTCCTTGTTGATACAACACAGGTCGATATCATCATACCATACTTCACCAGAACTTGGTGTTAAGAGGCCTACCAATATCTTCAAGAATACCGTTTTACCAGCACCACTCTTACCAATAATTAAATTGGTCTTGCCTGCCTCAAAAGTGAAGCTGACATCCTTAAGGACTTCTTGATCACCAAAAGACTTAAATACGTTTGCTGCCTTAATCATATCAACTCATTAAGACTAAGGCGATTAATAAATCAGCGATTAATATGATAATTGATCCGAATACTACTGCTCGTGTGCTCGCCTGACCCAGCTCTATACTTCCACCCCGGACGAAGTATCCTTGATAGCAAGCAACAGAAGTTATTATAAATGAAAAGGTGATCGCCTTAACAAGCATGATAACTACATTGTAGGGTACAAAAAATGATCGAAGCCCTCTGATAAACTCTGAACTGGTGAAATCTGCAACTGTCACAGCAGCAAAATATCCACCGCCTATGCCAACTAGTGATGCGATAATTACCAAGATCGGAATAATGATGACCGAAGCAATTAGTTTAGGCATAACGAGATAGGCAGAAGTGTTTACCCCCATGATTTCCATGGCATCTATATGTTCCTTTTGGCGCATGCCTCCGATCTCTGCAGCCATGGTAGAGCCGATTTTCCCTGCAAGGACTATCGAAGTTAGAGTAACGGCCATCTCTATGATCATCATGTCTCGGACGATATAGCCGATATAATAGCTCGGGATCATAGTTCCCTCTAATTGGTAAGAGAATTGGATAGAAGTAACCGCTCCGATAAATCCAGAAATGATCATTACAATACTTAGGGATCCAATGCCGATGTCATACATCTGCCGCATCGTCTCTTTATAATACATCTTAGTATTCTCAGGTCTTGAAAAGATGTCTGGGAGCCAAGCTATGTAGTGTCCGAAATCCTTAATTAGCCTCATGAAAAATGAACTGCTCTTTGGCAAAAATAGTTCTTACCAATTCTGACCGCGAAATTACCCTAAATTTAATGCGTAATTAAAATGATTATGAAGGTTGTCGTAACGGGAGGGACAAAAGGCATAGGTCGGGCAATTATAGAAGTGTTTTTTGTTCAGGGTGCTGATATTGCTTTTTGTGCTCGTAATGTCGAAGATGTAGAACAATTGAGGAAAGAATTGTTGGATAGGGATCCATCTAGATCCATTATTGCAACTGTTGCTGATGTAAGTAAGAAAGAGGAAGTCATTTTATTTTCTGAAAAGATCAATAAGCGCTGGAATACCATAAATGCGTTAATTAATAATGCAGGGGTGTTTACCCCTGGAGAAATCCTTCATGAAGATGAGGGAGCTCTTGAGCATATGATCAATACCAATCTATATAGTGCTTATAATCTAACAAGAGCGTTAGCACCACGGATGATTGATCAAGGAGGTGGACATATATTTAATTTATGTTCAGTGGCAAGCTTGTTGGCATTGCCAGGTGGTGGCTCATATAGCATATCTAAATTTGCCATGCTGGGATTTTCTAAAGTGCTGAGAGAAGAACTCAAGGCAAAAGGTGTTAAGGTTACTTCGGTAATGCCTGGCGCCACCTGGTCTAATAGCTGGGCTGGTGTCGATTTACCTGATAGCAGGCTTATGCAAGCCGACGATGTAGCCAAGCAGATATGGGCAGCCTACGACACCTCCGATGCTGCCGTAATTGAGGACATTGTCTTACGACCTCAACTAGGTGACTTATAGTCATATTACTCAAAAAAGCAATATTTAATAAATTATTGATCAATTATTAACGTATTACAAATTATTGTAATATATTTGATTCGTAATAGTATCCCCATCCCATTTGCAGTGCTGCCGTATGCGTCGTGTATACGGAACTTTAACTATTATTTGTACATATTTTAAAAACGGAAGATTATCATTAAAGAATCTTTCGATAAGACTTTAGATAATGAGAACTACATTACTTAACATGTCACGAACTAACCAGCTGCTGTCTAATTTCTCAAAGATGGCCTTGAGCGCTGTATTTTTAACCACATTAATGTTTGGCTATGACAGTGTACAAGCGCAATGTGATCCAAATGATACAACGGCGCCTACTGTCATCTGGCGAAATGTCAACACTACATTTCACCCGACTACCTGTTCAGTAGCCATTTGGCCTAAAGAAGTTGTCTTTAATGCTTACGACGATACGACGCCAATGAAACATCTCAGGATATCGTTTGATCCTGAAGGAAGAAGGAACAGCATAACCCTTAGAGCTGAAGATGGATTAAGACAAACCATTGATGTGTACGTGACCGACTTGTGCGGTAATCAGACAATATGTCGTCCTACTGTGGATATCAATGATAATACCGGTCAATGTGTTAATAGATTTGACCTTGCTCTCCAAAAGACTATAGCTACTACTGGGCCTTTTGAGCTTGGAGATACCGTTACATTTGACATTGATGTTTTCAATCAGGGATCAGATGATGCATTCAGAATACAGTTAACTGATTTTGTGCCAGCTGGGCTCATACTAACAGATGCAGATTGGACTCTTAATGGCTCTACTGCATCACTTAATAACCCAATCGCCTCTTTGGCTGCTGGGCTGTCTACTACTGTTCAAATCGACTTTGTAATATCTCCAACTTTTACAGGAACAGAAATCATTAATGCAGCTGAGATATCAGCCGCTGATGATGACATGGATCCTAATAATTCTCCTCCACAAGATGCAGATAGTGTGCCAGATGCTGTCAATGGTAACGATGCTGGTGGACAAGTAGATAGTTCATCAGATGATGTTTTAACAGGAGATGGTTCGGGAACTCCTGGGGATACCAACGCTTCTACAGACGAGGACGATCAAGATCCCGCCAGAATTGTTATTGACAGATTTGATTTGTCAATTCAAAAATCACTCGTTACCGCTGGACCATTCGAACTAGGTGATGTGGTAACTTTCGAGATTGCAGTTACCAACGAAGGAACACTAACTGGAACCAATATAGGTATTACTGAATTTCCTGATGCGGGTCTGAATTTCTCGAGTGCAGCGACAAGTAGCAATGTCACCGGTACTGATAATGCATATACCATTTTGAATTTACCGGGAGGATTAACAGAAACTTTTGCGGTTTCATATATAATTGATTCAGATTTTGAAGGAGATGTATTGATGAATGTTGTAGAGATTACTTCAGACAATGGCAATGATATAGATAGTGATCCCGATATTAGAAAAGATGCTGCTGATGGATTGGATAGTACTGCAACTGGAGATGATGACGGTGGAAATGTAGGAGAGAATGATGATGATGATGAAGATATGGTGATGATCAATGTAGATCGTTATGATTTATCTATACAGAAAGCCAATTTGTCAACTGGACCATTTCAAGCTGGTGACTTACTAACTTTTGAAATAACTGTGGTTAATGAAGGTAGTCTAGACGCTGCGAACATAGGTATTACCGAATTTCCAGAGATGGGATTAATTTTTGATCAGCTTGCAGGTGCTAACACTAATGTTACTGCAGTAACTGCGTCTAATTATACAATCGGATCGTTACCAGCCGGAGAGACAGAAACCTTTTCAGTAGTCTATCAGATCGCAAGTGATTTTGAGGGGTCGTCCTTAATGAATGTTGTGGAGATCACATCAGATGATGGTGACGATATAGATAGTAATCCAAATATTAGGAAAGATGCCGATGACGGACTAGACGGCACTGCCACAGGTGATGATGATGATGGAAATGTAGGAGAAACTGACGATGATGACGAGGATATGGTGATGATTCCTGTCAATCGCTATGACCTGTCAATACAAAAATCTATAGTAAGTACTGGACCTTTTAATCCAGGTGATTCTATAATATTTGACTTGGTGGTTACCAATGAAGGTAGTCTGGACGCCAGTAATATTGAAGTAACTGAATTTCCTGACAACGGATTAGTATTTCTGGCGGTCGATGGTGCAACAAGCACAAATGTTTCGGGCACTGGCTCTAACTACACAATTGATAGTATAGCTGCAGGAGGAAGCGAGTTAATTAGAGTGGTATATCGAATTGATGAAGATTTCATGGGCACTGAATTAATGAATGTTGTCGAGATTACAGCAGATGATGGTGATGACATAGATAGTGATCCAGATATTAGGAAAGATGCCGATGACGACTTAGACGGAACTGCTATAGGAGATGATGATGGCGGTAATGTTGGTGAGACAGATGATGACGATGAGGATATGGTGATCATACCGGTAGAACAGATATTTGATTTAGCCTTATTAAAAGAGTTAGATACTATGAGCACTCCTGGACCTTACATGGCAGGAGATACAATAGAATTCACAATTACCGTTACCAATGAAGGTAGCCTTGATGCATTTGATATTGATATAAGAGATATTCCTGATACAGGATTAAGTCAGCCGACATTGACATTTGCGCAGCCAGATGTATTACCAACGGGATTGCCAGACGTATTTACAGTTGATTTTGTTGGTGCTGGTGAGACTCTCAGTTTTAACGTCCAAGCTATTATAGCCCAAGATTTTATGGGAGAGTGCTTGTTTAATGTTGCGGAGATAATAGGAGCAAGCGATGTAGATGGTGGCCCTGACGCAGTAGACATAGACAGCACACCTGATGATAATGTTGCAGAGGATGATGACCAAGATCAAGCAAAAGTTGACGTATTTCAGAATTTTGATTTAGCATTGATAAAGGTATTAGATTCAATTGCTACACCTGGACCATACTCAGGTGGAGATAGAGTGGAGTTTACAGTCAGTGTAATTAATCAAGGCACCATAGATGCTTTCAATGTAGAAGTAGAGGATAGAAATCCAGCTGGGTTGAGTAGTCCTACTCTAGTGATGCAGCCAGGCATAAGTCAGGCTGGCTCGGGAATCTACCTTATTGAAACTATTCCAGCAGGTTCGAGTTTTAGTTTTAATGTAGAGGCGTTCATCGACCAAGGGTTTATGGATGACTGTATTGTTAATGTTGCCGAAATTACTGATGCGAGAGATGTATCGGGCACTGTAAGAACAGATACAGACAGTTCAACTGGCAATAATGATGGCACTGAAGATGATCAGGATCAAGCAAAAATAAATGTAGGTCAGGTATTCGACTTAGCCTTGATAAAAGTACTCGATACCTTAGCAACAGGCAGAGGTGTTGGTCCATTTGAACCAGGGGACCCAGTGAGATATATAGTTACCGTCTTTAACCAAGGAACATTGAATGCTACAAATATTTCTGTAATGGACATGACTCCAGTAGGATTATCAGTCCCAATATTAGTATCTGGGCAAAGCGGTGTAACTGGAACTGATGGCACTGGGATGTTCACAATAGCGACCCTTGGCGCTGGGATGTCATTCTCATTTGAGATACAAGCTTTTATCGACCAGAATTTTACGGGTGCCCAACTAATCAACGATGCCGAGATAGTAGGTGCTCAAAATGCAGCGAATGCTCCAGATGTTGATAGTACCCCTGCTGATGACGCTACGCCAGATGATCTTGCTAATGATAATGACACTGCTGATGTAAATGGAGGTGATGATCAAGATCCAGCTATAATAACAGTTAATCAGGTTTTTGATCTGGCACTGAGGAAAACATTGTCTTCTGGTCAATTAAGATCTGTATTCCCAGGGGATACCGTATCATTTGACATAACGGTATTTAATCAAGGTAGGATTGATGCATCAAGGATAGATCTTGTGGAGTATGTGCCTGCTGGTCTTCAATTAATTCAGGAAAATGGGTGGGGCCCCTTGAATAATCAAAATGAATCAAGGAGAAATAATATCATTCCATCAGGACTTAGTCCGGGACAAAGCACGACTGTACAAGTCAGATTTGTAGTGACTGCTGATCAATCTGGTGTTATTGTTAATGCGGCAGAAATCATTAGAGCCGATAATGAGTTCAATCTACAAGATTGTGATAGTACTGAAGACGGTAATCCCAACAATGACGATATTATAAATGACGACATTGGGTCTGCATGTGACACGAATAGCGATGATGAAGATGATCATGACATAGAGTCTATAGAAGTTAATATATACGATTTGGCCTTAATGAAAACTGATAATAATGATGGACCTTATCAACCAGGAAATGATGTGCCTTTTCAAATAATGATCATTAATCAGGGTAGCGTACCTTCAGGCATGGTATCGGTCATTGATTATGTTCCTAATGGTACAAGTCTTAGCCCAACTGATAACAATGGGTGGGTGCAATCGGGTAATAACATTACTAATTCCATAAATAATATTGCTGTTGGTCAATCTGAGACTTTAGATTTAATCTTAAGAATAGACTCTGATTTTAGAGGCTTGTTTATCAGAAACTGGGCAGAGATTAGTAGCGATAGTGGTAACGATATAGATAGTACACCAGATGGTATAAACTTCAATCAGCCAGGTGAAACTAATGATTTAGCCGATGATGATGTCAAGGATGAAGATGGCATGAATGGTGGAGATGAAGATGATCATGATCCTACTGTGATAGGAGTAAGATTTTATGATCTATCAATCCAGAAATCAATTCTTAACGGAGTTGATGGATTTGAGTTAGGGGATACAGTCGAGTTTGAGATTACTGTCGTGAATGAAGGGACCTTGGACGCATCTAATATTACCGTTACAGATTTTCCAGACCCTGGATTGAACTTTATAGGTCAGGGGAATAATAACAGCACAAATGTAATGGGGACTAATCCAGTTTTCACAATCGCTGACTTAGATAGAGGAGATAGTGAGACGTTCACTCTAATCTATGAAATTGACCCAAGCTTTACAGGAGGTACTTTAATGAATATTGTGGAGATTACAAGTGATGATGGTGATGACATAGATAGTAATCCAGACATTAGAAAAGATATTGACGACGGATTAGATGGTACTGACAATGGAGACGATGATGGTGGTAATGTAGGTGAGACCGATGATGATGACGAGGATATGGTTATGCTCGAAATCGGTCGAGACTATGACCTCGCAATAGATAAGCAAATTGTTACGCAAGGTCCTTTTCAGCTAGGCGGTGAAGTTACATTCCTGATCACAGTTACCAATGAGGGCCAGTTGGATGCAGCTAATGTAGGAATCACTGATTTTCCTGATGCTGGACTCTCTTTTGAAGGAACTAATGTAGGTAGCAATACGAATGTTACAGGTACAGGGAATGACTATATAGTACTAGATCTGGATGTTGGCCAATCAGAGCAATTTGAAATCACATATAGCATAAATAATGATTTTGCAGGTAGTCAGTTGATGAATATCGTTGAGATCACAGCAGATGATGGTGACGACATAGATAGTGATCCTAATGTAAGAAAAGACACTGATGATTTAGGTGATGGAATTCAGGATGATGATGAAGACATGGTAGTAATTCCATTGGACAGATATGACCTTTCTATTCAAAAAACTATTGAATCTGAAGGCCCATTTGATCTGGGAGATCAGGTTACTTTTACTATAACTGTAGTTAATGAGGGTACTCTAGACGCATCTAACATTGAAGTGACAGATTTTGCTGATGAAGATTTGACATTTGTGTCAAATGATCTTCCTGCAAATGTAACTGGTAATAATTTCCAATACGTAATTGCAAGTCTAGCTGCGGGAGCTACGGAGACTTTCGATATAACTCTTCAAATCTCAGATACTTCGACTGAAATTGAGTTGATGAATATAGTTGAGATTACGGCAGATGACGGTGACGATATAGACAGTGATCCAGATATTAGAAAGAATAGCGATGATGGCCTTGATGGCACAGCAAATGGTGATGATGATGGCGGCAATGTAGGTGAGACGGATGATGATGATGAGGATATGGTTATAATTCCTATCACACCGCCACAAGAATTATGTCCTTGTCCAGATGAAGAATTCATCGGACAGGCCGTAGTGACGTGCTCAGCAGGATCGTTTGGCAATAATGATGTGGCGGCTATACTTGATCTTAGACCTGCCAATCAAGCAACTCCTGGTGATGATTGGGCTGCTCCAGCAACAAATGGCGCTGATGTTCTCGATATTACTAATCCAACAACATGGACTATCCAGCAATTAGGACAGATCTATGGTACGTCTGTTGGGAATACGGATGGAAATATCTTCTTTGGAGCCTCCAATGTATATGCATATGATGGAGATCCATTTACGCCAATAGCATTAGGGCCAGGCGGAGAGCAAGGTATATATGCTACCAACTTCGCTAATCCTAATAATGTACAGACTCTTGTAACAACAACTAATAACTTTATTGCTAATCCTGTTGGAGGGACGGTAGTTCCAGGCAGATTCTTAGATACGAACCTCGCTGACAATCCATTGCCGACAGGATGGGGAAATATAGCCTATGACGAGGTTACTAATACGCTTTATGGTACAAACCTTTCTGATGGACGTATATATGTGATTGATGCTTCAACAGGTGTGATTGAGCAAGTGATTGATCCGTTTCCAGCGGGAGGTGCAGGATTCCTCTCTGATCCGTATCCAGCTGATCAGGTAGTATGGGCAATTGAACTCAACCAGTGTACGAGACAGATATTCTTCATTCAGCAGAATTTTGCTGGAGGAGGTAATAATCTAGGTGACGGAGGTGGCAACCGACCGAAGAGTCTTTATACGCTGGACATCGACAATGCAAATGGTATGTTGAGCAATCAACAACTATTCCAAGTAATTAATGAAGGTACAAGAGAGAAAATCACAGATATAGACTTCAGTACAGATTGTAGTAGGATGTTATTAGGGGAGAGAGGTACCGTCCATAATTCCGGAGTTTACTTATTCGAGTTAAATGGTGCTGGCAACAACTTTGATCTTCTCACAGATATTTCAGTAGGAAGCATTGACGGAGGAGATCCATGGGAATTCGGATTGAATAGCTCAGGTGGTGTGGCCTTTGGTTCTGATGAAGTAAGCACTGACGCAGGTATATGTGATACCTTGATTTGGGCGATGGCTGACTGTTTGGATCCGGCATTAGTACCGGGTGAGTGTAACTCTTATGGTCCACAGGGGACATATATACCTTCAAACAATATTACAGACCTGAGTGGGAATTTGAACTCTACTGCAATTTTTGCAGATATCACTCCAGAGTTTCAGCTCGATCCACGATTCTCTAAATTTGGGTTGGGTGATATAGAGATCTTCAACTGTTGCTGTCCTGGTATCGGCAATGCAGCATCAGCCTTAGAGTCTGGGCAAATTGCAGGTGCCGTGATAGGTCCTGATGATCGAGGAGCAGTCAACTTCAATGTTGCTCTTGCGGGCGAGGAGTTAGGATATGATGTTACCGATAGTGAAGGGCTGTATGGATTTGAATCGCTGGAGATGAATAGGCCTTATACGGTAAGTCCAAGCAAAGTTGATCATATGGTTTCTGGTGTTACTACGCTTGACTTGATCTTAATTCAGAATCACATATTAGGGACACTCGAAATAGAAGATCCTAAGCTTCTAATAGCTGCAGACATTAATAACTCTGGAACTATTAACGCGCTTGATATAATAGAATTACGTAGAGCTTTACTCGGCCTATCATACGTGGCGCCTACTGCTGAGGCTTGGAGATTTATTACTGCTGATTCAGAAGTAATGAAGGGACGTGGTGGTACAAATTATGATGAAGAATATCACTTTAGATCTCTTGAGGAGAGTCAGTACGAAGCTGATTTCTATGCGATCAAGGTAGGTGATGTAAACAATACACTAGCCACGGCTAAGAGTAGAAATTCAGACTTCCAAACGCTTAAACTCAAAAGGTCGCATTCTTCTATTCATATAAATACACCGGACGAATTGGACTTCAGAGGTATGCAAATGTCAATTGATCTACGAGGACAGCAATTAGTAGAGGTTACTTCTGATTATATAGAAATTAGCGAAAGCAACTACAATATATCAGAAGGAATCTTGAGGATTAGCTTCCATGCTAATAGTACAGTCGACTTACCAGCTAATGGGACTATGTTAAAATTGCACTTCGCAGGTCGAGCAGGAACAGTAGATCTTACCGATCATATGAATGCGGAGACGTATAATAGTGATCTGAGACCGAGTAACTTTATATTGACTGAAGATTTCGAGTTAGAAGGTTATTCATTAGGTCAGAATAATCCTAACCCAACTTCAGGTATTGCAACTATAGACTTTATTATTCCTACAAAGCAGACAGTGCAAATGAACTTCTATTCTCTTGACGGAAGACTCGTTGGCAGTATGATTCAAGAATATCCTGCTGGTCGCAATACGGTAATAGTAGACAGAGACTTGGTACAACATAGCACGGGCTCGATCATCTATAAGATGATTACGGATGAGTTCGTAGCTACTAAGAATATGATAATAGTGAAATAATTAATTTTTAACAAGCGAATAAAATAAGAGACTCTAAATTAATTAGAGTCTCTTTTTTTATGCATATGTTTTAGGGATGTACCATATTCGCACCTTTATTCAGAAAAGTTCTCCATGTATAAAGTAAAAGATATCAATTTGGCCGAATGGGGCCGCAAAGAAATAGAATTAGCCGAGGCCGAAATGCCAGGGTTAATGGCACTCCGAGAAGAGTATGGAAACAGCAAGCCACTAAAGGGTGCTCGTATAGCAGGTTGTCTTCATATGACTATCCAAACGGCCGTTTTAATTGAAACTTTAGTCGAACTTGGAGCAGAAGTGACCTGGTCTTCTTGTAATATATTTTCTACTCAAGATCATGCTGCTGCTGCTATAGCGAAAGCAGGCGTACCGGTATATGCTTGGAAAGGCATGTCTGAAGAAGAATTTTGGTGGGCCATAGAGCAAACTCTGTTTGCATTTGAAGGAGATAAACCACTTAATATGATCTTAGACGATGGTGGTGATCTAACTAATATAGTTCTCGATAAGCACCCAGAGCTAGTACCAGGTATCAAGGGATTGAGTGAAGAAACAACAACGGGTGTTCACAGACTCTATGAAAGAGAGATTAACGGAACACTTGCGCTTCCTGCAATTAATGTCAATGACTCAGTAACTAAGTCAAAGTTTGACAACAAATACGGATGCAAAGAGTCTTGTGTTGATGCCATACGTCGAGCTACTGATATCATGATGGCAGGCAAAGTAGCTGTAGTAGCTGGATATGGAGACGTAGGTAAAGGATCTGCGGCTTCATTAAGAGGAGCAGGCTGTAGAGTAATCGTAACGGAGATAGATCCTATATGTGCATTGCAAGCTGCAATGGATGGCTATGCTGTTAAGAAAATGGCCAATGCACTTCCGGAAGCAAATATAATTATTACAGCTACAGGTAATAAAGATGTCATCAACGAAGAGCACTTCAAAATGATGAAGGATAAAACCATAGTATGTAACATAGGTCATTTTGATAATGAAATTAATATGGCATGGTTGAATAAAGAGCATGGGGATAGTAAGATTGAGATCAAGCCACAAGTTGATAAGTACGTAGTCGAAGGCAAGGATATTATTGTTTTGGCAGAAGGAAGATTAGTAAATCTTGGTTGTGCTACGGGCCACCCATCTTTTGTAATGTCTAATTCATTTACGAATCAGACTTTGGCTCAACTTGAACTTTGGGAGAATTCGGATAAGTACGAGAACAAAGTTTATACTTTACCAAAACACCTAGATGAAAAGGTTGCTTACCTGCACTTGGACAAAATAGGTGCCGAACTAGAGGAGTTGTCAACCGAACAAGCCGATTATATAAATGTGCCTAAAAAAGGCCCTTATAAACCAGAATATTACAGATATTAATCACTACATATTTCTAAAAGAATATAAATGCCATACTTATTTACTTCTGAGTCCGTATCTGAAGGCCACCCAGATAAAGTAGCTGATCAAATTAGCGATGCGCTCATTGATCACTTTTTGGCTTTCGACCCTAATTCTAAAGTAGCTTGTGAAACTTTAGTGACTACAGGTCAAGTTGTGCTCGCTGGTGAGGTTAATACGAGTTCTTACTTAGATGTACAAACGATAGCAAGAGATGTCATCCGTAAGATTGGATACACTAAAGCGGAATATATGTTTGAGGCTAACTCATGTGGTGTATTTAGTGCAATCCATGAGCAGTCGTCAGATATTAATCAGGGAGTAGATCGCAAGGCGGCCGATGACTTCGAGTCTAAGGCCAATGCGCAAGGAGCTGGAGACCAAGGAATGATGTTTGGTTATGCTACAACGGAGTGCGAGAACTATATGCCTATGCCACTGTATTTGTCCCACCTTATACTAGAGGAGTTAGCAGCAGTGAGAAGAGAGAATAAGCGTATAAAATATCTAAGGCCAGATGCCAAGTCTCAAGTAACCATAGAGTATTCCGATACTAATAAGCCGCTCAGAATAGACACCATAGTAGTTTCAACGCAGCATGACGATTTTGCAGAGGACGAAGAAATGCTTGCAAGAATTAAGAAGGACATAGTTTCTTATGTCATACCGAGAGTAAAAAAGCGAGTTTCGCCAAAGATTAAGAGGCTATTCAAGGCAGATATAACCTACCATATTAACCCTACGGGCAAGTTTGTAATAGGCGGCCCTCATGGCGATACTGGCCTTACAGGTCGTAAGATTATTGTAGATACCTACGGGGGCAAGGGAGCTCATGGAGGCGGCGCTTTCAGTGGTAAAGATCCTTCTAAGGTTGATAGATCTGCAGCATATGCAACTCGACATATCGCCAAGAATCTAGTAGCTGCTGGAGTCTGTAGTGAAGTTTTGGTACAAGTGTCGTATGCAATAGGCGTTGCCAAACCTTGCGGTATATTTGTTGATACCTATGGCACCTGTAATCTAAAAGGTGAGAATGGAAAAAAGCTAAAGGATAGTGTAATTGCGGATCAGGTCAACTCAATATTTGACATGCGCCCATATGCGATAGAGCAGCGATTCAATCTTCGTACACCGATCTATGCCGAAACTGCGGCCTATGGTCACATGGGCCGAGAGTCTAAAACTGTCACCAAAGTCTTTGAGAATGCTGGACAACGAACTGAAGTCGAGGTAGAACTCTTCCCATGGGAGAAGCTCGACTATGTTGATAAAGTGCAAAAAGCATTTAATCTGGCATAAATCAAAATATTATGAAGGTGCTCATGGTCTGTCTAGGTAACATATGTCGCAGTCCATTGGCTCATGGCATATTACAATCTCGCATCGATGTTATGGAATTAGATTGGGAGGTAGACTCTGCTGGTACAAGTGCTTGGCATGTCGGAGAGTGCCCAGATAGGCGATCTATTTCCATCGCAGAGAGCAATGGTATTGACATCAGAGATCAGAGAGCTCGACAATTCATAGCCAGTGATTTAGAATACTATGACATCATCTACGTCATGGATAGCTCTAATTATCAGAATGTAAGACAATTAGACCGTACAAATAGTAGTACTCACAAAATAAAGATAATACTCAATATCGTTTATCCAGGAGAAAACCGAGCGGTTCCTGATCCCTACTATGATAACAATTTTCAAGAGGTATATCAGATGTTAGAACAAGCGGTAGGCAAGATCATAGAGGAATACACTTGAGCAAATTCAGACAGATTATTATAGCGTTTTTGACGCTGATATCGGCTTCGGTTGTTGGCCAACCTAGTGAGACATCCATATCTAGAGTTCTCAATGAAGTCAATGCGCTAAGAAAGAGAGGATGTCAGTGTGGAGATACCTATATGCTACCGGCTCCTCCACTTAGATGGAATGTTAAGCTGTACGAAGTCTCTAGGCACTATGCCCGCTACCTATACAGAAACAAACTCTTTTCACACACAACAAAAGACGGCCGAACTCTGGCAGATAGATTAGACCATTTAAATTACAAATGGACGCATATAGGAGAGAACCTTGGTCAGGGTTATGACGACTTTTATGTTGTTTTCGACGCTTGGATATCTAGTCCAAGTCATTGCAAAATGCTTATGAATCCGTCAGTGACAGACTTTGGGATGTCAAAGTATCATGACTATTGGGTTCAGACGTTTACCAAGCCTGCCGAGTATGCCTCACATTAAATAAATTATTTATTAGTCAGATTAATTTTGATAAATACCCGCCTGTTTCAATACCATACTCTTAATACTCACATACATTTGTACCCATCTCCCACCCCTTATTGAATCCCTAAGTATAGAAGTATAAAAGAATTAAACAGCTATGGCATAAGCTATAACTGAACCATATTCAGAACTCAAGAACTTAATTACGTCCCCTCGTAATACATTATCTCTTAATCCCTACACTGTTCATAAAGCATGTGACAATGGTCACATCGGTTAAAGAAACTCAATCATTTTTTAACCAAAATTCACAGCAATGCCTATGAGCAAAGTTTACTCCTTAGGGAATAGAGCTATTTTACTTTGGCTTGTATCTACCATTATTTCTTTATCTGGCCTGTCAGCACAAGGTTTGACTTGTTTTGGCGAGTTACAAGCTTCACTTGATGACGCTTGTGAAATCGTCATCGACGCCAGTGATATCTTAGTAAGTTTTCCTGACCCTTTCGTAGAGAGAGATTTTGAGATCACCATTACAGCCCAAGAAGGATCTACCTTAGACGGCGTACGTGCAGAAGTAAGTGGCGGATTTTTGCCACTTAACGTCGGTTCAAGAATTCAATTTACAGAACCAGGTAACTTCATCGTATCAGTCCGGAATATTAGTACTGACGTCTCGTGTTGGGGCGAGTTCACAGTAGAAAACAAATTACCACCAGTATTAACGGGCGACTGTATGTGCCCTGATACTGCTACTGTAGTGACACCAGAATGCACTTTCACCTGTGCGGATATAAACGATTTTATGTCTAGCGATGAACTAAGTGTAGATCTTAATCCATTATTTATGGATAATTGTGGAGCAGCAACTAATGTAACACCGACAGATGTCCTTACTCCGGATACTGTCTGCGGTGGATATATTATAACCAGAACCTGGAGCGCAAGTATGTTCTCCGCGCACGGAGTGACATCTAGAGTTGTCGGTTGTAGACAGAAATTCAGATTTACACCGATAGATAGCTCAATGATCACTTCCCCCAATAGACAAGTGACCATAGAGTGTGGAACTGAAACAGATCCAGCGTCGCTCCGAAATTTTTTCTCCGATAGTTCTAGATTCCCTAATGCTGATCCAAATGACGCAATTCTTAATTCTTATCCGTCGGTGCCACTAAGTCGTGATGAGCCACAATTTGACACTACTACAATCACAGTTCAAGTGCCACGGGATAGTTCTAGTATTGAAACTATAGAGCTAGCTGATGGAACAAGTTTTATTGGTACAGTTATCCATAAGATTATAGTGGACAGCAGCTTTATAGTAATTACGCAGCTCCCATTCATTAGACCGCTTGGAATCGACGATGAGGATGTAGAGAGATTTTGTCAAGTATTTACTCAGTATAGCGATTCTGATTTGATTTTCCCTGACGCAAACTGCCCTAATTTCTACAAGTTTGTAAGAACATGGAAGTACGTAAACTGGTGTACCCGTGATGTATGGGAAGACACACAGATTATTAAGGTAAGTGATATCGAAGGTCCAGAATTCGAAGTCCCCAATATAGAGGGGTCTATATCAACCGAACCGTGGATCTGTGAAGCTGACTTTCAGGTTCCAAGTCCTATTGACACTAATACAATTGACAACTGTAGTGATATCAACGATATCACGTGGATTGCCACTGTAACATTGCCTAATAGTACTCGGTTGATTGCGAGTCCAGCGAACAATTTTACTCTTAGAGGCTTGCCGCTCGGACCTCATGCAATAACATATGAGCTGACCGATGAGTGCGGGAATTCTTCTTTTGGTACTACTTCAGTCACCGTTGTTGATGAAATCAGCCCTAATGTTATTATTAAGGATAGAATTATTGTAAGCATATCTTCTTCCAACGCTGAATGCTCCGCTAAAATCACTCCAGACAATATTAATGTTGGAACCTTTGATGCTTGTGATGAAGTATTGTTGGAAATAAGGAGATTTGAAGGAGGAATTCGTGTAGACTCCATTATGGGTAATGATAGTACTGGATTTGGACCTTTTGTAAAATTTACTCAAGAGGACATCACGAGCATCGATGCAGATGGGGTTTTATTTGGCGAACATATGATAGAATTTCGTGCTACAGATGATTCAGGCAATACTAACTTAGGATGGACAACAGTGAGAATAGAGGACAAGACTGGTACTCTTGAAGTGGATTGTGGTTCATCGACTATAAACTTAAGATGTGATGAAAGCTTTGAGGAGGCATTGATGGATTCTGTCAATATGCCTACTGCAATATTCACATCATGTGCTGTTTCACAACTTGATATAGACTTCAGGATAATCCGCAATGACATCAATAGTATCTGTAATGTCGGGAGTGCTGAAGTAGCATACTTTGTTAGTGGTGAAACCGATACAATTTGTATTAAACAATTCAATTTGGGAGATATTGATACAGTAAGCATTAGTTTTCCTCAGGCAGAAATTTCGGTAGATTGTGCAGATCAAGACTTTGGTGAGGTAGTTATATCAGGTGAGACTTGTAATAATCTCGTACAGACTGTTGACGAAGAAGTATTCTTAGTTGATGGTGAAGAAGGATTCTGTAGAAAAATTCTAAGAACATTTACAATTATTGATTGGTGTGTTTTCACTGCCAATTCAGATAGCGACGAGGGATTGACAACATTCACTCAGACTATCCTTGTAACAGATAATACTAATCCGGTAATCGTATGTGGTTCACCTACATTCTCTGTAGGAGCGGATTGTGGCTTATCTGGAATCACCTTATCAGCAACTGGCACAGATGCTGGCTGTACTGATGAGTTGACATGGACTGCACGCGTTGATATTGACGGAGATGATATTTTTGACTTAATTATAGATCCTGCTGTCAGTGATACTGTAGCGTCTATTATGATCGATACAATGCTTGCGCCTGGTACTTACAATGTGCTTTGGACAGCTCAGGATGATTGTAATAATATCGCAGAAGAACTCTGTCAATTTACAATTACAGACGAAGTCGCACCAATAGCGTCATGTGTAACTAGCATCTCAACTTCTTTGGGCGAAGATGGCATGGTTACTATATGGGCTGTTGACTTTGATATGAATGGTAGTAGCACTGATGCCTGTGGAGGTGAGTTGACTTACTCATTTAGTGGCGAGGATAGAAATGTCCCTAGTATAAGCTTGACATGTGATAGTGTACCTAATGGCATAACAATCAACAGGGAACTTAGAGTTTGGGTTTGGGATGAATCAGATAATAGAAGCTTCTGCATTGTCAACTATAGAGTTGATGACAATGCTGGTGTATGTGATGATGTGCTTACAGGATTCTCTGCTATTTCTGGTAGGGTGACAACTGCTATGGGTGATGATTTAGAGTCAGCTAATGTATTTACTACCGCTGCAAGTACAACATTCAATAGTCAGACGTCTACAGATGTAGCTGGGGATTATGTTTTTAATAGTACTCCTAACAGCCAGGACTATGAAGTGAGGGCGTCTAAGAATGATGATTATCTCAATGGTGTCAGTACGCTTGATTTGGTCTTGATCCAGCAGTATATCCTCGGAATGAGATCTTTTGACACACCATATCAAGTTATCGCAGCTGATGTCAATGGTGATGAGCGTGTTTCTTCATTAGATTTAGTAGATATCCGAAGATTGATTTTAGGTACTACCAATCAATTTAATTCAGAGAAGTCTTGGGTATTCTTAGATGCAGATCAAGGGTTCACTTCTGTAGATAGTCCATGGCCTCTTAGCGAGACTATTAACATAGGTGATCTACAGTCTAACCAGACTAATAACCATTTCACCGCTGTGAAGCTCGGAGATGTTAACGGAAACGCAATCGCGAATTCCGCTCTTGCTGGCACAAGAAGCAGTGTGCAGACCGAAATGAAGATTAGTAATAATGAACTCAAGGCTAACGAAACCACAGAGATTGTTCTTACACACTCTTATGACGAGATTATCCATGGTTTTCAATTATCTATGGAAGTCAAGGACCTTGATATTACATCTATTGACATCAATGGTGGAACACTTCCGATTTCTCATTATGTAATTGATAATGATATTCTTAAGCTCTCTGATGTGTATCCCGTTGGGACACATGATATAGAAATCACCCTCCATGTGATATCACATCAAGATATGATGACTTCATCTGCAGTGCAGATAGATGATTCTCAGATTCGCTCCGAAATATATGTTAAAGAATCTCTCGAAAGCGTCGAGCTAACACTTCAATACACTGAAGTCTTTGAATCTGTCAAAGGCACACAGTTTGAATTATATCAGAATGAGCCAAATCCATTCAGCAATTCAACAACAATAGGATTTTATATAGATCAACCTTCTTTGGTTGAGATATCAGTATTTGATATGACAGGACGTCAGCTCTACTTTGACAAGGGGAATTACACTTCAGGAGGGCATTCTATAGTCATCGATCAGTCTGATCTCAATAGTAGTGGCTTGCTATATTATCAGTTGAGCGCTGGTGACAAAGTCGCAACTAAGCGTATGATTATTATGGAGTAACTGCGTTGGCTAATAGATATTAAAGAAATGTAGAAACTCAAGGGTCGGGAGCAGCTTGCTCCGGGCCCTTTTTATTATAACTTATAGCCGATTGTTAAAGCTAACTGACTGATTCTACTGTCTAATCCTACAATTTGGTTGTTACTCGCGTCAATTAATCTATAAGGAGTGTAAGTCTGAGTCTGCTGTCTTGTGCTGATGGCAAGATCTACATACCATTTGTTTTCTCTCCAGCCTAGCCCTCCATTAAGTTGCAAGTCTACGTCAGCAAAATTACTATCCTCAAAAGGTGCTTGTAAGAGGCCAGCCCCAACCCTTACCCTAAATTTAGAAAGTGCCAGCTCTGTTCCTAGCCTTATATTAATAGCTTGAGAAAGTTGATCGCTGATTTCCCCGTTCAGATCGTCTTCAAAGAACTGATCTCCTGGGTCATTCGAATTAGCAGTGAGATTAAAACTACTGTTGGTATAATCAACATATTCGACCTCTCCAGTAAAAAAACCTCTAAGATCTCCGGCTTTATATATAGTGCTGATGCCAGCAAGTGCACGCCACGGAGTTCGAAGAGAATATTCGAACTCTGCCTCAGGTGATTCTGATATTAAGCCATCAACATTGACATCATCGGTGAAAAAATCTAATGACGTACTAAATTCATCAGTCAGCATGAGCCAGGAAGGACTATGTATCGCAGCTGATAATCTAATCTTAGAATTCAACTTATATATAATACCACCTTTGAAGTTGACCCCAGATCCAGAGGTATTAAGATTTTGGATGAATTGAGCGTCGAAGAAATTTGGCACAATTGAAAAAATATCTTCTTCCAGATACTCTCTTCTTTCATTGAAATTGATAATTGGAAATCCAATGGTTACACCAAATGACAGCTTCTCGTTATGATTAGCAGCAATATTGAGGAAAAACTCATGAAATGTCCCCGATCTCTCAATAGTTTCTACTTTCAAGATATCTTCTTCAAAAGTGAAAAAGTCGCTTTCGTAGAACGTGTCCCCATCCTCATCTGAGATGAGGTCCACGTCAAATGCCGGACCACCTTCGAATGCATCAAGCTCTTCAATGGTCCTAAGATTAGCTTGTTCTAAGAATCGTTCGGTCCGAGTTCCTGGAGTAATTCCATCATATAATATGTTATCATGAAAGTCTGCAAGCTGATTGAGACCAAGTGAAAAATTTAGTCGCTTGATTTTTTTCCGCCCAGTATCGTTGGCTAATACTAAACCTAAATTACTCACTTTAAATCCAAGCGTATCTCTATTTGCTGTGTCACCTC
>CAZAXY010000005.1:0-70219 GCA_964489125.1 uncultured Saprospiraceae bacterium
AATTTATTCCTGCTCGTGCTGTAGCTTCAAGGAGACAGTTCAAGCTTGAGGACATCATAACAAGAGTGGACAATGAAGTACTCTTTGATGGTCTGGAGACTACTGCCGTCAATAATGAAATAGAAGCACAACAGACTGGATTCCTAATTAAGGCTGTAGCCAAAGACATCTTTGAAGATTTTGAGGTTTCTGCTGGAGTTCGGATTGCATCTGATTTCAGAGGTACAGAGTTTTTTGCAACTGTGGATGATAATCGTAAGCGTCTCGATCATCGCTATGCTATATATCGCAAGCAATCTAGCGAAGAGATCATGAACGAGCGCCTACGTGAACAGATCTTAGTAGGTCTATACCGTGCTAGCTATCCCTTGGATACCTATACTAGCCTGAGGGGAATTGCCACGGTGCGGATAGATGAAACACATTTTCTCAATCGCACTCCATTAGCCGTGGAACTAGGACAATCCAATGAGCAACGGATCGCCGTCAAAGGAGAGTTCGTCTATGACAATACACTCGAGATTGACCTCAATCTCAGACAAGGGACACGCTATAAAGCCTATGTACAAGCCATCAATAGGTTTGACTTAAGCCTCGCAAATGGTCTTGACTTAGATTTCAGTCGAGCATTTACAACGGTGATTGGTTTCGATGCGAGACATTACATTCCTATCCTAGGTAATTCGATTCTCGCATTGAGGTCTTCTGGTGCCACATCGTTTGGTTCAGAACGCATCCTATATTTCGTAGGTGGCGTAGATGGCTGGATCACCCCAACTTTTAGTGAAGATGTTCCAGTGCGCCAGGACCAGGCTTTTGCCTTTCAGACTATAGCTCCTAATCTTAGAGGCTTTGATCACAACGTACGCAATGGACAGAGCTACTTATTGGGGAGCGCAGAAGCGCGCATTCCAATCTTTAAGTATTTCAGTACAAGAGAATTGAAGTCAAAGTTCTTACGCAATGTGCAGCTAACTGGATTCTTTGATATTGGCTCTGCATGGTATGGCCTGTCTCCGGCATCTGAGCTCAATGACATCATTAACACAACGACGATTATGGGCCCAAACATCTCAGTACAGGTTGACTTAGATAGAGATCCATTTGTCTATAGCTACGGCTTTGGTGCGCGGATATTATTATTAGGACATTTTATCAGAGCAGATTACGCATGGGGCGTAGAGAGCGGCATTGTCCAGAATCCAAGATTCACATTGTCTTTAGGTACTGAGTTTTAATTTCTTAAGAAGCTCCAGAGATGCAGTTTAAATATACCTATAGAGATCTTACCACTTTGTTCTGCTGGCGATGAGTTCAAACTGTTGAAGCATATCTCGCTTAGTTTTGCCAGGAGCCATGATGAACCCATCAATCTGTAGGAACTTCTTCTCCTCCTCATTGACAATAACATAGGTCATAAATGGTCCTCCCATAAAGTCATTTTCCATCTCCCAGATACCTCGATATTCTCTGGCAAAGTTATCCCCCACCGTCTTATCCCAATGAAGCATCGGAAGGTCGACATCATTGATCTGAATATAGGAATTGTCTGCATCACTACTCACGTTACGGCCAAACACATCAAAATTTGCTTTTACGGCATCCTTCTCAATAGAGACTGGGCCATCATAAGGGAATTGTCGCACGGCTATACACATTACAGACTCCTTAATATCGCGTCTAAACCAGATCAATCCATTGTCCTCAGGCTTGTCTAGTGCAATTTTATAATCTCCAGGAATATTGACTTTTGCACCAAATCGCTCCTGTGTCATGCTCGCATAACCATCACCCTCTCCTAATACATAGGCTGCTGCATACAGTTGCTCAGAGTCATGCTCTAAGACCTTGGCTGCAATACCGTCATAATTTTTCTCTACCGCAGTAGCCAACTCATCAAGAGATCTGGCAAATACATAGATCAAGATTTGACTATTGGCCCACTTATCACGTCCAACCGAAGTGTTAAATGTAGGATCAGTCATGGCCCTTTGATAGCCTTCTTCGCCCAGATCAGCACGAATAAACTTAGTGGTAGGTGACTCCTCATCACTCAGATTGGCGACGATGAGATATGTCCTTAATTGCTTCTTAAGCGGTTGTGATGCTAACTCACCAACTTGGAACCTTCGCAGATCAAAAGTGGGCTCTGGACTTGGAGTAATAGGATATGCAGAGCTAAAGAGGTAATTAATCGTATCCCCAACTATGCTATTCCATACCACATCATCTGAAATCACCACCACCTGATTCATCTTACCTAAAGCCGTGGGCCTACCTTGAGCCGTTTTAGTAGGATCTGACACACCACAAGACAAGGTCAAGATAGCAACCAAGACCAATGCACAAGTGTATTTTATTGCTTTTATCATATGTGATGCTCTTCAATATATCCTAAAAAGATAGCACCTCTAAGATGATCAAAAGACAGAAAATGTTGTGTTACAACAATTTCTTAATGATATCCTCTTCGGTGATACCCTCTGCTTCTGCTTTATAATTTCGCACGATACGATGCCGTAACACGTAAGTGGCTATGGCTCTAACATCTTCGATATCGGGAGAATACTTACCAGATATAGCAGCATGGCACTTTGCTCCCAGAACTAAATACTGCGAGGCTCTCGGGCCAGCTCCCCAAGAAATATAGTTATTGACGATTTCTGCTGCCTTCTCTGTACCCGGCCTTGTAGAAACCGCAAGAGACACTGCATACTCAAGTACGTTGTCAGCGATTGGAATCTTCCTTACAAGGTCCTGAAAGTACAAGATCTGCTCCGCAGTTAGCACATTAGTTAAGGCGACCTTCTTACTTGTAGTAGTCTCCTTTACCACATTGATCTCCTCCTGATAACTTGGATAGGTTAATGGTATGTTGAACATGAATCTATCCAATTGAGCCTCTGGCAACGGGTATGTTCCTTCTTGCTCAATAGGATTCTGAGTAGCCAGAACAAAGAATGGTTTAGCCAATTCATATCTGTCTCCACTGATCGTCACGCTGCGCTCCTGCATCGCCTCGAGTAGTGCTGCTTGGGTCTTAGGAGGTGTACGATTAATCTCATCGGCTAAGACGATATTAGAAAATAGTGGACCCTTATGAAACTTAAATTCTCTATTATCTCCTAATATCTCAGAGCCCGTGATATCAGATGGCATCAAGTCTGGTGTGAACTGGATACGCTTGAACTCCAGATCAAGTACTTCTGAGATTGTGCTTACAAGAAGTGTCTTGGCTAATCCCGGCACCCCGACCAGAAGACTGTGCCCATTGCCGAACAGCGAGATAAGGACCATCTTAACCACCTCTTTCTGCCCTACGATTACTTTACTTATCTCTGCGCTTAAGTCATTATACGCTTGAGCTAATGCATCTACCGCCTCAACATCACTACTATAGTTCTGCATGTTATTACTTGTACTTTATAATCTCGTTATTAGATATTACTATTCGCCCACAAAAGTACGACGACCTGAGAGTAACGTAAGTTTTTGTTCTATGTTTTAGCAGGAGGCTTACGTTATACACTATTCTTAAGCCGGATTAAGATGTTCAAGAAACTCTTTTTCTGTCCAGATAGTCACCGTTCCTATGGCTTGTGCCTTCTTAAGCTTTGAGCCTGCTTTTTCGCCAACTACTAAAATGTCTAGATTTGCACTGACAGCGCTTAGCGGTTTGGCGCCAGCGACTATGGCCATCTGTTTAGCTTCATTACGAGTCATCTCCTGTAATGCTCCCGTGAATAGTATCGTCTTGTCTTTGAGTAGTGCATCATCAGCTACCTCTATAGGTTTATCTTCTTCTGTCTGTGTAATATTGACGCCGTATGACTCCATTCTCTTTATCATCTCAACATGCTCTGGTTGGCTAAAGTAGGCTTGAACATTCTGTGCTACAACAGGTCCAATATCCTTAATCGCTGTGTATTGCTCTTGATCCCAATCTACCAGATCATATATAGACTCAATCTGTTGCGCTATCAATTGAGAAGCCTTCTTGCCGAGATGGTGAATGGTCAAGCTATGAAGTAATTTGGATAGTGGATTCCTCTTGGCTTTCTCAATAGCCGATTGTAGTTTTTGCACCGACTTTACTCCAAAGCCTTCGAGTCCTTGTATCACATCGTAATCCAGATTATATACATCAGCGATATCCTTAAGCTGACCGATCTCATAAAAACGCTCGACATATGCTCTGCCAAATCCATCGATATTCATAGCAACCTTAGACACGTGAAAAACAATTCGCTCCAGATCCTGAGCTCCACAGGTGCAGGATGGACATCTCCAAGCGGCCTCTCCTTCTGCTCTTACTAATTCTACGCCAGCTGAAACATCTATAGGACAATGGGTCGGAAAGACGATGGGTGCTTCATCACCAGTTCGTACGCTCTCCACCGCCTTAACTATATATGGGATTACATCACCTGCACGCTCAATTAATACCTTGTCCCCCAAGTGCAAATCCCGCTCCTTGATAAAATCCTCATTATGTAATGAAATTGAGGAAACCGTTACTCCAGCGACATGAACTGGTTCTACTTTGGCTACAGGTGTTATCGATCCGATCTTACCAACCTGATACTCTACATCCAACAGGGTCGAAACAACTTGTTTTGCCTTAAACTTGAATGCTATTGCCCATCTCGGATGATGTCCAGTAGAGCCACACAGGTTTTGAATTTTGGTACTATTAACTTTTATAACAGCACCGTCAATTTCGTAGGGATAGTCATCTCGGTTCTTCTCCCAAGATTGTACTCTACTAATGACTTTATCAATATTTTGACACAGTACTTCATCAAGATTATGGACTTTGAATCCCATCTCTTTTAACAGTACCAGTTGATCAAAGTGGTTATCTATCTGATCTAATATATTTTGACCATCTGAACCATCGGCATGTCCCAGTTGAAAAGCAAAGACTTCCAATCCTCGCTCTCTTGTATCATTGGGGTTTTTCATCCTAAGCCCGCCTGTGGCAGCATTACGAGGATTGGCAAATAATGTTTTCCCTTGAGCGGCTCGAGCAGCATTAACTTTATCGAATGTGCTACGGCGAATCACTGCTTCACCCCTTATTTCGGCGGTCTTAATGGATCTATCTGAAAACTTAGCTCTCAGCGGTATCGACGGCAGGGTCTTAAGATTAGTCGTAATCACTTCTCCCATCTGCCCGTTGCCACGAGTCGCGCCTCTATCAAACAGATCATCACGATAAATCATCGCCACGCTACCTCCATCAAACTTTGGCTCCACACAATACTGGATATCTTCTTCCTCAGGTATTCCTGCAAGTTTCCTGATCTGCTCATCAAATTTCTTGAGATCGTCTCCGTTGTAGGCATTATCAAGCGATAGCATTGAGACGATGTGAGGCACGGCATCCAGCTCTGGGTTGAGATCACTGGCAACTCTTTGGGTGGGGCTCTCTGGTGAGACTAAATTTGGATTGGTTGACTCAATATTTTTTAATTGCAAAAACAGTTGATCGTACTCCTTGTCAGTTAATACTGGATCCGACTGGACGTAATATCTCCATTCATGATATCTCAATGCTTCCCGTATCTCCTCAATTTCATCAACCGATGCTTGAGATTTTAGCCACCCCTTGGACTGCTCATATATTTTCGCACTTCGTTCTGAATTATACATCTGATCAATTAGTTAGACAAAACTATACTCACGTACACAACCTGGAATTCCTCTGAAAATATCCTCTATTTCATCGATTTCTTTTTCGGCGTCGCCATTGGTATAATAATTAGGATGGATTTCGATCTTCTTCTGCTCGAAATCGAATGAGATAGGAATAATAGGAATCTTCGCTCCATCAGCTATATAGTAGAACCCCGTTCTGAATTTTTCAACTCTCTTGCGGGTTCCCTCGGGCGTTATTAATATGGTGCGCTTCTCCGCCTGCTTATAATCTGCAATGACGCTATCCACAAAATTAGTATTGCCACTACGATCTATAGGAATGGCATTTGTTAGTGGTAATATGTACTTAAGCATTCCCTTAAACATTTCCTTTTTTACATAATACTGAGCATCCATCTTAAGCCAGAACTTTACCAATAAACCAAGTGGCACATCCCAAGAAGAAGTATGTGGTGCAACGATGATTATTTTTTTGGGTATCTCATGGGGATAGGTGCCGACTACCTTCCATCCGATCAGATGATATACCCATTTGCAGATCAAACTAAACATGGTGCTTAAAAAAATTAGTGCTAAGGGCAAAAATAGAATTAAACCTTTTAGGCTGTGAGCCATCTAATAGGCGAATAGGTTTGACTAACTTATTGATTTATAAAAGCAATAAGCACGGAAGTAGATGATAACATAAAAGCGTTGCTGAGCAGGGAATCTACTCGAGAGCAGGGATTCAAGTTGTTAGTTGACACCTATGGTGAGCGATTGTATGGGCTAATATATAATATGGTCAAGACGCACAGTCGATGTGATGATATCTTACAAGAGTCACTTATTAAGGTCTACCAGAATCTGGATAAATACCGAGGTGACTCTAAGCTATATACTTGGATATATCGCATCACTGTAAATGAGACGCTGCGAGATCTTAAGAAGAATAGGATTCAGTCCTTGAGCCCTGATGATATTGCTAGAAAGCTGAGTCCAGTACCAGCTGAGTCGGAACTCAGCTCTGAACAGATTGAACAAACACTATCAATAGCTATGGATACATTGCCTCCTAAGCAACGGATGGTGTTTAGCCTCAGATATTATGAGGAAATGAAATATGGAGATATGTCCGTCGTGCTCGCTACAAGTGAAGGTGCATTGAAGGCGGCATATCACCATGCTGTAAAAAAGATCGAACACTACATATCTACATATGGAGTACAAGGATAAACATGAGAACATAACGGGAGAGCTGAGAGAGTTAGATGCTCAGTTCTTGTTGAAGCTTCACGATCACAAGGATCGAACAATACCTTCGCCAAGCTATGTTAGTGAATTGTATAATACCGTAAGCTCTAATAGGCATGCGGCGATCGTACCGCTATGGCGACGGCCCAGAGCATGGGCAGCAACGGGCATCCTATTATTAGCGATCAGCAGTATATATCTGATAGGAAGCAATAAGGAACTTACTCTAGACCAGATAAGCGAGGCAGATGTATATGCATATATCATGGACCTTGAGGACATAGGTAGTGACGACCTATTATATACCAATGACATCACAGATACTGGCCTTGAGATTCTTGACCAGTCTATACTAGACTATCTGGATGATCATATTGAAGACATTGACATAATAGAATTAAACTCATATTAAAAGAAGATGAAGCAACTTATAATAATCATATTGCTCACTGCACTATCAATAAGTGCCTCGGCACAGAAAGATCGCAAGAAAATCGAATCGCTTAGAATAGCTCACTTGACTAGCGAATTAGATCTATCGAGTGAAGAGGGTCAGATATTTTGGCCCATATTCAATACCTATGAAGCTTCTAGGCATAATCTCCGTGACGAAAAACGAGCACTTGTCAGACAACCAAAAGAAGGAGTCAATGTGATTAATGAGCTCATCAGAATTGAAGAGGCCAATTATCTCCTATTCAAACAGTATTTGACTGACTTAAGAGAGGTATTATCAGAGGATCAGATTCTAGCTCTTCTTAGTGCTGATAAGAAATTTAAAGAACGATTAATCAAAAGATTGCGTTCTGATCGAGCTGGAAAGAATTGATCTGTCGCATCCATTTCTTTTAATCATTATATATTTCTGAATGACTCTTAGTGCATTAAGAAATTGGTTTCAATATATCTTGAATTTAGCAATGTATAAATTGCTGAACATGTGTAACATGTGATATAATTTAATACGTCAATTCTTTTTTGGATTGTGGAAAAAAAACATTGTCAGAAAATTTTGAGACTTCTCTATTTAGTTATCTTCGCCTCGGATATAATCCCAGACATAGTTAAAAAAGAATGGATAGTAGAATTAAACTGTCTCATAGTATTTTGGGTCTAATAGCGGAGTATGAACACTCTCTTGAAGATGGCAAGCGACTATATCTCGATGATAAGGAATACCTCCGCATCATATCATATTACCAAGAAGACTTAGATCTTGACAGCGCTATTGTCGCTGCTGATAACGCTATTAAGCAATACAGCTACCGATCCGATTTCAGAACTCTCAAGATCAAATTATTAATCAATAAGGGTCTGCTTGATCATGCCTTGGATGCAATCGGAATGGCGGAGATCGTCTCTCCTAATGAGGTTGACTTGAATTTGTTAAAAATCAATGTTTTCATCCTTCAAAAGAGATACGATCAAGCAAGTAGTCTCATAGAAGAACTTAAGAAGAATTGTAATCCAAGTGATTTGCAAGATGTATATGTAGCTGAAGCATACTATTGCGAGAGTCTACAGGAATATTACCAAATGTTCCAAATCTTGAAAAAGGCGCTCATATTAAATCCTAATAATGAGGAAGCCCTTATTCTTATGAATGAGAGTGTCAACCAAAGCAAAAACTTTGAAGAGAGCATCCTCTTGCATAAGGTTATAGTAGATAATCATCCATATAATCATCTTGCTTGGTACAACTTAGCTAGTTCCTTTGCTTGTGTAGGAGAGTATGCCAAAGCTATCGAGGCATCGGAGTATAGCTTTATCATCAATCCTGGATTTCAACAGGGTTACTATGATTGCGCCGAGTACTTAGTAGAGAAAAATCATCACAAGAAAGCATTAGAGATTTATCAAGAAGCACTGGCTGTTTTTGGTCCAGAGCTCGACTTACTGATGAATATTGCTCACTGCGAATACAAATTGCTCTTAGTAGATCAAGCTAAAAGAACCCTCTTTGAGGTGCTCGAAATAGATAACTATAGTGATGAAGCACTCTATCTACTAGCCAAATGTTATATCAAAAATCAAGACTACAATAGTGCCGTTAAGATATTGAGAAAAGCGATTTCAATAGAAAATGGCATTGAAGAATATTTCGATGCGCTTGGCAGGGCTTATCATAAGCTTAATGATGTAGATAGAGCAAGCTACTACTACAATCGGGCCGCTGAACAGGGCTTAGAAGTTTCTAAGTATTGGGAAAATTACATACTCTTCTTAATGGAACAAGAAAAGTATGATGAGGCGGAAAAAATCATTAAGCGGGCAGATAGCTATACTTTCAGCTATCGACTACAGTATCTAAATGCATCATGTCAGATACTTCTCGGTAATGTGGAGCACGGTATGGATCTATTAAAAGATGCCTTGATAGAAGAGTTCGAAGAGCATCATATCCTGTTTGATCTACCTACGATGATTATTGAAAATCCAATCATTCTGTCGATGATAAACTACTACGAAAAAGAAAGTATCTAAGAATTATACTCAATTCAATAACCAGAACTGAGAGGCTGCTTTATTAAAAGCAGCCTTTTTTATGAATAGCTCCATTGTTTTGTTTGCAATACCTCAATTGATTCCGTAACTCTCCGTTTTACAGGAATTACCCTTGAGTTCGAATAAAGTTTCCTATCACAACAAATGTTGAGCTGCCAACGCAGCGCCAACTATCCCTGCATTGTTCTGCATCGAGGCTATATGCACTTTATCCTTGAGTTCTATGTGCTTGAGAAATTTCTCATGTTTCTTGCTCACTCCTCCACCAAGCAATATGCGATCAGGATTTAAGAGTTTATCCACGTGGTTAATATAGCTATTAAGCCTGTCGCCCCATTCGTCCCAATCCAGATCGAGTCGTTTACGAGCGCCATTTGAGGCATATTTTTCCCAAATAGAATCTTTATAAGACAAATGGCCAAGCTCTGTATTTGGCACTAATTTCCCATCCAAGAATAGCCCTGAGCCTATACCCGTACCAAGAGTGAGCATCAGCGTTGTTCCAGTCTTGTGTGTCTTATCACCATAGCATACCTCGGCCAGTCCCGCAGCATCTGCATCATTAATATATGCACCATCATTGCCCACATATTCTAAGAAGAAATCCCTGAGATTTACCCCCAACCAAGATTTATCAATATTAGAGGCGGAATGAATAACATTCTGCTTAACTATAGATGGAAATCCACAACCGATGACTTTGCCTTGCCAGTCAAAATCATCCATCAGTTGATTAAGAACCACGGCCACAGATTTTAATGTTGATGGCTGTGGTGTTGCATACTTAATCTTCTCCTTAGTGAATTCTCCAGTTTCTAACTCTACCAGTGCTGCCTTAATACCAGTACCACCAATATCTAGACCCAATATCTCCGCCATACCTTTTTTACTTGATGCAATTATTTGATAACAGTGATCTTCATTGATACGTCCGTACGTGGTCTATCACCACGATTAGTAGGTGTAGATGCAATAGCATCGATGACGTCGAGCCCCTCAATGACCTGACCAAAAACTGTGTACTGCTGATCTAAGAATGGCGTACCACCATCTCTTAAATAAAGGTTTTTAACACCCTCGGGATACTTAATTTCATACCTCAGCTCATTTTGCGTAAGCTGAGCCTCTGATACCCCCTTACCGTCCACGATATAGAATTGGGAGCCACTAGATTTTTTTTCAGGATTGACAGCATCTCCCTGACGAGCGGCGGCAAGAGCTCCTTTTATATGTCCTATGTTAGGTCTAATCTCCGCATCAAGTGTATATCCTGGTCCACCGGTACCAAGAGATTGATTTGGCGCTGCTCCACGACTCTCCGGGTCACCACCTTGTAGCATAAATCCGTTAATAACCCTGTGAAAAAGTAAGCCATCATAGTAACCTGACTCAGCGAGTTTTATGAAGTTGTCTCTATGTACTGGTGTCTCATCAAACAACTGCACCATCATATTGCCCAATTCTGTCTCAATTAGCACCAAGCATTTCTCAGGTGCTACTACTGCTACGCTCCTAGTAAGTTCTTTGACCTTTGTTCCTTTCAATCCCTTGAGGGTAACATCATAACTCCCAGATAGCAAATATTTGTGACTGGCTACGCTATCAGAAATCAATTCTTCGTCCCCAAAATCCCACCAATAAGTATCAAATCCTTCAGACTTATTGATGAAGGTATAGCTTGCTGGAGCTTTATTATCTGTTGGCGCCTGAATGACAAAATCTAAGGTCTTCTTTGAGCATGACGTCATTAATATGACCACAAGGCACCCTATCAATACTTTTCTCATTTCTATCATTAATTCAACATTTTAATCGTCATTTTCACATCAGACACAGGTCTGTCAGCACCGTCTCGCTGTACCTCGGCAATCTTATCTATTACTTCAAAACCATCTACCACCTGTCCAAAGACTGTATATTCTGCATCCAGATCTGGTCTGCCTCCAACACTGATATACTTTTCTATTTGAGCTTCATTGTACTGGATTCCCTTTCGCTGAGCCCACTGATCAAGAGATTGCTGCGTCTGCTGCTGTCCTTGAATGACATAAAATTGGGATCCACTCGATCTTTTATCAGGGTTAGAAGGTCCTCCAGTTCGTGCTGCTGCAAGAGTACCTCTAAAGTGAGGCGCTCCAATCTCAGCTTCAATTGTATATCCGGGCCCTCCAGTACCAAGTCGCTGTCCTGGCGCTGCATTCTTACTATTAGGATCACCACCTTGAATCATGAAGGTCGGTATGACTCTGTGAAACAGCAAGTCATCATAGTAGCCATCCTTAACGTGTTTTATAAAATTCGCTTTATGGATCGGAGTACTATTGTAAAGCTCAACAGTCATGTTGCCAAATTCCGTCTTGATAACTGCCTTTTTTACTGAATCCCCTCCACAACTCAATAGAGCCATTATAATAAGAGTGAGTAATCCGGTTTTTAGTAATCCTTTCATAATGTTTAATTTTCGACGTATGACTTGAAATATTGTATCACTAAATTTTTTAAAAAAGTTTCCTGAGCATTTACTCCTTCGACAGGAAGGACACGAACTTGTTTATAATGTGGCCAACCATCTTCATCTTGGCCTACAAAATCAAAATATCCATCTAAGCTCAGCAGATGGCATGTTGCAACATGCATCAAATCTTGTTTTTCCTCCTTTGTAAGATTTTTCTTCAGTAGATTGACCTCCTGAATCCCGATCAAATACAAAATGGAGTTAAGGTCTGGCAACTCACTACGATCAAATCTATCTTTAATAAAGTGCCTAATTCTAAGCCACTCAAAGTCTAGTTTCCAATCCTCCATAACAAGACCGCAAATATAATCGAATGATTATTCATACCTAACTTGTGCACTTACACGACTCGCTCGAGATGCCGCTGGGATTGAGGCGAGATATCCAAGCACTAATACTGTCACCAGAACTACCACTACATCAAAAAACCTCATCTCTATAGGATAGCTAGTGATAGCAAATCCTTCTGGCACACCAATTAAATCATATTGCTTCTGTAAGACATAGAATAGTGTCGCACCGGCGAATCCAATTAAAAAACCAATAGCGCTAATCAACAAACCTTCATAATGAAATATTCGCTTGACGAATGACTTCTGTCCTCCGAAAGATTGCAATACACTGATGTCTTTCTTCTTCTCTAATACGATCATCCAAAGACAACCTATTACATTGAACGTGATCAATATCAACACAAAGCCAAGTATGAGATATGATGTCCATTTCTCAACCTTCATGATCCTAAGATTTGACTTATCCTGTTCAAAGCGATTTAAGACTTCATAATCATCTCCTACTAGCCCACGTATTTCACTTAGGACCGATGACTCATTGGCACTGTCTGTCATTTTTATCTCTATTGCAGATATCTGCCCATACAAATCGAGCAAGGCACTTACTACTTCATATGACGTGATAACGTACTGATTATCTCGTTCATTCTTAATCGAAAACACCCCACGACCAAGTAGAGGTCGAGATTTGAAGTCCTTATCAAAAATCTTCTTGTTGCGCTTAAGCACATGCGCCATAATAGGGGTGAATGGATTGTCAAGTGATACATTGAGCTTATTGCTTACTCCTTGTCCCAACACCGCATGACTTCCATATTCTGATGGGCTAAAGTCCAAGTCACCCCCAACCATAGAGGGCTGTAAATTGATCACATCGTTGTGATATTCGTCCACTCCCTTGATGATACCGACATGCTGTTTATCTCCATATTCCAGAAAGACCACCTCCTCTAATGTCTTGGTGAAAACTGCTACCCCGTCGATATCTTCGAGTTGAGATATCCAATTCTCATTACTATAAAAAAACTTTCCTTCAGCTGGGATAATCTTAATATCTGGATTGAACGTATCCAAATAGCTCCTCGTGACTTGCTCAAATCCGTTGAGCACAGACATAATAATAATGAGTGCAGCAGTACCTATAGCGATACCCAATACGGATATGCCTGTAATGACATTAATGGCATTAGTGGATTTCTTACCAAAAAGATATCTATAAGCTATGCTAAGCGATAAGGGCATATGATGATTAAGCCCTCAAGTTATCACATCTTTAAAGAGATGAAAGTCCTAAATCTCGATTCTCTTCAGGAATAAGAGATTTATAAATTAGGGATTGAATCTTGGGTCTATAGTTGTTCTTGCCTAACTTATTATTTCTCATAGAAGGAAAAGTCCTGTTGGACAAAAATATATATATGATATCATTATCAGGATCGGCAAAGACTGCTGTACCAGTAAATCCTAAATGTCCAAAACTATTGCGGCTAGCATACTCAGACATGTTTTCTGTCTTGTCAGGATTAAGTTCTTTTAAATCAAAGCCTAATCCCCGTCTCGAACTTGCCCAATGACGACGAGTATACTGCTCAACGGTGGCAGGCTTGAGATAATTGTATCCTCCATAATATCCCTTGTTCAATAGCATTTGCATGAGTATTGCGAGATCTTGCGAATTAGAAAACAAGCCTGCATGCCCACTGACTCCTCCTAGCATAGCGGCACCCATGTCATGTACTGTCCCCTGAATTTTAGTCATCCTAAAGTAGTTGTCCTGTTCCGTAGGTGGTATTCTATTCTTATCGAATTTCTCTAAGGGGTTAAATGTTGTCGTCCGTAGACCAAGTCGATCATAGAAATTCTCCTGGGCATAAGTGTCAACTTGATGGCTGGTCAAGTTTTCAACAGTTCGATTACTAATATAAAAGGCCAGATCGCTATATCTATAATCTCTCTTTTCCCGAAGATCAGATTGAAAAATCTGATGATAAATACTATCCTGATAGTCTGCTCTTAGATAGAGTCCAGGTGTTACAAAATGAGGAAAAGACTCCGTCTTTTCTTTACCATAGTACTCTTGAGAAGGTTTCTTTGCACCTTTTTCTGTAAGCGTATTTTTGTAGAATGGAATCCAACTTATCAGCCCTCCTCTGTGGGCAAGGATGTCTGCATATTTGATATCTGCTTTATTGCTTTTTTGCTGTTCAGGAATATACTTTTTAATTGGATCGTCAACATCAAATAGATTTTTGTCATCCAAATGCATTAGAGACAACGTTGTCGCCATAATTTTAGTGACGGAAGCGAGGTCATAGACATCTGTATTAACTACAGGTCGCTGTTTATTATAAGTGTGATGACCAAAGGACTGATGATATACTATTCTATTATCCTTAGCGACTAATACTTGACATCCAGGAGCGGCTTTCTCTCTAATCATCTCATCAACAAGAGCTGCTATCTTGCTCAAGGTATCAGACTCCATGCCTACACGTTCTGGGGTGCTATAACCTATACGTTGCAAGGAAGGGATCTTAATCCCCAGTCCGACTGGATATTTCTTAGATGCTGTCACCGGTAATCGCCCATTGATAGCAGTTACACCAAATAGCGCTTGAGCAGCCACTTCATGTGTGAGTTCATTGTCTTCATATGCGACCAGCACTGTAGGAACCTCCTCAAACCATTTCAATGCATATGGAGTGCCAAACATTACAAAAATTATCTCAGTGCGTTTAGACAGGTCATTGATGAATTGGATTTGCTCATCGTTAAGGCCATAGTTATTACGAGAGTACCAACTCATGTCGTGACAACTGACGACAACACGGTCGTAGCTTGAGAGCTTCTCAAGAGATTTTTGATATTCTGTCGATGCCCCATCCTTGGGGATATTATGATGATCTAAATCCACATAAGACTCTAGTCTCTTTTGAAAAGCATTCGGTTCATTGGCTCCTAATGCTATGCTAGCGTAGTTATGTTTCTTGATGTTGCGTATAGGCAGTACATCTGCACTGTTATTCGCAAGGGTTAGTGCTTCTTCATAGATTTCTGTCTTAATATTTACGGCCTCCTCGCTATTGATCTCCTGATTAAGATTAGTTGCATTAGTCCAAGATCTCTTACCTGGCAGATCTAATATTTCTTTAGTTCTTAATATTCGGTATACGCTCTTATCAAGACGCTCCATGGATATAGTACCATTATTTACAGCATCTAGTACCCGCTTATATCCTTGAGCAATATCCTCAGGTAAGAGTATTACATCATTGCCCGCCAAAAAAGCCTCAAGGTCCGCCATGCCTGGCTCAAAGTGCTTTGTAACCCCTTTCATCTCCATGGCATCTGTGTATACGATGCCATCAAATCTCAGTTCATTGCGTAACACGTCAACTATAGCTGGGCCAGACAATGTCGTAGGTCTATTTTTTCGATCATCTAATGCCGGTACGCTTAGATGGGCCACCATCACCGATGTAGCCCCTTGAGCTATTAATTGTTTGAATGGGTAGAGTTCTATACTATCAAGGCGCGCTCTATTATGGGGTATGATTGGTAAATCTTTATGTGAATCTACATCTGTGTCACCATGACCAGGGAAATGCTTCAGGCAAGACATCACATCTATCTCTTGCATTCCCCTCATATAGGAGTAGGCTTTAGCAGTGACATTATCGCGATCCTCGCCAAAAGATCTCATATTGATGACTGGATTGTCAGGATTGTTATTGATATCTACATCAGGTGCAAAGTTTACATTTATGCCTAATAGCTTGCACTGTCGGCCAATTTCTCGACCCATCCTGTATACTAGTTGATTATCCCTTATTGCTCCAATCGTAATCTGTCTGGGGAAGCTAATGGCCTGATCAGGGAATCTCATCCCTAATCCCCACTCTCCATCAATAGCGATTAGTAATGGCTGCTTAGAAAGTTTTTGATATTCTGAGACGAGTCTGGTTTGCCTAAGTGGATCCCCTTGAAAAAAACAAACCCCTCCAACATGATAGTTCTCTATTTGAGATTTGACATATTTTATATGTTCAGGATCATCCTTAGAAAAAGCTCTAATCATGAAGAGTTGCCCAACCTTCTCCTCTATAGACATTTGAGAAAGGACTTCTTTAGTCCAATCTCTTACTAAGCCATCATCTTGCGCATCTAATATGATTGCACTCATTATCAAGCTAAGTATTAAGACTATTTGTTTCATTGATGTCTACTTATCGGATGCTAACTAAATCTTTGTAAAAGACAAAAATACAAATTACATTTTATTTTAATATGTTATTTGTTAGTCTAATACTTCTTGATTGACATCGCCCATTTTATGATAACATAGTAACTTGGGTAGATCAAACTACTTATTCAATTTAATCATATGAAGAAACTCTTCCTATTCTATTTGAGTTGTTCATGGTGCATTGGATTAATAGCGCAGATCGATCTACCTAAAGTAACGGATACCTACGCTATTACTAACGCTCTGATCACGCCTTCTGCTGGCACTGCGCCCTACTATGGGACCATAGTGATGACAGACGGAATCATCTCATCGGTTGGACCGTCGGTAAGCATACCATTTAGTGCTCAGGTCATTGACGTTGACTCAGCTCACGTTTATCCAGCTTTCATAGCAACCCTGTCTCACGCAGGCATTCGCAATACTGATGACGACGAGCGTGTCGATGTGGATAGACCAGGATATCCTCCTAACGATGTTGCCGGTATCACGCCAGAGAAGAGTATGAGTTCGGAGTTCTCTCCTTCGGACAACTCGGTCAAAGGCCTACGACAAGCGGGATTCGCTGTAGCACATGCAGTACCGAATCAAGGAATGCTGCCAGGAATGGGTTCTGTGATCAACATGTCAGGTCAGGATTATGATCAAAGTGTTATGATAGAAGATATGTCCATATATGCCAAGTTCCAAGGTGCATCACGTGTCTTCCCCGCAACAACCATTGGAGTCATGGCCAAATTCAGAGAACTCTATAAGAATGCTGAAATCGGAGCAAAGCATCATAAAAGTTATAGAGAAAATCCACTAAATAGAAAGAGAGGAGGGCAAGATGCGGCGACTAAGGCGCTTTATAGTGCTACTGATGGTTCAATCCCAATATACTTCCAGACAGAATCAACATTGGATGTGAGTCGGGCACTCACCTTGCAGAAGGAGTTAGGATTCAGCATATTTCTGAGTGAAGTAAAATCAGCACCACAAGTGCAGTCAATTCTCAAAAATAATTCGCAACCTGTTCTATTTTCTCTTGATCTGCCTGATGCGGACGACTCGGACGATGAGGATATGACAGATGAAGAAAAGGCATTGCTCAACAAGAAAAAGGAGAGTATTACAGCGGCATGTTCGCAAGCTGCGGCATTCGCAGAGGCCAACCACCCGTTCGCATTCTCTTTTGTTGATGTCAAGGCTAAGGAAATCCACAGTCAAGTGAAGAGACTGATAGATCATGGCTTGAGTTTTGACGATGCATTAAGTGCGCTCACTATTGATGCTGCACGAGCACTTGACATAGATCAGGTCACCGGCTCAATTGCTCGCGGCAAAACTGCAAATATTATTGTAACAACTGATACGCTCTTTAAAGAAAAAACCCAGATTTCTAAGGTCTTCATAGAAGGAGAGCTCTTTGAACAAAAAATTAAGGAGAAGAAAAAGAAATCTGAAAATAGCGGTGAAGAAGTTGATTTCTCAGGATCATATTCATACAGTATAGATATACCTGGCATGAGCCCACAAGGCAAGATGACATTTGTCAAGAGTGGCGATAGCTATGAAATATCTATCACCAGCAATCAAGCTCCAGGAGAATCCTATGAGGCCACAGATGTAGAAGTCGATGGCAACAATGTCACCTTTGACTTTACCATAGACAATGGAGGCTTTACCATTGCAGTATCCAACGATATCACTTTGGAAGATGATTCGCTGGAAGGAACAGTAAGTATTCCTGACTTTGGCAGTTTTGACATGACTGGCGAAAAAATTGAATCACCTGAATAATCATATCATGAACAAATTTATAGCAACAATATTCGCCCTAACCATCAGTATATCACTGTTTGCTCAAGAGCGTGGCGATATCCTCATCATCGATGGTACCGTGATCACCGTAACTGGCGATATACTTGAAGACACAGATGTACTTATTCGTAATGGTAAGATTGACCAAATTGGCCAAGGCTTATCTGTATCTGGTGATGTCAAGACTATAGATGCCGCAGGTAAATATGTTATGCCGGGCATCATTGATGCACATAGTCACATTGCTCTTGATGTTGTTAATGAGGCGACTGATCCTAATACTGCCAATGTAGATGTAGGCGATGCTATCAATCCTTACGACATAGGAATCTACCGTGCCCTTGCAGGTGGTGTAACCATATCACATGCCATGCATGGCTCTGCTAATGCTGTAGGGGGGCAATGTGAAACCATCAAACATCGATGGGGCACCTTCAATCCTGAAGCCATGAAAATGGTTGATGCTCCTAGAACTATAAAGTTTGCACTCGGAGAAAATCCTATGAGAGTACATGGTGAGCGCAGTGACATCGTCCCTCGTACTCGGATGGGGGTAGAACAAATCTTTAGAGAATCATTCGGAAAAGCTCAAGTATACATGGAGTCTTGGGATAACTACAATAAAAAACCAAATGCTGCTGCAGCACCCCCTGCATATGATCTCAAGATGGAGACTATGGCGGATATCCTAAGGGGAGAGATCATCGTACACTGTCATTCCTATCGCGCTGATGAAATCCTGATGCTAGTCGATGTACTCCGGGATTATGGCGTTGACAAGATCTGCTTCCAACACGTCAATGAAGGATTCAAAGTAGCTCCCGAATTAGCTGAGTATGGAGCAATGGCATCAGTATTTGCTGATTGGTGGGCCTACAAGTTTGAGGTGTACTATAGCACCGCTTATAATGCTGCTATACTTACTGAAAATGGGGTTGTCACCTCTATTAACTCCGATTCAGGCGAGTTAATCAGGCACCTATACCACGAAGCAGCTAAGACGCAGCGATATGGAGGACTATCAGATAATGAAGCATTACGATTGATCACAATCAATCCTGCTATTCAGCTGGGTATAGATGATCGAGTAGGCAGTATAGAAGTCGGCAAAGATGGAGATATTACCATATTTGATAATCATCCTTTATCAATCTATGCCATACCACAACAGACTATAGTTGATGGAGTAGTCAGATTTGATATTAATGATCCGGATGACATGAGAGTCCTAGTCGATCCAGAAGAAAATCTCTCTTCATTCATAGATCATCACGCCGAGCATCATGAGGATGACAGATGTATGCAGGATGTACTAGAGTTTTTCAGCAACCATTAAGATCCGAACAAACATGAAACGATATATAATAAGCTTAGTCATTATCCTTGGTTATCAACTGGCATTCGGCCAGCAGATCACCAAGTCAACTTACAATAAGACACTATTAAAGAATGCTACTGTCCATACCATAACGGATGGCACCAAGGAAAATACTGATGTCTTAATTGATCAGGGCAAGATCGTTGAGATTGGGGAAAGTATAAACGCTTCAGATGCCATTGTCATAGATTGTAGTGATCACCATGTGTATCCAGGGTTTATCAATAGCGGTACGCAATTGGGTATGTCAGAGGTAGGTGCTGTATCTCTAACTAATGACTTTAACGAGATCGGTGACTTTATCCCTCACATGCAGGCACTTACAGCCGTTAATCCAAATGCAGTAGCTATACCTGTCACGAGAGTCAATGGCGTAACTTCTGTCATAGCCGCACCTCGTGGTGGATTATTTCCAGGCACAGCATCTCTCATCAACCTGCATGGATATACACCTAATGATATGTTTGCTGGGTTTAAAGGTGTAGCCATGAATTTCCCATCTACAGCTAAGCGAGGACGTAGAGATAGTCGATCAGATGAAGATATCAAAAAAGCGCAGGAGAAGGCTATCAAGAACCTCAATGAGATCTGGGCCAACTTAAGCACATTTGCCAAGATTGATTCTGCTAAAGGAGCACAGAATACGAGTACGCCCAAAACCTATCAACCTGAATATGATGCACTCATAGATGTATACAGAGGCAATACCACACTAATGATAGAAGTCAACAAAGATGAGGATATCAAAAACGCCATCGAATGGGTAAAAGACAAAAACCTAAAAGTCATCTTCACAGGAGTGACAGAGGGATGGAGAGTGGCAAAGGAATTAGCAGAATCAGGTATACCTGTTATCACGGGACCTGTCTTAAGTATACCCGGCCGTAGTTATACCAGATATGATGTTAATTACAGCAATGCGGGTGTCATGCAACAAGCTGGAGTTACCGTAGCATTGAGAACCAATGATGCAGAAAATGCTCGAAATCTTCCATTCAATGCGGGCTTTGCGGCGGCATATGGTATGGGTATAGAGGAAGCTCTCAAGTCGATAACCATTAATCCTGCTAAAATCTTTGATCTTGAAGATCAATATGGCAGTATTGCTGCAGGTAAGGTGGCCAATCTATTTGTCAGTACAGGGGATCCATTTGAGATGAAGTCGGATATCACACATCTCTTTATCAATGGATGGAATATACCTATTGAGAATAGACATACGCTACTTTATAACGAGTTCTTGCATCGTAGTCCTGGGAAGTAGATTCTGAAGAAAGACAGAATTAATGATTAATGATTTAAAGTTTACTGTTGATAGTGCCCTTTTACAAGAGCTGGGCGAAAAGCTTGTGGAGACAGTGCATTTAGCCCTATCCGAATTAGTTAAAAATGCATATGACGCTGATGCAACAAAGGTTGAAGTGATCTTTGAAATCAAAGAAGATGGAAACACTAGATTAAAGATAGTTGACGACGGCATAGGTATGAATTTTGAAGCAGTCCAGAATTTTTGGATGCGCATAGCTACGACTAATAAATACACTAATTCTACCTCCTCTTTCTACGTCGACAGTTAACTGGAGCAAAGGGCATAGGACGATTTTCATGCCGTAGGCTTGGACGAAAACTAACACTAATAACAAAGGGAACTCGATCAGGGGATTTACGGGAAATCCTAGAAAACGTTGAAGAATCTAAAGTAGTTTTCCCGTGGACCACGTTTGAATCTGGCAAAGATGTAACCACCATAGTTTGTTCAGGAGAGCAAACAATAATTGAAAAAGGACAGACTGGTACAACCTTAATCATAGATGATATAGTCGATGAATGGACGACTCGTGGTCTCAATTGGCTAAAAAGAAATTTAGCCGTATTGACCGCAAATCGAGGTGCAAAACGTGATGGCTTTCCCGATGATCCTGGATTTCTGATATTACTTAATGCCCCTGATTTTGAGGAAGGTGTCCGTGATTTGAGATCGGATTTAATTAATGCTGGGTGGGGAACATTGTAAGCACGCCTAAACTCAAAACATCAAGCCGTCTGCGAAATCAATGCGCTTGGCATCGGTCGGCGAACGATTACTTCGGATAAGAAATTCTCAATGCTTGAGGGCACAACTCTTGAGGTTGGAATTATGGTTGAGATTCGGAGTCAAATGAGAGATTTAAGCATTTTGTCTAAAGGAAATCTCCAGAAAATATTAAGTGATTGGGGTGGTGTGCAGGTCCGTCACAATGGTTTTCGTGTTCACCCTTATGGTAATGATGATTGGCTTAAAATTGAAAAGCAAGTCCGAAGGATGAACTATTTCTATTTGCTGAAAGCTTAAGAGGCGTTGTCCCTAAAAAGTCACTTTTGAATCAATTATCCTCTTCTAGCTATATTGGCAATGTAGACATTGGCACCAATTCTTCAGGATTTGAAATGAAGGCTTTATTGAGTCAGAATCGATGGAAGAATTGAAGAACTTTGTAAGGTTTGCAATTCATTGGTCCACGATTCTGAGAGAGTATTACATAAGACAGGAGGAGTTAAAAATTGCTGAGCACACTAAAGTGAGACTTGAAAACTTAGTCGACGAGCCCTTGGAAGAACGACAGGTAGTTCAAACTGCCATAGATTATATTGACACTCAATTCAAATCAAGAATTGCTGAGTTTATCCCTACTGAAGAAAAAGCTGAAATAGAGAAATCTTTATTTACTGCAACAGAGGCTATTCAGAAACATAACAACTCAATTCAAGCACAAGCATAGGTGCTAATCGCACCTCATTAAATGACTTTAGAAATTAATTCAGGTATTCTATCGGCATAAAACAGGGGAATATTGAGAAGATCTCCAGTTAAATTCAAATTGAGATTCGATATTCTCACTCTAAGTGGAGGTGCGAACTTTTGCTGATAGACGCTTAAACTTTTAGCTTTGGTTTGCTCTCCTGACTTCACTTCAATTGGGATACAATCGCTTATATGTTCTATGACAAAATCTATTTCTGCTTTGCCATCAGAGGTCCAGTAATATGGATTTTGATGAATTGTTGTCTTCAGACACTGGCTGACATAGTTCTCTGCGATTGAACCTTTGAATTCTTTGAAGAATTGGTGCCCGTCAATAAAGGCACGAGGATCCAAGCCTGCCAACCTCACTAATAAACTAGTATCAAATACATAGAGCTTATAGGTAGTCAAATCTTCGTATGCTTTCAATGGTATGTGTGCTGTAGTGATGCCAGAAACCTTATATAATAAACCAGCTTGTATCAACCATTGGATTGCCTCTTCATACTCCCTTGCCCGAGCACCAGTCTTGATTAGTTTATAGATGAATTTTTTATTATCTCTAGCTAATTGTGAGGGAATAGAATTCCAGACCTGTTGGATCTTTGTCGAGGTTGTCTTTTCGGCATGCTTAACAAAATCTAATTGATAGGCCTTTAAAATTTGATCTTGTAATTGATGTGCATCTCCAACATTTCTGTTCACTAAATATGCTGAGGCAACTTCTGGCATACCGCCAAATAGGATATACTCTTTATGTATTGTTTGTAGTGGTTCAAAAAATGCCTGAGGCAAGGCTTCTACTCCATCTTGTTCTAAAAAATGCAGATAAGAACTATATAATTTGCTGTCAGCTGATTCTAGGTACTCCTCAAATGCTAACGGATACATCTCTAAAAACTCCACCTTCCCCACAGGAAATGATCGGCTATTACCAATACTAAGACCTAATAGAGAACCCGCTCCAATAATATGAACACCGGGTTTCTGTTCACAAAAGTATTTTAGTGAAATCAAGGCATCTTTACATTCTTGTATTTCATCAAAAATTATCAGCGTTTTATGCTCTTTGATTGAGCGTCCATGAAGCAAACTTATTTTTTCAAGAATCTTATTGGGATCCTTATCTCCTATAAAAAAGGAGTGAATATTCTGCAGCTGCTCAAAGTTGAGATAAATGAAATCTTCATATTCTTCTTGACCAAATGACTTCAGGATAGTCGTCTTGCCAATCTGTCGTGCGCCCATAAGTAATAGGGGCTTTCTATGGATCTTTGACTTCCATGACTTAAGAGAATCATATATTTTTCTATTGAACTTCATTGTGTCGGCACACCTAAGATATCAACATTTGTTCCAATTATGTGATTTAATCCACATTATTCGTTCCAATAGTGTGATTTAATTCACATTATTCGTTCCAATAGTGTGATTTGTCGGTTTGATGATAACATCCCATGACGAGCAAAAGCAAAGTTTCTGTCGTCAGACTGATAAGTTGGCACAATGTTGTTAACATATTACAATTTATTATTATATTTGTGCTTGTGTTCCCACAGACTTCCCAAAAATAGCAGTAAAGCAAAGGCACTTAATCGTGCCTGATTAGATGACTTTATAAGGCTATTAAGATGAAAACGATTTTACCAGTATGGTTACTACTATACTTGTCATGCCTGACTAATATAAATGGTCAAACGGCCTGTGATTCTACCCTAGCAGGGCTCACCGTCAATTTGAGTTTAGGATCTAGTTGTCAGTTGACTATTGACACTGCCTCAGCTCGGAATCTAATTACTGGTGCGCTACCAGATCTCACCTACAACCCAATTGTAGTTACTGAATCAGGCGATACAGTTTTTAATAACACCTTGCTCCCTGAGCACATAGGTCAAACTCTTAACATAACAATTACTGGCTCTGGATGTCCTATTAATACCAGTGGAGGAATCGGCGCCTGGGCAATGATCAATCTTGAAGACAAAATAGCACCAGAGATTACCTGTACTGATACGACGCTATCATGCATAGATTTCTTTTTCTTCAGAGAAACTGGTGGCAAGGTCCACGAGTGCGATCTCGACACGGTACAAACCGTACTGTTAGACTTTGAATCCGCTTGTGGCACTCCAGATGAAGACGATATTGCGACCATCGCTAATCGCATATTTAGAGCGTCAGATAATAGTGGAAATAGCGATACCTGCACGCAACAGATCAGAGTTAGAAGACTTGAGGAAGATGATATTACATTTCCCCCTAGTGATTTGTCATTTTCATGTGATCTCCTCGGCAATTTGACTAATCCAGATGGTAGTCTAATCGCTCCCGACTTAGACCTAGTGGGTACTGATCCCAATGATCTCGCTCTCACATCTCTATATCAATTTGGTGTACCTACAGGCAACGGTGCTTCATTCTTTGGAAACAACTTCAGAGAGTGTAGAGTACGTGCGAGATTTCAAGATCTACCCCCAGACACAATCAATAACAATACTGTCAGATACAACAGATTCTGGACAGTTACTGAGTGGTCTTGCGACAACGAAGAAGTGGAATACACAAGTGTGCAGACAATTATATTCAATCAAGATGGCAGTGCTGATTTCTCATTTGCTCAGGACACTTTGATTTTTGATTTGGATCCTGATAATTGTTCCATAGTTGTCCCAATAACCCAATTAGGAATCATTAGCATGGGTGATGGGTGCTTCGCTGATCCAACGCTCAACTTTGAAATCTTGGCACCATTCACGACCAATAGTCCAAGCAATGACACGACACTATTTATAGGTGTAGCGGATACTTCCACAGTTACCATACGATCATACGATACCAATGGATCATCTGAGACGAGATCACTAACTGTCATTACAAGAGACAATACAAGGCCAGTAGCAATATGCTACGGTGCTCTCGATGTATCGCTGACTAATGTAAGTGAAGTAAGCATACCTATATCGAGCTTTAACGTAGGATCATTTGATGCGTGCGATGGCAACGTCAGCTTTGCGGCACGCAAAATGACCGTAGACACTTTCAGTACGGATAAGATCACTTTTGATTGTTCTGATGGAACAGAGGCCATGGTTCAGTTCAGAGTCACTGATGACAATGGATTGAATAGTCTATGTATGACCGTAGTAACAATAGATACTATAGGATCGGCTTGTAATGTTATCCCGATGACAAGCACAAGTAATGTGACAAGTATAAGTGGCTTTGTAAGACATTTAGATCGTCAACCTCTTGATCGCACTGAAGTTATCATCGAAAACCTCACTGGGCTCACCACTACGACCAATAAGGAGGGTTTCTTCGAACTTGATAGCATACCAATCGGCACGGATGTGAATATTACGCCTGTCCTAAATGACAACCCTCTGCTGGGCATTACCACGCTTGATATCATCTTGCTTCAGCAACACCTATTAGGATTAGATGAACTTGATAATCCATATCAAATTATCGCAGGAGATGTAAATGTGAATGGTTCACTCGACGCAGCTGACTTAATTGAAATTCGGAGATTAATATTGGGCAGCACTTCCGAATTTAGATCCGCCAATAGCTATTCATTTATTCCAGAGACGCTCAGTTTTATCAACCCATTTGATCCATTCGAAAATGGTCAAATCTTAGGATTGTCAACAACTCTAAACAATAATGACGATGCAATCAACTTCAGTGCCGTCAAGATGGGTGATGTAAATCAGAGCTACCTTGAAGCTGATCAGCGCAGTAGCCAGACAATCACTGTGGAGTATGAAGTTGTAGAGATGGGTAGGTACATAGAGTTAAATATTAAAGCCAAGCAAGATATAGACATACTCGGACTTCAAACCACTCTACAGTTTAACCCGGAACTACTCCAACTCATGAAAATTGGATCTAACAACATCGGATTGAAATCAGACCACTACAATGATAGCCATACTGATGAGGGCATCATCCCAATAAGCTGGAATGAGCTATTACCACGGGCGGTAAAGGAAGGAGAGGTTATATTCAGAGCAACATTTGAGCGGATGTATGATGACGAAGTAATATTTGCTTTCAACTCATCTCATATGGCATCTGAGTTGTATCAAGAGCATGATCGATATCAACTTCGTTTAGAAAAAGGAGCAGAAGCTATCGGAGAAAATTTTACGGTATTTCAGAATGCTCCTAACCCTTGGGCATCCAGTACTGCTATCGAGTTTAATATCCCAACGAATGGAGAAGTAGAGCTCAACATATATGACACTGCAATGAATAAGTTGGTAAACAAGACAGCATATTTTGATGCAGGCAAGAACAGTTTCTCAGTAGACTACAGTGATCTCGGGTCTACCGGAATTTATATCTATGAGATCGTCCACGGAGACCAGCTCAGAGTCTCCAAAATGACTAAGTTATAAACCCATCTATATATTCGATAAAAAGCCTGATCCGCATCTGCGGATTAGGCTTTTTTGTTTTTACAGTAATAATGGACTAAAAAGTTCATCCAGATATGCTTCACGTGTTGTATTGTTATAGAGATCTCTACATCCTCTCAAAGTCCCACTTCTCATAATACTCCCCCAGATGCCCGCATCAGTGCACTGATCATTGTGATCTCTGAACAAATAACAATGACCTAACTCGTGAAATACAACAAACTCCCTAATCAAATCCGAAGTCTGATCCCAAAAAATTTCATCAATAACAATTTCCTTAGGACTTAAGCGATGAGTCCCATAAGTGCAGGTGCCCGCTATATTCTCTTCACTAATTTCTTCAATGGTTGCGGTTATTCTCGATATGCTCAAGTCAATATCTAACCCTCTTTGTATTGCGGCAGCCTCAAAATTGATAAAATGAGGAATCAACAATGGATCTATACCAGGCCAATTTCGACCGATCGCAGCCTCTGTTTCATCAGGGGTTAATAAGAATGAATCATCTTGACAAGCAATAATTAAAATAAGGGCATAAATAATCAATAGGTAGCGCATAAATAAAAAGATTTCACATGAGCATATCGTAGTAGTGCGCTATAGGATAGGATTAGATCAGAAGAACAGTTCTGATCATCTCGCTATTATTGACCTTCCTAAAGTTTAGAAATATTTAACGGCAAGTTATCCTTAGGGGTTTTTAGTGGGACATCTTGAACTGGGGCTTCATAGTCAGAGCTACAGCTGAGTCTATAACCCTGCAGTAATTGAATCATCACCAACTTAATCTGCATCTCAGCGAATGAATAGCCGATGCAGTGATGAGGCCCGGCACCAAATGGAGCATAGGCATATGGGCATTTCATATGCTCTTTGCGCTGAGCACTAAATCGCTCAGGATCAAACTCATCAGGATTAGTCCAAATTCGCTCATCGTTGTGGGATAGGTGAAATGAACATGACACCAGCGTATCCTTGGGTATCATCACGCCTTCGACCTCCATTTCTTGAGAAGATTTGCGAGCGACCATTGTAAGCGGAGGATGTACTCTAAGCGTTTCCTTGAGCACGTCAGAGAGTGTGGTAAATTCTCTCAAGTCTGCTATGCTAAGACGGTCACTATCTACCCCTTTAATCTCTTCACGAACTCGGCGCTGCCAGTCAGGATACTTTGCTAAAAAGTAGCTTATCCATGTCAAGGTAATAGCCGTGGTATCATGTGAGGCCATTAATACAAATATTAGGTGATCGATGATCTCCACATCTGTAAATGATTTTCCTTCTTCATTTTTGGCTACACAAAACTTGCTAAACAGATCTTCTCCAGGATTTTGGCGGCGCTCTTGAATAATAGAAGCAAAATATTTTTTGAGAAACTTGCGACCATTGATACCCTTACGATATTTAGTGAAAGGTAGATTCACAGGTAATGCTGCCGCAGCAGCAACAATATCACTTATGGCTCGATTGATCTTAGTTAAATCTTGATCTGGACTAATCGCAAAGAATACCTGAGTGGCTAAGCTAAGTGTCAGGTTCTTATAATATGGGAACATCTCGCAGCTACCATCGGCTGGCAACTTCATCATCTGATTTCTAATGATTTTAGGCATTAGAGACAGATAGCCCCGCATTGGTTCTTTCTTAAATGCATCGTGCATGATGCTCCGATGATACTTGTGTTCGTCTCCGTCCATCAGCATGAGGCTATTCGGGAATAGATCGCCCAAGCCTGCTTCCCAGGCTTCTTTACTCTCAAAGCTCTTTGCATCCTTGACCAGAATCTTCTTGTTAGTATCTACTCCACCTAATACAACCTGTGAGTCCATCCCGATCCTGACTTTGAAGACATCACCGTAGGTGCTCTTAAACTCAGTGAAGAACCTGGAGGCATCGCTAATAAATGACTTGAAATCATGAAAAGGATAATTTCTCTTTCTCCCGGGTATGTGCTTTAATTCCTTAGCCTTGCTGAAAGCCATAATTTATTCTTTCATAGGTTGCATTCTATAATGTTATTAGCTGAGCCTGTTCTAATGCAAATTTATATTTTTAAGAGATAAAATAATCCATTGTAACATGTCTCAGACTCATAAGGTACTTATTGATTTATTCTATGATTTAGAGAAAACCAATGCTAAGGATGTCTATCTCCGCCAACCATTTGGATCAAAATGGGAGGAATATACATATGCTGAAGTAGGACAGATGGCTCGCAAGGTTGCGGCTTATCTAAAGTCTTTAAATCTTCCTCCTCAATCCAATATAGGTCTCATCTCTAAAAACTGTCGAGAATGGATCATCACTGATTTGGCCATCATGATGTCTGGTCATGTATCGGTACCACTCTATGCGACGCTCACTGAGGACACCCTTGGCGATGTTCTTAATATCGGAGATGTCAAGATGCTATTTGTTGGTAAACTAGATAACTGGGATATGATGAAAGCTGGAGTGCCCACTGAGATGCCTGTCGTTAAGTTTCCTCAATATCCTCAACAAGCAATAATAGATCGTGGTGCTGACTGGCAACATATCCTTGATAATCACGAGCCTATCTCTGACAACCCTGTTCCAGATCCTAGCGATCTATGGACCATAGTATTCACCTCAGGTACTACTGGCACTCCAAAAGGGGTTATGCATTCTTACCAAATTCTGACTAACGCTACCGAGTATACTCTGGCAAAAAATAATCTCAAAATGGAGAAAGACAACAATCGCTTTTTCTCCTATCTCCCTCTCAACCATATTGCGGAGCGTATGGCTGTGGAGGCACAAAGTTTTTATTGGGGTGGAAGTATATCCTTCCCAGAAAGCCTAGCATCATTCGGTGATAATCTGAGAGAGACCAGGCCCACTATCTTCTTCGGGGTTCCTCGGATATATACTAAACTCCAGCTGGGCATACTCGCCAGAATGCCACAAAAGAGGCTTGATCGACTCTCTAAGATTCCTATAGTGGGAGGATTAATAAAAAATAAGATTAAAAAGGGGCTCGGTCTGGATGCCGCCCGTGTGATGCTCGTCGGTGCAGCACCTATGTCTAAGCAAGATAAGCTCTGGTGGAAAAACCTCGGCATGCCCATTAGTGAGGGATATGGTATGACGGAGAACCTAGGTGTTGCCACCTTCATGCCGGCAGATGTCGATAAGCCTGGATCTATAGGCAAGTTTTATGATGGTACAGAAGCACGAATAGACCCAGACACTCAAGAAATTCAGACTAAGAGTCCATGGAACATGCTCGGATACTACAAGAATCCTCAAAAGACTGAGGAGGTCCTTAAAGGAGGATGGTTGCATACAGGTGATCAGGGTAGAATTGATCAAGATGGATATGTTTATCTGACAGGACGGGTAAAGGATACCTTTAAGACAGCCAAGGGACAGTATGTTGTCCCAGCACCATTAGAATTCAAATTTGCAGACAATATGGATATCGAACAGATCTGTATCTGTGGTTTGGGGTTGCCACAACCAATAGCACTAGTAGTACCATCAGAAATCGGCAAGGGTAAGTCCAGAGATGAATTGGGCAAATCACTGTCAAATACCTTGACGAAGGCTAATACAGACCTACCCGGTTATAAAAAGATATCGCATGTGATGGTGGTCAACGAAGACTGGGGCGTAGAGAATAATATCCTTACTCCGACACTCAAGGTGAAACGCACTGAGGTCGATAATAAATATCTGGAAACACTTCATGAGGTCTGTAAATGTGAAGACCTCGTTTATTGGGAATAAATTTTATTACAATGCTTTAGGTTAATTAGCATATTTGCATATAAATTACGCTGTATGGATAAGTCCATTTTAAACGCCTTAATTGTAGTGTTGCTGATCCTCGTCGGTATTAGCACTCGATTCTTCTTCTTAATAGATGGAGAGTCGATCCTCCCCAACTTTAGCGCTGTAGGTGCTGTTGCCATATTTGGCGCATGCTATTTTAAGGGCTTTAGTAAATGGATCATTCCATTAGTAATTCTGTGGGTCAGTGACTTAATCCTCAACAATATATTTTATGCACAGTACTATGAAGGTTTTCAGGTATTCGGTAATCTCTGGGTATATCTCTCGTTTATAGTAGCTGGGTTGTTGGCGTATAGAGTGATGAGAAAGCCAAGTTGGGGTCGTCTTGCCATGACTGGACTTGGTGCAGGCCTTCTCTTCTTCTTGATCAGCAATTTTGGAGTTTGGATGAGTGGAACGCTATACCCTAAGACACTGGCAGGGCTCTTAGCCTGTTATGAAGCGGGTATCCCATTCTTCAGGAACACGGTCTTAGGCAATGTCTTTTACTCATTTGTATTAGTTGGCTTGTATGAGTATGTATTTGCTCCAATGCTATCGATTAAAGGGTTTAGGCTTCTATCTTCTACGGCTTAAAAACATAGTCCTTAGAATTTCTTCTCTTCTATCTTTTCGATGGCAACCCTCCATTCCTCAGGCATAGTTGACCTCGTCAGCGTATTATAACCATATGGTATAATGACCTGCTCAGATATGGCGCTGATCCGTTGATGACGTTGACTAAACACCTTGCACTCCATGATAAACCGATCTTCTCCAATTGACACTGTGCGGCAGCCAATAATCGCCGTGTCTGGATAAGTCAATGGAAATATGTACTTACAATCTTGATAACCTAAGATCGGGCCTACTCCCTCACTGAACGATAGATCCATCCCCATCTTAGCAAAGTAGGCAATGCGCACACTCTCACACCAGCGGAGATAATTGACATTGTTAACATGTTGTGCGGCATCCATATCGCCCCACTGAATATCATAAGTCATAGTCAACTTGAATTGCGCCAAGTCTTCTTTCATAGGTAGGTGTGCCATAGATTTATTTTGTCCTCGCTAATATCCAATCTTTCAGATCACTGATCACCTGATCACGCTCGGGCTCATTGACAAGCTCATGATACAGCCCTTCGTATAGTTTTAATGTTTTGTCGCTTGATTGGCTACGATTATAAAGCTCCTTGGTCCCTGCAGGGTCAGCTATTTTTTCGGCTGTGCCATGCATCCCGAGATAGGCCAGTGTTAGCTGGTCAAATTTAACTTGGGTTCTTTTTATTGCTGCCAACAGTTCTGCCGCAAGTCGAGTCCTAAACCCTCCGGTATAGACCAGTGGGTCATTCATATATGCGTCTAGAACATCTGATGATCTGGTCAGCGTCGATTTATCGAGAGGCTCCGTCTTAAGCTTAGGCACAATCATGCTAAGTATGGGTGCTAATTTTTGAAGAAAGGGCGACAGATCCTTATCAATTTGTAAAGCGGCTCCTGATGTTATAAGCCCTGCTAAGGCAGTACTCTCTTGATATGTAATACAGTAGTTTACCGCTATCAACCCTCCCATGCTATGACCGAATAAGAACTGAGGGATGTTAGATGGTCTATACCGCTGCAATACACTTGACAAGTCATCAGTAAAGTCTACAAACCGATGAACATAAGATTGCAGCCCTCCGGACTTACCATGACCTCGATGATCATAGCTATACACTTCGATATTAGCTTCATTTAATGCGTCTGCAACATGACTGTATCTATACCCATGCTCTGCAAACCCGTGCACGACAACCAGTTGCGCCACAGGTTCTGGAACAGACCAATGATGTATAAATAGTTCTTGCTGATCCTTGTTAGAGAGAGAGTGTGTCGTGTAAGCCATAGCTTTATTAATTGAGTAATAAGCGCCCCAATATAGCAAAAGCCACTCATGGGACTCCATGAATGGCTTTGTACATTATTAACTTATGCTATAGTTCTTATCCCCCAAAATCATCGAAAGCAACATTCTCTTCTGGTATGCCCCACTCGTCAGCCATAGTGATGACACACTGATTCATGATCGGAGGACCACAGAAGTATAATTCTATCTCTTCTGGCTCTGGATGCTTACTTAGGAATTCGTCTATTACAACTTGGTGCACATACCCTTTGAAGCCATCACCCTCAGGATCGTCAAGGTCTTTCTTAAGAACCCAATTATCTTCTGGCAGTGGGTTGTCAAGAGCTACTGCAAATCGGAAATTAGGAAACTGCTTTTCGATTTCTCTAAACTCCTCGACATAAAACAACTCTTGCTTAGTTCGACCGCCGTAGAAGAACGTAACCTTACGGCCTGTCTTAAGTGTGTGAAACAAGTGATAGAGATGCGATCGCATCGGAGCCATACCAGCACCGCCACCGACATATAGCATCTCAGCTTGAGTCTCCTTGATAAAGAACTCACCATATGGGCCAGAGATCGTCACTTTATCTCCTGGTTTGCGACTAAATACAAAAGAAGAGCAGATTCCTGGGTTCACATCCATCCATCCACCTTTTACTCTATCAAATGGTGGAGTAGCAATCCTAATTGTAAGCGATACTATATTTCCTTCCGCAGGGTGGTTAGACATCGAATAGGCCCGGAAGATCGGCTCATCATTCTTCATCTTAAGGTCCCATAATTTAAACTTGTCCCAGTCCTTCTGAAACTTGTCTGGAGAATCGTGATAATTAGGATGAGCGGTAATATCTATGTCTTTAGAGTAGTCAACCACACACTCTGGCACGTCAACCTGGATATATCCACCTGCTTGAAAATCGAGTGTTTCGCCCTCTGGCAGTCTTACGATAAACTCTTTAATGAAGGTTGCCACGTTATAGTTAGAGATTACTTCACACTCCCACTTCTTAATACCGAATACCTCCTCTGGCACTCTGATCTCCATGTCTTCTCTCACCTTTACCTGACATGCTAATCTCTTATTCTCCGCGGCTTCCTTACGAGTTAAGTGGTTCATCTCTGTTGGAAGCACATCACCTCCACCAGCGTCTACATGGCACTCACACATGGCACAGGTGCCTCCACCACCACAGGCAGATGGTAAGAAAACATTCTTATCTGATAATACAGTAAGCAATGAACTTCCCGGCTTAGCCTTAAGGGGATTACTGGTATCTCCATTAACGATGATATTGACATCACCCTGTGGTACTAACTTCTTGTTAGCATACATCAGCATGAACGACAATCCCAGTATCACTATGGTGAAAATGGCAATCGCTGATATAATAGAAAGCATGGTTTATATTTTAATTTTCCTTTAGAAAAATGTCTATCTACTAAAATGATGCAGGGTCGATACCGAGCAAGCTCAAGAAAGCCATACCCATCAATCCTGTCAATAAGAATGCCATACCTAATCCTCTCAGCGGTGCTGGCACGTTACTATACTTTATCTTTTCTCTGATCGCAGCTAGAGCTACGATGGCCAAGAACCATCCAAATCCACCTCCTGCACCAAATGCAATCGACTCAGCGAAGCTGTACTCTCGAGAAACCATAAATAATGATCCTCCAAGGATTGCACAGTTCACCGTGATCAATGGTAAGAATATACCGAGTGAATTATATAATGACGGAGAGTACTTCTCAATAACCATCTCCACCAGCTGCACCATAGATGCAATCACTGCAATGAAGAGAATAAATCTCAAGAAGGTAAGATCCAATCCAAGAATACCTCCCTCGTCAAGTAGATAAGTACTGATTAACCAGTTAATAGGCATCGTCACTACCAATACAAAAATTACCGCAAGACCTAATCCAAAGGCTGTCTTAAGTGTCTTGGAAACCGCCAAAAAAGAGCACATCCCTAAGAAGTAAGAGAGAATCAAATTCTCAATGAATGCCGCCTTAATAAATACGTTTACTAATTCCACTTTTCTATGATTTAAGAGATGTCAACTAATTTAGGATTCCACGAACGGTGTACCCAGATCATGATCGCTATAATAAACATGGCTGCTGCTGGAAGTACCATCAGGTTATTATTCTGATACCACCCAAACCAAGATCCATCAGCCAAGGTGTTGATTGTATATTCTGCGGAGGGGCCTATAATCTTCCATTCCACTGGAGTACCAGCCAGGAATGTTCCCTTGCCGAATACCTCTCTAACCAATGCCACTGCAATTAATATCACGCCGTATCCAAATCCATTTCCAACTCCATCGAGAAATGCTTTCCAAGGACTATTAGCCATGGCAAAAGCCTCCAACCGACCCATAACAATACAGTTAGTGATGATTAATCCAATGAATACAGATAGCTGCTTATAGGTAGGGTAATCTACAGCCTTAAGTGTCAACTCCACTACCGTTACTAACGTAGCAATAATCACTAACTGGACGATCATCCTTACTTGCTTCGGTATAGACTTTCGTAGCAGTGAGGTAAAGAGATTAGAGAATGCACATACGAACACCACCGCTATTGCCATGATAATCGATGGGAACAACAATGTAGTTACCGCAAGCGCACTACATATCCCAAGTACCTGTACGGTAATCGGGTTGTTATCATTAAGCGGATCTGTTAAGAGCTTTCGTTCCTTCTTGCCAAAGGCGAACAAGGGCTCTTTCTTTTCTACAGTAGTTTCAGCCATTATGATTTTTTCTGTGTGTTAAAGAATGGTTGATAATATTGAAGACCTGCGAATAACATATCTGTTACGCCATCCGCCGTAACAGTCGCACCTGAGATGCCGTCGACCTCATATAATGGGTTTCTTGCACCACCTTTTCTGACTACCACTGAAGTATACTTGCCGTCCTCATCATACAGGCTCTTGCCTGCAAACTGTCTCTTGAATGCTGGATTATCTTTAATCTCTGCACCGAGTCCTGGCGTCTCTCCTTGATGATCAAATGATGCACCAACTACGGTAGCAAAATCATCCTTCAATGCGATATTACCCCAAATTTCATCCCAGAGACCATTTCCTCTAATAGAGACGATGTAGATCTTTTCACCATTGTTGTCAAAGGTGAATACTGGAAATATACGTTCTTCGGCAGGCTTCTTCTTTTCTTTCTTCATGTCTACATGCTCTGCCTGTCCGCCCTTGTATCCTCGAGCCTCAACTTCCTCAGAGCTTACCGGATTACCATTAAAGTCTACAACAGTCTGCACAATCTTCTCGTCGAAGATGCTCAGTACCTCATTTTCGGGAAGTTTATCGGCCTTTACATCGTCACCTAACTCCGTCTCAACAGCGGCAAGGATGGCTTTCTTATTGAAGATTGCTTCATTCTTGTCGTGTGTAGGCTTAAGCACTGTAGCCATCAGCGATAAGACCAATGCTACGACCACAGTCATGATCATCACAAATGTTATAACATATGTATTACTACGCATGAGTTAATTTTTTTCTTTTACTGATATGTGGATTCAATACCATTCTATCTAATAGCGGCGCAAATGTATTCATGAAGATGATCGCCAGCATCCATCCCTCAGGATATGCTGGATTTAATACCCTCACTATCATTCCTATAAATCCTATCAAGAATCCATAGGCGATTTTGCCTCCATTAGTAGAAGCGGCTGTAACAGGATCTGTAGCCATGAATGCCATCGCAAAAAAGAAACTACCCATATAAAACTGATAGTACCAAGGCACTGTCATAAATGGTGTGGCATCCCATGCATTGAGTATTAGTGACATGAGTGCTGCTCCAGCAGTCATGCTTAACATGATTCTCCAACTCGCTATTCTGGTGATCAACAAGAAAGCAGCACCTATCAGTATAAGTGGCTTAGAAGTCTCCCCTATAGAGCCAGGTATAGTACCCCACCACATCTGTGTCTCAGAGTAAACGGCGGTCACCGCATCCCATCCTCCTTGATATGCGAGTGCCAAAGGAGTAGCTCCAGTAAATCCATCGACGACTTGACCTCCTCCAAATTTGGGAAGGTCCATCCATCCAAATAGTCCATTAAACAGGTTGTGAGCCCAGCCATAATCTGCTGCATATCCCGCTCTCACGTGCTCAAATCCCGATACCCATACATCGTCTCCCGATATAGTAGTGGGATAGGCAAAGAAAACAAAGAGACGCGCCATCAAGGCCACGTTCCATATATTCATGCCCGTGCCTCCAAAAGCCTCCTTAACAAGGATTACAGCAAAAGCAACGGACAATACCAATATCCAAATCGGAAGATCCGGTGGCATAATCAGCGGTATCAGTGCTCCTGATACCAGAAAACCTTCTTCTACAGCGTGCCCTCGCTTGGAAGCATACCAAAACTCTATACCCAGTCCAACGACATGCGCGACAATGAATATTGGTAATAACTTGATCAATCCATGAGCAAGCTTAAGGTGGAAACCTTCTAAAAAGCCCAGATACTCGCCCATCGCTACAAAGTGTTGGTGACCTATGTTGTAGGTGCCAAACACATAGCATAACTGCATTGCCAATACTACATGAACCATGGTACGCTTAAGGTCCATGCCATCTCTGACATGAACTCCGCTCTTGGTAACAGAGTTAGGCGTAGCCAAAAAAGTAAAAAAAGCATCATAGGCAGTATGTGCCAATGGCCTTTTCTTCTTGTCTGGCTCTATCTTCTTTATTTTATCTATTAAACCCATATCAGGACTTAGTTATAATTTTTCTTAATCGGTTCGGTTATCCTTGTTCGCGCATCATATCCAATCCCCCTCTCAGTATATCTTGAACAGGCATCTTGGATGTACAAACAAATTCACAGAGCGCTACATCTTCCTCAGAAAGCTCATAGATTCCCAAACCCTCCATTTGCTCAAAATCTCCAGTCATGATTGCCTTCAACAAGTGTTGAGGATATAGATCCATAGGTAGGACTTGTTCGTACTGACCACTCATCACAAATGCTCGTTGCTCTCCATGCATGCCTGTATCACCATCAAATTCAAGCTTGGGATACAAGAAATTGGGGAAAGTCTTAGAAATTGTTGGCCGCGCCTTAATGGGTAGTAACCATCCAAATATCTCATAGTAATCACCTTCTTCGATTACTGAGACCTGATCACTTCTATGTCTCAGATATGATTCTGCCGATGAGGTCGCTCCACTTAACACATCACCATCTATAATTCTATTCTTTTCTCCTTTTAAATTGTCCTTGACGAGATCTCCGATATTTGCACCTGCATATGTATCGATATATCCTGGATTTAACACATTCGCTCCACCTACAGAGACTATGCGTCGAGCATTATAGATGCCCTTATGCATTAGTTCACCCAGCGTAATTACTTCTTGTACCCCTAATGTCCACACTGTTTGGCCAGAGGCAATAGGTGCCGTGTGGTGGATCTGTATTCCTACATTGCCGCTCGGGTGTTTGCCCTTAAACCATCGTTTCTCTACGTTTTGAGCCCCAGTTAAGGCAGCGTGAGGAGCGTCATCACTATTAGCACTTAATCCTAGATAGACCTTGCCACGCGTCAATCTATTGAGCGTGTCAAGACCTTTCTGAAACATCTCTCCACGTCCCTCAATAACAATACTGGTATCTGGCGAAAGCGGCGCTGTATCAAATGTGCTAATGAATATATTATTAGGCACAGAATCATGCGCTGGCAATACATCATATGGTCTCTGATTAAACAAGGTCCATCCTCCTGTATTGAGTAGAAAGCTCACTATATCATCTCTGCTTGCTTCTGAGATACTTGGTGGATCAAACTGCGTATGCTTAATCTCGCTATCTGCAAGAATGACAACATCTGTTATTGCTCTTTTTTCTCCTCTATTGATTTCAATCACTTCACCACTAACTGGCGTCACAAACTTAACAACTGGATTTTTCTTATCGTAGTAGATTGTATCTCCAGCCTTTACCTCATCACCGACATTGACCACAACTTTAGGTATGGGTGATAGCCCTCTAAAGCTTTTAGGGTTAACGGAGAATCTGGTAACACTCTTTTTAATTGGTGTTCCTGTAGGTTTGCCCTTGAGCAAGATGTCATGACCTTGCTTTAGTTGTGTGACCGGTGCTCCTTGGGTGTATTGGGGGCCCGCACCTTTCCAAAGCGAGCTAATAGATAGCCCTTTATCCTCTCCTTCAATGTCAACTCCATTCTTGGAGGCTTCTATAGATAGAAAGTTCTGACTGAGTGTTAGTATAGCACTAACCAGAATTAGCGCCCCAACCACAATTAAGATCCCAATGACATAAACATTACTGTTGCCTTGGGCTGTTTGTGCTTGTGCAATTTGGGTAATTAATGAAAGAGCGAGAACGAAACTAAAGCGCGAGAAGAACTTGTGATCTGTATGCATATTGATACTATAGCTGTCAAAAATCGCCGCAAAGATACTAAGCTTGAAGCTTTCTGTACGATGTGAGATTCAATCCCGATTAATGGAATTTCTATTTAGACTACTTATAATTTAACCTTTCTTACTTATTCGGTAGATAACGTCAGCAAAATCATCGGAAACCAGCATCGATCCATCAGCCATCCACTCTATATCTACTGGTCTTCCCCAGACCTCATCTGTCTCAGTATCTAACCATCCACTGGCAAAAACGTCATAGCTTTTAGAATTATGATTCTCATCAAGTGCTACTGAAGTAATCCTATAACCGATCTTCTTTGATCTATTCCAAGAACCATGCTCAGCCATAAATGCTGTTTCGCCATAGTCCGCTTCAAACTGAGTGCCATGAGTAAACTCTACGCCAAGCGGCGCTACATGCGGGCCTAAATTTTGTACTGGTGCCACAAAGTCCTTGCAATCACCCTTGGAGCCAAAGTCTGGATCTGAGAGATCGCCCTGATGACAGTAAGGGTATCCGAAATGTTGACCATCCTCAGTGGCACGATTCAGCTCGCATGATGGGATTTCATCGCCTAACATATCACGCCCATTATCAGTAAACCATAGGTCTCCAGTGCTCGGGTGCCATGTAAATCCGACAGTATTTCGCACTCCAGATTGTACTACCTCCATCCCTGTACCATCTGGATTGATGCGGGTAATTGAGGCGAAAACTGGATCTTCTGATTCGCAGATATTGCAGGGTGCCCCGACTGGAATATAGAGCTTACCATCTGGTCCAAAGGCGATAAACTTCCATCCGTGGTGTTTTTCTGTTGGATATCCATCATATAGAACTTCAGGTTCACCAGGATTGTCTAAGCGACTTTCTATATCACTAAACTTCAACAATCGATTCACTTCCGCTACGTACAGGTCTCCATCTCTGAAAGCGACGCCATTAGGCATAGTGCCGCCGGTAAGGAGGATATGCTTCTCATCAGCTATCATGTCTCCATCAGTATCCTTGAGTGCATAGACGTCACCCTTAGATCTTGTTCCAACATAGAGGACTCCAGATGGCGAGAGGGCCATCGCACGAGCATTCTCAACATCGTCAGCGTATATGTCGATCTTGTACCCCTCTGGTAGGGCGATCTTAGACAGTGGCAGGTCACTAGCAGCAACTTCTCCCTGAGCTTCGGGCTTTTCTGGTGCATTTATAGTGGTGTTCTGACATGACCACAATGTTGCAAGTGATAGTAGAATAATTAATTTCATTTGGATAAGATTTCGAATTTCTTGTTTTGATATTTCGGTAATAAAATGAGTTCTTTCAGGAGTTTGATGGACTTAACTGGATTCTTGACAGTCTGCGAATTGATAATAAATGCTGGCACAAGACCGCCCGGATCCAAAACAAATTGGTGTACAAGTTCTATCTCTCCATTAGGCAATTGCCTAACATCCCAAAAGCCCTTGCAGACTTCTATCTGAATATACTTATTGCTCGGCTCATAAAAATCCTGCACGCAAGAAACTTCTATGTGCAACAATTTTTTCTCGTCGTCATAGCTCAACTCATTAAGATATACGCCATCTCTATCTTTAGCCGGAAAAGGTGCATCAACCGTGATATAATTTACATACTTGTCTGGCTCATCCACATGTGTTGTAACTCCATCAATTCCATCGAATAGTTCAGGGTATATATCAAAGTCTTTAAAAACAGCTAATAGAGCAGACAAGTTACCTTTCATTCTTGTCTCTATCCGATACTCATCAAACTTAGTCCAGTCAATCTTGCGTGTAAAAGCCTTGATACCATCAACATCCTTTCTCTGATTCCAGTTACTTTGGCCTGCCAGCGAGGACATAAAAATGAATGCTATAAAGAATGTAGTTAAGCGTATGATCATCAAATTGATATATCTCTTGTCATGTCTAAAAACTCCGTCAGAATCATGGCGGTTGCTCCCCATAATATATGACCCTTTAAGTCATAATATGGAACGTCTCGTAAGGTTATTCCGTGCGTCTTAATGGTTGTATTAGACGTTCCCTCCGTTACAAAATCATGAACAGAGCCAAAAAGAATTTCTGCCACTTCATGATTAGGCTGGATTTCATCAGGCTCATTGAAGTAGCCTACATACGGTTGTACTATATGATTACTGGCATATACGTACAGTGAACTGAGTAGCCCAAGCACTTCTATTTTTGCTGGAGGAACTCCAATCTCTTCGTGAGTCTCTCTAAGCGCACATGTCAATAGGCTGTCATCAGTCTGTTCTTTGCGACCTCCAGGGAAACTTATCTGCCCGCTATGCTTGTCGTTCTTATGATATGCTCTTCTCATAAAAATGACTTCACTACCCCTAGACCTTTGAGTTAATAGCAGCAGTACTGCTGCTTGGTTTGCATCGGTTGAAGGCTGATAGTACTTTTCGAAGCGATCTATATCGCCTGCGGCCAACTTAACGTGCGACGATTTACCTGGTTTATCACCACCCAATATTGACTTGAGACCCTCAAGCTTCGCTGATAGACTATCGCTCAAGAGTTTCGCAAATTTACTTGTTAGATAGCTTAAGATACTTCTCGATAGCCATAGTCATTGAAGGCGTATCTGATGTCGGCTCGATATTGATCTGTAATCCACGATCTTCTACGGCCTTTTTGGTTTTTTTACCAAATACCGCTAAGCGAGTATCATTCTGTTTGAATTCTGGAAAATTCTCATAGAGCGATTCTATTCCAAGTGGACTAAAAAACACCAACACATCATATGTAACGTCGCTGAGATCGGACAAATCACTTGCAACAGTACGATACATCATTATATCCTTAAAATCGATTTCCTTCTCAGTAAGGTAATTGACCACATCAGTAGCCCCAAGATTAGAGCATGGCAGTAGGAACCTTTCATTCTCCTTGTGCTTCATAAATGCGGTCTCGAGATCGGCGATTTTTCGTTCACCAATAAAAACCTTACGCTTGCGATAAATGATAAATTTCTGGAGATAGTCAGCAATCGCCTTTGTCAAACAGAAATACTTGGTGCTCTGAGACATCTTGCATCGGATTGTCTCACAGATACTAAAGAAATGATCTATGGCATTCTTACTCGTAAAGATAATCGCGGAGAACTCGTCAGGTCTTATTCTATTTCTTCGAAATTCTTTCTCAGTGACTGGCTCCACATGTATGAAAGGTCTCCAATCAATCTGTAAATTCCATTTTTTGGCTAACTCGAAATATGGAGATCTAACCGGTTTAGGTTGAGAAATGAGTATTGTCCGGACTTTTTTAAAAGTCTCGGCTGACTGAGCTTTCGGTTCTGCGGACATCAACTTATTTATTCCTTACACTGACTACTCACCCATGAATATCCCTTAAGAGGATTAAGACAGGTGCAATTTCGACGGCGCAAAGATAAATAAAAAAATAAATGATACTGAATCCGCTGATACTCAAGGCAAATAGGACCCCTTTGCCTTGACGAATAATATAGATTAAAAGTACCGCTGTGAGCCCAATAATAAAGAATGTTCCATCAAGGAACTCTGGGCCAAATTGCAAACCAATCAATAAGGGAAGCAGTATAACACCCAACACCATGTTATGAATCATCAGACTATAATTGTGAAGATTAGATGCCGAGTCAAATGGGAAAGTAAAACTGATAAGCTGCTGAACAACATGCCTAATCCCATATACAAGGACAACGCCCAGTAGCACATAATACCACTTCAGGTCAAATGACAATTCAATAAACCTATATGAAATCATGTATAGGAACAAACTGAGGTTCAATGCAAAGGCCAAGTATAACAGTATATTCTGTAGGTTAAAGTATGTCTTGTCAGACCGCTTAAGTCCCTTCAATTGGTTAGAATTGATTATAGATTGTAGACATTTCTGAAAGCGCAATCGATTACTACTGACCCCAAAAGCAATCAAATTGAGACTTAGCAAAGACGTGATCATAGTCAATGTCGAAAATCTGTTGGTTCCACTATTAGTTGGATCCAATGAAGTTGGTTCTGGCTCTAGTTGTACTGGTACAGTTACGCTCTGATCGATGCTAAATGGATTATCCGAATTCTGTACGTTGGGCTCAAGCTTCGATTCTTCCATTTTTGGCACTACAGCAGATTCATCTGACTGAATGTCAAATGGATTATTCCCTTGACTGAAAGTCACGCCAACAAATAATAGCAAGATCAGAATTGGAGCCAATCGCATATCCCGAAGGTATTACTCTGCAGATTGTCTCTTGATATAAGAGCCTAAGTATTTTTATTCGTTAGGAGAATTGACCTTAATCTCTGGCGCAATCTGTAACACTTTTAAACCTGGTAGAATAAATGAAATGGAGCTGAATTTTTCAAAAGCCCGTGCTTTAAGTAAAACAACACTCTGCGAAAATCTAAAGAGGGTGAATGGTCCATTAATTCAACAGACCCTCCACCAGCAATTTGGTGTAGACTAAAACCATAAAACTGGCCAACCTCCTCTGTTAATGCCCTGTTAACCACGATCGATCACTAAAATCTGATCATATTAGTAGTGCATCTTTGCATTATGCCTAACTATCTGATACGACGGCTGGCCATACTAGGAGCTATATCCATCTTTGGGGTATTGTTCATACAGGCCTATTGGTTGAAGAGAGCTTTTAATCTTAAGGATTCAGAGTTTAATCAGACAGTCACTATAGCTCTGTTAGAAGTTGCTCAAAAGATTGCAGACTTCAATCAGTCTGAGTTACCAAAGCAAAATCTAATTCAGCGCACTTCTTCTAACTACTACGCCGTCAATATCAATGATAATATCGACGCCAATATCCTTGAAGATTACCTGATCAGAGAGTTTGGACAGCGAGCTATTAATAGGGACTTCGAATTTGCTATATACGACTGTCAATCCCAGGAACTGGTCTATGGATCATACTGCAAGATGGACAACCTCGAAGAGTCTAGAGATCGAACTGGAGTATTGCCCACCTTTGACAACCTGACCTATTACTTCGTCGTCAAGTTTCCTGGACAGCGAGGCTTCCTGCTTAGTAATATGTGGCAGAATATTGCATTTAGTTTTTTCACCTTTCTATCCCTGGCATTCTTGGTATATGCTATGTGGGTAATCCTACAACAAAAGCGACTCTCAGAGCTTCAAAAAGACTTCATTAATAATATGACTCATGAGTTCAAGACGCCTATCAGTTCTATAAAGATAGCTTCTGATTATCTGAAGAAAAATGATCTACTTACTCAAAATCCCAAGCTTAAGAAATACACAGAGATAATCTCAGACCAAAATAAACGGCTTAATAGTCAGGTCGAGAAGGTCCTCAGTCTAGCAAAATTGGAATCGGACAGCTTTAAGCTCAATCTAGAACCATTGCAACTCCTAGACGAGATAACCGAAATCGTCGAAGGTGAAAGCTTGAAAATAAGCCCAGGTAAAATCAAGGTGCAACAGCAGGAGTCGTTGGGCAATCAAACCATAATCGGTGATCGACTACACTTCACTAATGTGATCTATAATATCATCGATAATGCCATAAAATATTGTTCTACCGCTCCAGACATACTGATCAATATCAGCGAAAAGAAGGATAAACTAATCCTAAACATCAGAGATAATGGTGTAGGTCTAAAGAGAGATGACCTCGAACGAGTATTTCAAAAATTCTATAGAGTATCAACAGGCGATGTACATGATGTGAAGGGCTTCGGCCTAGGTCTCTATTACGTAAAAAATATATGTACAGCTCACGGCTGGGATATCTCTATAGACTCTGTCCTTGGTGAGGGTTCTACATTTTCTATTCAAATACCTCAAAACCATGGCTGATCAAATCTTATATGTAGAAGACGACGCAACCCTCGCTTTCTTAACGAACGATGCTCTTACAGACGAGGGTTATGAAGTAGATCACTATCTCAATGGAGCTGATGCTCTCAAGGCCTTTAAAAAAAAGACCTTTGATTTATGTGTTCTAGATGTGATGCTACCTGTCATGGACGGATTCGCATTAGCAGAACGATTGAGGGCATTAAATACACAGGTGCCAATCATCTTCGTCACCGCTAAATCCATGAAGGAAGACAGGATTAAAGGTCTGACCATAGGGGCGGACGATTATATCACCAAACCCTTCAGCATCGAGGAGTTAATTCTTAAGATTAATATATTTCTCAAGCGCAGATTTATAAAGACAGACCTGGATCATACTGTGAGCATTGGAGGGAGCAGCTTTGACTTTAAAAATCTCACTCTAGATTATAAGGGAGAAGTGAGGAAACTCACTCAACGAGAAGGAGAGCTTATGCAACAGCTTTATCTCAATATTAACTCCGTGGTCTCCCGTAAGGATCTCCTGGAGCGTGTCTGGGGAAAGGAAGACTACTTTTTGGGTCGCAGTATGGATGTATTCATCAGTAGACTCCGTAAGCACCTATCATCGGATGATAGCGTACACATCGAAAATGTACATGGTGTTGGATTTAGGCTTGCGGATAAGTGAAACTTAGGGTGATTCAATACCTATATAGAGAACCATATAGGGTATATCCCTCAAATCTATACGTATTCCTCTATTTAAAAGTCTGAGAATGACCTAGATATTTATGCCTTGAATGATAAAACTAAATATCTACTCATGACCTTAAGAGAAAAAGAGATACTGGTACTCATCGCTAATGAGTATACTTCAAAAGAAATCGCCCGAGATCTATTCCTGAGTCCACATACTGTAGACTCGCATCGAAAAAATATCATGAAAAAATACAAGCTCAAAAACACAGCAGGATTGGTAAGACTAGCTTTTGAAACGGGCATCTGTAAAGTCAGACCTTTACCAAGTCTATGAGCTGTCAATCCTTGGTCTTTGAAGGACTATTTTAACCATAAGGTTAATTATTTATCCCCGGGCTGCTTAAGCTCCCATCCAGTTTCTTCCTTCTCGGCATCCACCATGCTCTTAACATCTCTAAGTAGCTGCTTGGCATCATATACTATGCCGTCTTTTATAGTGTATCTGACTCCGCCTACTCGCACTACTTGGTTGTCCTCCGTGAGTTTGATCGCTCCAGTTCCATAGAGTACTTTCAGGTTCTGAAGAGGGTTTTCATCTATGATGATTATATCCGCTTTTTTACCCACTTCTATACTTCCTATCTCATCATCGAGGCCAAGAGCTTCAGCGCCATTTAAGGTGGCAGACCTGATTACCTCTAGTGGATGAAATCCTGCCTCTCTCAATAATTCCAATTCTCTGATATAAGCAAAACCATATAGTTGAAAAATGAACCCTGAGTCAGATCCAGCAGTCACTCGACCTCCTTTATTCTTGTATTCATTGATAAAAGTCATCCACAGATGGTAATTCTGGCGCCAGCTGACTTCTTCCTCAGTACCCCAATAATGCCAGTAGGACCCATGGGATATCTTACTAGGTTGATAAAAATGCCATAGGCTCGGAATTGTATAATCTTCATGCCACTCAGCGCGACGAGCACGATGCAGATCACGACTAGCCTCATAGATATTGAATGTAGGGTCAATGGTAAAATCTAACTCAATTAGTTCGTCCATGACTGCATTCCAATGATCCGAATGCGGCTCGGCTGCCTGTTTCCACAGTCTCCCGGCTTCACCGAAGCGGTGCTGTTCGTTCTGATAGTTATAATCAAGAGGATAATTCTGTATGGTTCGATCGTCGAATAGCGCCTCTGGCAGTCCGTACCAATGCTCCATACTGGTCAATCCTGCCTTAGCTGAATGAAGGACATTCCATCGACCTACCTCGAGTTGCGCATGATGACAAGCTGAGCGCAATCCTTGCTTCTTATTTTCATCAAGGGCCGCAGCAAATAAATCTGGGGCTAATCCGAAAAATTTAATACCATCAGCTCCATTAGCCGCATTTTGCCGAACCCAATTACGTGCCATCTCAGGGGTGCTGATTGGGTCGGTAGAACCTTGACCAAATGCCGTGTAAGCCAATATCCTAGGTGCAGTGATATCGCCCGCCTCACTCAATCTTTTATGCTTGAGCACCCAATCTAGCCCGTTACCACATGAGGGATCCCGTATGGTGGTTATGCCATGAGCCATCCAAAGTTTGAATACATACTCACCGCCAGCTCCCTGCCAGCGCCCACCGATGTGCCCATGCATATCAACCAATCCCGGTAAGACATAAGCTCCGTAGGCGTCGATCTCATGCCCGCCAGATTTTAGCGTAGGTCTTCGGCTAGAATCTATCTCAACTCCTGGGTAACCAACTACCTCAATATCCTTAATGATGTTATCCTCTATAACGATATCGACCGGCCCTATCGGCGGGGCTCCAGTACTATTGATTAGAGTCGCACCACGAATGATCAATTGTGAGAATGGTCCTTCTCCTTCCCTTACAAGCGGAGCTTCAGAAACAGATTGTGAAGAAGCACTAAGAAAACTAAAACCAACTAAAACAAAAAGTAGTAGACGTAGCATATCAGGCAAATTTGATATGCTATACTAAGGAATAATTGTGAGATGATGTCTACATCAACTTCTTAAGTCCTAATCTGGCTACGACGAGTAACCCAACTAACATCAGGATCACATACTGAAATGGCAGGAATGTCACTGCAAAAATCCTAGTACGATCCAACAACCACATCACCGCTATTATCGCCATCATGACCATGATGAGTCCAGATATCTTATTGAATCCTGGTATATACTCAAAAGGCACATTTCTTTTGATTAACCAGAGCGTTAATACCATAACCATAACTGGCAAGACTTGAGTAAACAGATTGCTCTGCATAATAGGTTGCCGCTCAAACAGAAATAGATATACGTTGAGGACTATGGCAAATATGCCAGGAATAGTAGCTCCATACACCAATGCGGTATATAGATACTTCCAAGGAGACAGATGTCCTTCGCCCTTACCAAATACACTGGCAAGGAACGCCGTAAGTGGAAGCGCTACAAAATAGAAGCCTATGATCTCCGGATTATTCGTACATGCATCAAAAAATTCCTGTAATGTCATGTTTATTATATGTTCATCATTAATCTGACAGGATCTTGTAGTAACTCAATAACCTTAACCAAGAATGTAACTGAAGAGCTACCATCGATCACCCTATGATCATATGATAAAGCCAAGTACATCATTGGTCTGATCTCGACATTGCCGTCAACTGCTATAGGGCGTTGCTTTATAGTGTGCATGCCCAATATGGCTGATTGAGGCTTGTTAAGTATCGGTGTACTCATCATAGATCCAAAGATTCCACCGTTGGTAATTGAGAACGTTCCACCTCGCATCTCATCAAGAGTTAGCTTTCCTTCTCGCGCCTTTCCTGCTAGCTCTTTAATCTTGTATTCTATCTCGTGAAAAGCTAATGACTCACAATTATGAACTGGAGGCACTACCAATCCTGTCGGTGTTGATATAGCAATTGAAATATCAACATAATCGTGATAAATCAAATGGTCGCTATCAATAATTGCATTGACTTGAGGCATCTCCATCAATACTTGAGCACATGCCTTGGCAAACAGCGACATGAAGCCCAGCTTGATGCCGTGCTTCTCCACAAACTTCTCTTGATATTGCTTGCGCAAGGCAAAAATATTAGTCATATCAACCTCATTAAATGTGGTCAACATGGCCGAATCATTCTTAGCTGATACCAGCCTCGACGCTATAGTGCGTCTCATACGAGACATCTTCTCCCTCCGAGTAGTCCGAGCAAATGATGATGCCGCTTGTATTGGCGCTCCTGATTCTGAAGTAGGCCCACTCGACTGCTTGGTAGTTGGACTTGCACTTACCGCGTCTTGCTTGGTGATTCTTCCTCCTACACCGCTTCCTTGGACTTCACTCGGCGAGATGCCTTTTTCAGCTAACATTTTTGCTGCAGCTGGAGATGGATGCCCTACGGCATAGCTGGTGCTCTCTGCTGGTGCTGAAGCCGCTGGTTTCTCTTCGGCTTTTGGCGACACCTTAGGTACAGGTGCAGCATCTTTTTCCGCTACTTCTATCTTGGCAACAAGTGCTCCGATCTCGAGGTCATCTCCTTCGCCAGCGACATGTCTTAATATACCCGATGCCTCGGCGGGAAACTCTAGAGTCGCCTTGTCAGATTCAAACTCACAGATTGGATCATCTATATTCACGAAGTCTCCATCTGCTACTAACCATGAGGATAACGTCACCTCACTGATCGACTCACCGATCACTGGCACTTTCATTTCCTTTACATCCCCAGTGCTCTTGATCATTGGTGCGCTCGCAACCGGTTCCGCCGCTGCGGGTGCTGTTGAAGCTGCTGGCGCTGCGGGTTCTTCCTTAGCCTTTGAACTTGACGCAGCGGATTTAGCAGCTGTATCTATTTTAGCCACTACTGCTCCGATTTCTAAATCATCGCCCTCGTCCGCTACGTATATTAGTTTCCCTTCTGCCTCAGCTGGAAACTCTAATGTAGCCTTATCGGACTCAAACTCACAGATCGGCTCGTCCAGCTTGACAAATGATCCATTTTCCTTCAACCAAGATGATAGCGTTACTTCAGTAATCGACTCTCCAATTACGGGCACCTTCAGCTCAACAATACTCATGATTTAGATTGTATGTGTGATAATTTTTAGACTGCTCAAAAAATGAGCACTATTATAAAGTTCACAAATTTTAACAAGGAGACAAAGCTCGATACAACTTAATAATGAGCTATAGATAAAAACATCCGGATATTATAGCATCAGGCTACTGCTCTTCAACTGGTCTTGCATCAATTAATAGATACATGAGCCTGTTAATATCGTCAGGATTGAGCTTAAGAGTGCCTTTAAGTGTTACCTGCTCTGCTGTATATTCTACAGGTACTGTACTCTCTACTTCCATGACGGTCTCAGGTCCAGCACCACCACAGAAAAAACATAAGTTATATGGATAGGCTGAAAAGATAAACTCAGAATGGCTTTTATACCCTTCCACTGGTATGATATATCCTTTTACCTCTACTTCTTTATCCTCAAGATCTTGCACTGACTGAGCAAAAACAGGTTTGTCAATCTTGAACCCTAAGAACTCGTCATATTCTTTCTTATAAGTAATCTTAGAAAGCGTCTTCCATAGATTGGAGTTAGGCTGAGTGGCCGTATCCGCTGATTGGCTGAATATTGAAAGGCTCAACAAAGTTGCAACTATAAGGATCATCAGTCTTTTCATGTCATATATTGTAAAGCTTAAACGATAAAGTTAACAGTAAAGGTTCTTAATTAATCTTTAATTCATGGAAGTTCTATCCTATTTATCAGTATTACGTCTAAAATAGACGGCCCTTATCTCCTAAATCAATAGTTAAACTCAAGTGATTGACTCCACCTCCTAAATGATAATTTCCTAAACCATAATCAAATCTAAACTTCTTCAACTTAATACCGACTCCAAAACTAAAGCCGCCAAAACTCCTAAATACGTTGCTACGGAGTTCTTGATTGCGCTGGTGGTTGTATCCGAATCTCAGCCTTAGAGCCTCTTTTTTACCTATGATAAATTCACCACCAAAGACTAAATGTCTAAACAGGTTGCTAGTGAAAATTTGGACTCCAGATTCTTCGGACACTGTCTGATTGATAAAAATAGGGTCATCCTCAACACGTGTTGATTCGCGGATATCCCATCGTTGTAAATCTCTCGCTGTTACTAAAAATCTAAATGGCAGATGAGCCAACTTCTTAGCGTAACCAATCTGAATATCGGTAGGCAACGATTCTCTTCTCTCACTGAAACTACTCAGCTGAACACCTATATTCCGCACTAGTACTGACCAAACGACAGCATTGTCAGGCTTGAGATATTGAATCCCCAAATCGAATGCTAGCCCAAAAGAATCATATTGATCAAGATCACTCCTAATAAGCTTAAATGTTGTCCCCACCGACAATCGATCATTAATCAACTTAGCTGCACTTATACTCAATGCATATTCTGCAGCATTAAACGTACCAAGGATGTTGTCTCGGGTGTCAGCTCGTATGAACTCTCCATAGCTTACATACTGTCCACCGACAGCGAGGTTAAGACCTATCGAATCTATGGCAAATCCATAGGCGAAATAGCCGTGATTGATATCTGCGATATGAAAATTATGATTAATGGCTAGCTGACCTTGGGTTTCATCATTGAGGGCCGCAGGATTGAGTAATCCCAGATTAACATCATTATCTCGTAAGGTCGAACTATACCCGCCTAATGCAGTAATCCGAGCGCTAGGGGTAAGGTTCAAAAATTCAAATGTTCCAACGCCCCCAAGCTGCCCCAAGAGCAATTGAGCCGAAAAGCAAAGAACAACACATATCGTACAGAGCAACCGCATTACTCTGCAATATCTCCATTTTCTTTAGTCCAAATGGTCCTGCAGATTGATAAATCATTACACATCATCCTTCTAATGGGATTTCCAGAGTCATCAAACTCTTCAAGGAGGCCATGTTCATTTTCTCCATTTAGATAGTTTCCTTTCCATTTGACCTGGCCATTATCGTGATATTCTTCAAATGGACCATTCTCTTCATTGTCTTCAAATGTCACACGCTCTATCAATTCACCGGTCTCTTTATACTTAGTTACAACTCCATTTAACACCCCATGATCGTATATCATAACAAGCTTGTGCGAGCCAGATGGATAGTAAGTTGTTAAGGTATCGTGGAGCACGTCATCTAAATATTGCTCATAAACCTCAATCTTACCGTCGGGATAGTAGATGTATCGCTCCCCATCCAACTGACCTCTATTATAATTACTCCTAGAATAGAGGGTCTCTCCGTTATCGAGATACACCAGTTTCTGTCCATGTATAAGTGAGTCTTTGTCGATGTGATAGATCTCTTTCATGCCAGCATCAGGATATTCTAGTACGACACGATTATCGGGTTTACATGACGATAGCGCGACTCCAGTGATTAGAGCAGATAGGATTAAAGCTTTCATAAACAAAAAACGACCGACTGTATGCCGATCGTTTCTTTATTCAAGTATATATTTCTCTGACTAGTAGAATGTACTTCTATTGTCGGTTATTTCTACTTTTTCTTTTAATGCTTCCAGCAGTTCTGTAGCTGTTCTGCCTTTCACTCCTTGAGCTACAGTGTTTTTAATAAAGGAAACGTTGGTCACTGCACCAGCATCTTGCTTACCTAATGGTTGCACCACGAACACACCACTATTGCCGAGGATTTTTTGAATCCCGCCAGCTCCAAATGCTGCGCCTACGACTTCAGGTTCATTTCCAATAGCTGGCACAAATGTGTTGAGCATATTTATTCCTCTAAGGGTATCGACTTTAGAGCCATACTGAGACGCCACAGATCCTAAGTTATCCGATAGAGAACCTAATATTGATTTTCCTTTGAGCTGATTTAGCACGGCAACCTCAACCTGATTGCGAACTTCTGCAGCAGATGGCATACCTGGTTCTTTGACAGCACTAAGACCTGCAATCACGTAGGCGTTATTATAGTATAGCACTGGATCTTGAAACTGATATACCTGAGGAGAGACATCATTAGTCGAGATTCCTGAAGTGAACGCCCATTTAGCAATCTGTCGTGACTCATTTCCTGGTGTCAAACCAGTTATTAGGTAATCATTAGCTCCGAGATCATTAGAGGTCTGCATCTCCAGATTGCTCATGCCAGCGACAGCATTCGTCAAGTCATCTAAATACGGATGGGCGCTAACTATATCTACCATTTTATTGTAAAGATCATCCTGCGTCTTCTTACTTGGCACTATTGGCACATTAACATAGGCTAATTTATACTTTGACTCTCTGGTGTCGTATTTCTGATCTTCGATATGGATCAGGTGCCAACCAAATTGAGTTTGAACCTTATAGTATCCGCCCTTCTTACCATCAAGAAATGCAACCTTATTGAATGGTCCAACCATCGCTCCTTGCGCAAAATATCCAAGGTCGCCACCATCTTGGCCAGATGCAATATCTTCGCTGAACTTAACAGCCAAGGTGTCAAAAGGTACTCTGCCCAACTGGGCAACAGCCATTAAACTATCTATGATTGACTCGGCCTCATCCGCCTGAGTCAGATTTCCTGGAGTAACTCTTTTTAATATATGACTAGCTCGGACAGAATCTGGGAGCACCTGCTTGTCTACTAATTTTATTGCTTGGAAGCTTCTTCCTAAAATATAAGGACCATATACTCGCCCTACCTCATATGAACCAACCTTATCGGCATAGAACTCATCGAGTTCCTCCGCCTTGGCATAGTAATTCGTATATATCCCATTATTGGCTTGCACAAATAGGGAATCACTTTCAGTTATTGCGAACCTCCCTATTACTCCATTCATCTCGTCTCTATATGTAAGGGTATCCTCACTTGTAGGTAGGACATCCATTTTGACATATGATAGTACTCTCTTCTCCTCTGTACGTTCGAAATCACTCTTTCTATTAGAGATATAAGAATTAATATCAGAGTCACTAACTTGAACATCTGCTGTGATTGCATCAAAAGGTATTTTAACCACGGCAGCATTAGCTGTTGCATTCTCTTCTGAGAACATGGCTTCTGCCATCCAATTAGGTGTATATACAGCCTTCTGCGCCAATCCAGTCATTTTGTTCTGTAGTTGAGCTTTGACAATCTGCTTTTCTTGCTCGCCCCAGAACTGTGCAAACTCCACACTAAGTGGTTCTCCTGCTTCTAACTGACTTCTTATTTGTTGCAGCTGAGCTGTCATCAATTGTCCAGTTTGTGGATCTCTGAAATTCTGATAAATGATTGGACTAATATTAGATCCAAACTGAAGATCCATCAACTCATCGTATCCCACACTAAGGCCTAACTTCTCAGATTCATTACTGACAATTTTTTGCTCTATGAAATAATTCCATAGGGCAGCTCTACTAGCATTCGGGTCCTGAGCGTTGGCAAAAAGAGAACTATATGCTGATTCAAACTCTCGGTTAGAGACTTCTTCGCCAGCAATTTTACCAATAGAGCTACTCACAGATGCGCCTCCGCCACCTGGACCCATTGCATCCATTAATATAAATGACAACGTCGCCAGTGCTATTATGATAAACACCAACCACATGTTGTTTCTAATCTGTCCTATTAATGCCATAATATAAAATGTTAGCTATTACCCGTTTTCAAAAAGATGCGCAAAGGTAGCATCTTTAGCAACCTTATTCAAATACAAAAACAGCGTAAACACATTGTATATTATTGAGTCGGCGCAACTACATTTTAAAGGATAGTTGTTTAGTCATTATCAAAGGACTTTTTATGCCCTTCATTATTAATCAACTTTATCCTCCCAGCGACAAGATTTATTGATATTGTTAAATATATTCGTGCACCATTTTTTTGTTAATCACTTAATCATATCTGTCAGAATGAATTCGTATAAAACCTTATTAGCCATAGCGCTATGTATCGCACTTATATCGACGTCTTGCGTCAGTAAAAAGTCTTTTGAAGCCCTTCAAGGAGAGAAAGATGAACTCGGAATGAAGCTAGAAAAACTCCAAGCTGACTTCGACGCCGCTAAATCAAGTCAGGACTCAGAAATAGCATCACTAAAGCAAGCTAACTCAAGCTTATCATCACAAAAGTCCTCTTTAGATGCAGACTTAATGGCAACAAAAAAAGAAATGAACTCTAAAATCGCTGAGGTTCAGGCCAATGTCGATGACAAGCAAGCACAACTCAATTCGTTAAGAGCTGAAATCAACTCTGCATTTGCACAAGTCGATGCGGCAGTTTCTGGCAGCAATGCTCGTATCAAAGAGGTAGAAAACTTTCTATATCTCGATGTTGCTAATGAAGTAGATTTCAAATCTGGCTCGACTCGCGTAAGCAGCGATGATAAAGAAACCTTGGAGATGTTAGCTAACATGCTCAAAGGAAATCCGTCAGTAGCATTGATCATTGAAGGCCACACTGATGACAAGCAAATCCTTGATGGCAAAGCCTATAAAGACAACTGGGATCTTAGTGTAGCAAGAGCAACTGAAGTAATTAGAGCTCTAATTAATATGGGGGTGAATCCTGATCAATTGATTGCTTCTGGACGTGGAGAGAATATGCCTGTCGCAGACAATGAAACTGCCGATGGCAGAGCTCTAAACAGAAGAACCGAAGCTATCCTAGTCCCGAACATCGGTAAGCTCTACAAACTGAAGGGATAAAGCGTTCATACAATATATATCTAGCGAAGGTCATAGCTCATTAAAGCTATGGTCTTCTTTGGTTCCAATAAGTCTGCGCTAAAGCGATCAATTTATCAGCTCCATTGAGACTCAGACGATGACCTAATTGATCGTCACCATCTCCTAAGAGTCCTGACTCAATATTAATCTTATCGTCTAAGAATGCTTCTGCCTTTATATGAAAATCGATACGATTCAACGCCCTATCACGATAGCTCTTTGGAATATTCTCAAGGACATATCTAACATAATTGAGGTTGTTAACATGTCCATTCCAATCTATATCATAGGACTTAACTTTAACTTGCTCAGTCTGTATGACTTCGAGCAGTTTACTAAGTCTAGATGGCGGGGATTCTAACACGGACTCATCAGGATGAACCTTCAGTGACTGCAGGAACTCGGGTATACGAGCCATCTTGCGTTCGATAAAGTTGAGCAATGTCCAAGTGCTGCTGGCATAGGCCAACAATTTGCCTTCCAGGTCATACATTTTGTAATCACGATATGCCAAGAAGCGATCAAAATGTGAAGGGTACGTTACCACACTCACTTGTTGACTGAGCTTTGGTCGATCGAGTATGGTGAATGACTTGCGCAATAGCACCCATGCTAAATTCTGTGGCGTCAACTCTGCTATAGATGCGCCCAAATCCCTTGCGCTACCCATAGATGCCTCTTGAACTAAATGAAGGATCGCCAGTGGTGTCGCTCTATGATCAGTATCCACTTCTGAAGAGCGAATAATATAGTTTTCTCTCCATCTGATATCCTTAGCTTGATTACTCATGACTACATCGACCATTAATGCCAAGGACATAATTTTTGACCACTTTTATTTCTGGAGCTGCCTCTGATCCGAGAAATCCACTTATCATCTCATCAGTTAGATAAGTGGCTGCATAGTCGGTAAGGTCCTCACTTAATGGCATATAGGTCCAGTGCCATTTTTCTTCTTCATAGCCAGTCCGGCCACCAGATTTATCTGTGTATGGTTGACAGAAACCATAGGTCTCAGCATGCTCCAATAACCAGTTATACTCTTTAAGGCCTTGACCGGACTCGAAGTACCTATTGTCAAAGCTATTCAAGTCAATATCTGTACCCCAATGATGCCTCGACGTGCTCGGCATAGAGCTATAGAGTAAGATCTTCTTTGCCCGGGATACAATATCTTCTATATCACTTGCTGCTGTTCCATCAGACAACATCGTTTCGCCTGTCCATTTTCGCTCCCAGATGCCTCGCTGATATTCAAAATTGCGAGTGGCAGAACGTATAGTGAAGTTGATTCCTTCAGATGATGCGTGCTCATACATCCTAAGAAAATCTTCAAATGCCTGCTTCCTGAGATACATGCCTGCTCGGGAGGCATACTGTGATGAGATTAGAACAAAATCATCATGCTGATCTGGTTCAAACTGACCCATGATATAGTCAATCTTTTCAGTATTTATAGGATCTGGATCTTGTGGCATTATTACTGTTTCTTTAGCCTTGTTCTGACAACTCAAGATTATAATAACTAACAGCCCAAGGCTAATAATACTTCGCATCTTCTTCTGCTGATTTAGCAAACTCAAAGTCCACATTTTTCTTGCCGTAACCAAACGAACCGTGCTCCTTAATCAAGTCAATCAACTCAGGAGGGATACAATCCATCCATGATTCTTCATCACCAGTAGAGATTAAATCGAACACTTTAGAAGGGATAATATGCATGTGATCGTTATTATACTTCTTGACTTGTACGATTTGTTGGTTTTCAATAAGATGCTGATATAAAAACTTGATGCCTGCAGGTACAGGTAAGTTATCCACGAATATCATCTGATCACCTTCTTTTTCGAGGGCAGGATAAGCGTAGACCGTAATATTTTTACTGAACAATTCACCAAATGCTGCGAGCAAGCGACCATCTTGGTTGCTGTTATACTTGTCTATCAGGATATCCTTGAGTTCATGGACTCCCATCAGTATTCCGAGACGCTGAATCTTATAATCCGAGAAGTAGTTGATGAGTTTTTGATGGTTGGTACAATTTGATATGATCACTGTCAGTCCAAGTGCATTGAGCAATCTAACCCGGTCGAGATAGCCCTGATCTGTAATTGGTCCAAAACGATTGAGATTATCCATCGTTAACTCGGCCACAGGCATACACTTTTCTGATGCTTCGGACTCTTCTTTGAATTGCTCAAAGGAGTTTTCTATTGCTTCTTTAGTAACCTTAGTAGGCGGTCTAAAGTGACCTCTTATTACCATTAATTCTTTACGGTATAGAAACTCAGATGCATGCAAAGGGATTCCGTCTTTGTCAAATATGGCTACCTCCGTAATATCATTTTTAACTAAGCTTAAAGCGATCAATCGGTTATCAAAATGGTGAAACGCTTCCCCCGTAGTGCGTACCATGTCAATAGAGATTCTGCTCTTTAACCCGTCTAAAAGGCTTCGTACGAACAACTCGTAATCATGTCGATAGTAAAAGCAGGCGTAAATCAAGTTAACTCCTAGTATCCCTATCGCCTCTTGTTGCTGCCGATTGTTCTTATCAAGCATCTTGACATGCATGATGATATCGCTGGGTTCAGATCCCTTCTTATGAATGAATCTCAGACCCATCCATCCATTACCTTTTATCGTGCGCTGATAATTGATCGCTGACACCGAATCTGCAAATACGAAATAGTTGGCATCTGGTCTACTCTCATAGATCCGTTCTCGGATGAGATCAAACTCATGGTTGAGCATTTTATAGATTCGAGCCTCACAGACGTATCGCTTGGCCTCACCATAGATAGCATCAGAATACTGCTTGTCATAAGCCGACATCGTCTTAGCAATCGTGCCCGCTGCCGCACCAACTTGAAAGAAATGTCTGGCAACTTCTTGACCAGCACCTATCTCAGCAAAGGTGCCATAGATCATATCATTGAGATTAATCTCAAGAGCTTTCTGCTCTGTCTTAAGTACTTGGTTTTGTGCCATTACTGTATTTAATTACTCCGCTTCAGGGCCAATCTTACATACCTCAAAATATCAACGCACATAATCTTAAATATTACTCTCAAGTAGAGAAATATTGTAAAAAGAATGTCTGGGGTTATGACGGTGGGTGGGAGTGAAGGGGCCACTGGGGATTGTAAAACTCTTATTTGCGTTATGTGGTGAGGATGAAGATATCTGGGCTACTTAAGCTATTCTTGATCAAAGAAGTTTAGTTGACATTAAATCAGACAAAGTCCGAGAATGTGATGATATTATTGAATGTCGATGATGTAACAGTTGGAGCAAAGCAGGTACATTTAGAGAAATTAAAATGGCATATGGATAATATAGAATTTGATAATCGGCGGTTTCCAGCCAGAATTTTAAAGTTCGAATTTGGCAATAGAATAGTTTCTACCGAAACTCTTCAAGAGATAATCATAGAAGACGGTAAATATAAAAACGAAGAATCTAAGGTTACAGATGAACAAATTTTCTTCTACGTAAAGGATAACAAGATCAATATGAACGCCAGTCTATTAATTAGTGAAATCGTCAATTCAATATGACACGGTTTCAATTCTTCCCAAGATCACATGGTATCATACCAAGGATAGAATCGATAGTTAAAGTATTTCAGGATGCTGATTCAAAAATTACGAGCGATTCAAATAAACACACAAGCAATGAAGTCTTGCAACATTTGGAATTGGGTTTAGAGGAGATAGATTTTGTCGTAGAAAAGAGTAAAAAGAAAAACGATAAAATACACGTTCCTGTGCTATTTGGAGTGGATAATAAAATTGATAAAAGCTTCAATGCCGATGCCTTAAGTAAAGACGGTAAAATTGTGATTGAAGTTGAGGCTGGCAGAGCCGTCGATAATAACCAGTTTCTCAAAGATATTTTTCAAGCATCTATGATGTTTGAAGTGGAATACTTAGTTATTGCCGTTCGGAATGATTACAGAGGCGCTGATGATTTTACTAAGATTTATACATTTTTAGAAACACTTTATATAAGCAGCAGGCTTCAATTACCTCTAAAAGGAATTCTTCTAATAGGATATTAGATATTGATAGATGGTATGTTCTCATTATTTCTAATCATCATGAAGCATACAGTCTTGATCAATCTCTACAGAGACAAGAGAACCGACTGCCGACTTAGGTAAAAAAAGAAACTTCAATCAATCTTTAATGGCTTAATTTTGCATTCATGTTTCCACATTATGATGTCATAGTAGTAGGTGGCGGGCACGCTGGATGCGAAGCAGCAGTGGCTGCTGCCAATATGGGTTCTAAAGTCATGCTTGCCACCATGAATATGCAGACGATCGCACAGATGTCCTGTAATCCTGCCATGGGCGGTGTTGCCAAGGGCCAGATCGTCAGAGAGATCGATGCCCTCGGTGGATACTCAGGTATCGTGACAGATCATACCATGGTCCAGTTTAGGATGCTCAATAAGTCCAAGGGTCCAGCAATGTGGAGCCCAAGAGCACAGAGTGACCGAATGATGTTTGCCGCCAAGTGGCGTGAGCTACTTGAGGCTAATGAAAATATTGACTTTTGGCAGGAGATGGTTACTGGTCTAATTGTCAAGGATGGCAGATGCCAAGGGGTATATACAAGCATAGGCCTTGAGATACCTTCTTCTACGGTTGTCTTGACTAATGGCACATTTCTTAATGGGTTAATCCATATAGGTGAGAAACAACTTGGTGGCGGTCGTGCTGGTGAGCGGGCTGCTACAGGAATTACTGAACAGCTTGTAGACTTGGGTTTTGAGTCCGGGCGAATGAAGACTGGCACCCCTCCTAGAATAGATGGAAGGACCCTTGACTACAGCAAAATGGAAACACAAGCTGGTGATGAAGAGGTCTGCAAGTTTTCCTTTACCGATACTCCTGAGATAACCAAACAGCTCCCTTGTCATGTAACTTATACTTCATCTGAAGTTCATGAAACCCTCAAGGAGGGATTTGATCGATCGCCGATGTTCAATGGTAGGATCAGAGGATTAGGTCCGAGATATTGTCCATCAATAGAAGATAAAATCAACAGGTTTGCAGATCGTGATAGACACCAACTATTCGTTGAGCCTGAGGGTTGGAACACCTGCGAGATCTATGTTAATGGCTTCTCCTCGTCTCTTCCTGAGGACGTGCAGTATAAGGCACTTAAGAAAGTGCCTGGGTTCGAGAACATGAAAATGTTCAGACCTGGCTACGCCATAGAGTATGATTTCTTTCCGCCCACACAACTTAAGCCCTCTCTCGAGACAAAGCCTGTTGCCAATCTCTTCTTCGCAGGGCAGATCAACGGAACAACAGGATATGAAGAAGCTGCTTGTCAGGGATTAATGGCGGGCATCAATGCACACCTTAAGAATGCGGAAAAAGATCCATTCATCCTGAAACGCTCCGATGCGTATATCGGTGTATTAGTAGATGATCTGGTAAATAAGGGCACCAAGGAGCCTTATCGCATGTTCACTTCGCGTGCTGAATATCGCATATTGATCCGTCAGGATAATGCCGATCTCAGACTAACCCCAATCGCTCAATCTCTGGGTATGACGGGTCTTGAACAGCGCATGGAGCAAGTCGTTAAAAAACAGGAAGCTCTCAAGAGCATTGAGAAATACCTAAGTGCTACATCGATCACTCAAGATCAAGCAAATGGCTGGCTTAGCAATATTAACTCTGCACCTTTAAAACAGTCCGTCAAGCTGAAGTCTGTGTTAAGCAGACCTAAGGTGCACCTATCTGATTTAGTTAAAGTTCATGCTCCCTTGAATCAGTTCCTTACTGATATCCCCAAAGATTTTGTGGAGTCTGCTGAGGTAAATATTAAGTATGCGGGCTATCTTTCTAAAGAACAAGAGATGGTAGAGAAAATGAACAGACTTGAGAACCTCGTGCTAAAGGACGATTTCGATTATGATGGCATAAGCTCCCTGTCTGCAGAAGCACGGGAAAAGCTTTTAGAAATAAAACCAAGAACTATCGGCCAAGCAAGTCGCATTAGCGGCGTATCGCCATCTGATATTTCTGTTTTACTAGTTCATGTGGGTAGGTAATAAAGGAAAGTTGGCCAATATATATTGGGAAAAGATAGCTTGGCGTTATTCATATATGCGCCAAATCATCCTGATATTATTCAGCATGCTAACTGCAGAGGTCTGTAGCAGTCAGTATGGCCTTGAGGAATTCAACCGAGAAGTACGCTTCATAAATGAGTCTATACACGGCGCACTTGTCTTACACCGCATCTACGAGAGCTTCAATCAAAATATTAATAAATACGTAGACCTCCCAAGTTATGAGCTCAACAACTATGGCAATAAGGATCTTCCTCTAAATGTCTATGATGATCCTGAACAATGGTTTTATGACGAGTCTCCGAACAAATTATATCAGGAGATTCGTAAATACACTCATAATAATGGAAGCCCGCCAATAGTCCAAAATATTCATAATATCTCTCAAAAACTCAATGGAGATCGCTTTAGAATAGATGAGCTTTCTAACAGCCCCAATATCAATGAGCTCAGCGTTATAAAGGAACTCTATGATGGACTAGAAGGGGTAGTAGCTTACTTTGACAACCTGAGAGCTTCAGTGGAGTCATATGATCGACTGCTCGAACAGCTCCGATATGATAATGCCCTCAGTGAAAGTCAAAAAGTAGTGTATACGGCTGTGGCTGAAATTCACTTTGACATCAAAAAAATCATACGCAATCTAGGTAGAGATAACCAAAGTGCTGTAATCCGCAGTTTGTCCAAAATAGAACAGGAAAAGAACTGGCTTAACATCAGCATTGAAGATCTCAAGTCACAAGCTGAAGCCAAAAGCTTAAGAAGTCTGGTCGGAAACATCAATAATATCGTTGCGGAACTCTCGAACTATGTAAACAACCCTTCAGTACCAGAAGAATATGCTCTGTTTGGTAAAGGCTACTACTATCAAAATGTGGTCCTACTGACCTTGATGAATCGTTACGGCAATGGTTACGTCACAGAGTTCAATCAATTCTTGAAGCAATATAACTGGCCTGTACTCCATCTTACCGAAGAGCCTCATTATCTCAAGATCATCTATCCAGAGACTACGCCAAAAGAGTTATTGGAAAGCCCTTTAGAGGACATCACCACTCTGGAACAACTCCGCAGTGAGCCTCTTGATCCAATCCGAGCTAAACCTATAGATACATTCTATACGGATGGCAAGGAAAAAGAGCAAGCACAGCAGCTCGAAAGAGACATACCTGTCAATATCACTCATACACACGTGATCTATGTAGATTCGCAGTTTTTTGACATACAGTTATATGATCATCTGATAAAGGATGGTGATATGGTCTCTATAAATGTCAATGGAGAGTGGGTTTATAATGATATCTCATTAGAAAAGGAAGCTAAAACTATTCAATTAGAAGTCTCACCAACTAAACGAAACTATATCATGGTCCAAGCAGTAAATGAGGGATGGCGTCCACCTAATACTGTTGGAGTGCGATATATCAGCAATGGCAAAGTCGAAAATATCATTATCGCAAATGATCTGAATTCGGCAGAGCTTATAGAAATAAAATACCGCCAATAGCATGACGAAACATAGAATCCTAAAGCTTCTTGTGTGAGGAGGGTTGGCAGAGTTTTCCTATTTCTATTTGTCGCTATTGCTGGTGCTTCAGGACAATCATATTTTGACTATAACAACGATATAAGTCAGGCTTATACCTACACCTTACAGCTCAAGATGGATAGTGCACAGCACATCTTAGATAACCTTAAGATGAGCACTCCAGATAATCTGGCAACGTATCACATCGAAAACTATATTGACTTTTTTACTGTCTTCCTAGGTGAGGAGAAAGAAGATTTTGAGCACTTCGAAAAGCGTAAGACAGACCGCCTCAATGTAATCAAGCAGAAAGAGATAGACTCGCCCTTTTGGAGGCTATCGCAGGCAGAAATAACCTTGCAATACGCTCTAGTTCGCAGCAAGTTTGGCGAGTACCTCAGGGCAGGTTGGGACGTTAATAGAGCTAATAAGCTCCTTAAAAAGAATCAATCCATCTATCCCGATTTTAAACTCAACTACAAAAGCTTGTCTGTGATTCACTCGCTTATGGGCTCGCTCAAAGGAATCAAGCGAAGCTTAGTACAACTTTTTACCTCCATGGATGGAGACTACGCACAAGGCATTCGGGAAATCGAAGAGCTTTATCATGCAGCCGAGTCCGATCAATATATCTTCACTCATGAAATCACAGCCATCAGAGCTCTGATCAGCATGCATGTCGAAAAGAACTCAGAGTTGGCACATAACATCATCAATAATGAAGAAATCAAGGCCCTACAAAGTCCCACACTGGACTTTGTACGATATTCTGTAAGCAAGAATTACGATCAATCCACTGATCAAAAAGATGAAATCCTGCGAAGAGCCATAGCAAATGGAGGCAATTTATCCTTTGACTATCTATGGTTATTGCTAGGCACTGAATATCTACAACAAGGTGATACGCAAGCCGAGCAATACTTAAGGCAATTCATAGATAATTTTAATGGCAGACATTATATCAAGGAAGCCTATCAGAAGATGGCATGGTATGAGCTCATCATGAATGATGATGTAACTGCTTATAAAAGTTGGATGGCAAAGCTCCTTCACGTAGGTAATACTACTATTGGAGAGGATCAGCAGGCCCACCGTGATGCACAATCTGCAGTGATCCCTGACAAAGACTTGTTGCAAGCGAGATTATATTATGATGGCAGTCGTTACCCGGCTGCGCTTAACCTACTAGATAAAGTTGACATAGATAAGCTCTCCACCAAAAATCAACTAGAGTATTATTATCGCAAAGCTCGCGTGTTACAAGGCTTGTTTAGATATACAGAAGCGACGGAACTATATAAGCAAGTCATATCTATAGGTGCAAGTAGTGATCGATATTTCGCATGTAGTGCCGCATTACAACTCGGAATAATATCTTCCATACAAGGAGCATACGATGAAGCAAGCGTCTTTTTCATTAGATGCTTATCGCTCGATCCAGAAGAGCACCAGGAGAGCCTGCATCAGAAGGCCAGAAGTTGGCAACAAAGAATAAAGGGACGTCAATCCAAAGATTAACGTCCCTCCAAAAAAATCAATAACCGGAACCGATTTCGCTTTATTTCTTCTTCAGGTTCTTAAGCTTAGCGTCACGATCTCGTCTCACGATCCGCAATCCATTGCCATCTACACAGAATCCTACATAATCAAATCTGCCAAATCTGCCATCAAGACTTACTACTTGTCGCCCATCCGCATCTAGGATCTCGGCAAAACCATCACCATAATCACAGCAGATGCCGTCACCGTATGTGTCCTGCAATTCGAGCTCAAAACATCCTTCTGTTAACTCAAATTCTTGAGTGATCACCTGCCCTGCTCTACCATCTTGATATGGACCTCCTTGGAGGATTTCATTGAAATCTTCATCAAGTATGTACCAGGTCGTCTCAGAACCAAAGTCATCTAACGTAAGCCTCAACGTATAAGCGCCATCTGTGCCATTATCTCCATTATCATCTGATCCTCCAGTTACATTGAACGTTTCGATGCCCGCAAATCCTGTCCATCCAGTTACACAACGAGTTCTCAACTGGTACTGGTACTGAGTGCCCTCTTGTAGGCCTGTTAGTGTAATCTGTGAAGCTGTAGTATTCATCGCCGTCCATCTTCTATTTCCAAGCTCTCGATACCTAATTCTATACCTAATTACATCGGGCATATCTGACCAATCTATAAGTACACTTGTCTCTGACTGAGATGTGACAGAAGATGACTGTGGAGCTTCACATATAGCCGGATCTGTATCAGTATCCTGTTCAGGATTATCATCTGTTGTGTCGTCTGTAGTGTCTTCAGGATCTGATGTGTCACCTGTGTTATCTCCACCTTGAGGGTTACTGATCACATTGCTCGCATTGTTAGTCAGATTGGTGAGATTAGCAGCAACATAGTTTTCCATTCTTAGTGCTTGACCATTGCTAAACATATACATACATGCATCATTTACATAGTCCATGTAGTTCATATGCATATCCATTGATCCACAGCTACTCACCCCTACCTGGGGGCATCCACCATAGTCTCTAGCTTGGTTAGGAGTATCTGCAACATCGTCATCACGATTACATCCATTGCCCCAGATATGGTCCAATAAGAAATAATGTCCTACCTCGTGCGTCAGGGTTCTACCTAAGTTAAATGGAGCCTGTGCATTGACAACTCCGCAGCCGCTGCCGACCCCAAAAGCTGATGCATCCACAACGACTGCATCGCCATTACCAACTCCACCTAGCGGAGCGAATCCTAATAGCCCTGTATTAGGTTGTACGATGATATTCATATATCCACTCCATCCATTGGCACGATCACCATTTGTTTGGTTTATCGTTACCGCCGCATCACCATTTTGGAGATTTGATCCGCTAGGGTGATTACGATCTGCAAGAACAAATCTCAAGCAAGCCTCTCCATTGGTTACCCCAGGAAAGAATCCTGCTGCTTGACCAGTCCACTTATCGATATCACTATTCGTACCAGCAAAATCTTTATTGAGGATATCGACTTGACTTTGTGCCAATGCAACTAAACATGCACGCTGATTAGTACTAGCTCCCTGATAATGTACAGCAACAGGGATTATAACAGGATCATTACATTGTGCCTTTTGAACTCGCTTTTGATTAATATCCTCGAACCTGTCTAACCGTGCATCGTACTCTTTCTTATAGGCTGGGTCGCCAAGTAGTAGTGACATGTGTTCATCAGAGCCACATGTCCGATGGCGATCAGAGAATGTCAAATCTTCATCAAATGATTCAGGCGAATCAAAATCATCGTTGCATGAATAAAGAAGTGCGAAAAAAAAGATACCGATAAATAACTTTAAATTTTCCATTGTAGATTTTTTTGAATGTTTGATAATTGTTTCGCCTCATCAGCGATTACACATCGAAATACCGACTATCGCAGAGGTGAAATGTTGGATTTCATAGCAACCGATGGTTTTATTATACATTCATGGGGTTTTATTATACTTCCCGTTTGGAAGCAGATTGGGACAAATCTACATTGTGCCTTATAAGAAATAATCCGTGGATACATCTATACGAGCATTCATATTTGATACTAAGTATAAACCCTGGAGACACCTGCTTTTCTGGGTGTTCATCTATACTGATGAATTACTCTCGCTGGTAGGCTTAACAGAGGAATTGGATTTTCCTCAAGTGATATTTGCCCAGCTCACAATTGATATCATAACAGTATATGTCACCCTATACATATTGATACCCCGATACCTTCAGACTAAGCAATATGCTTTTTTCGTGATCATGGTGTTCTTGATGATTTTCATCAACATCCACAGCTTCTTTTTCATCGAAAACTATTACTACTACTATGAGGGTGGTCATCTCTCCTATTATATCAGTTCATTCGTGATCACTGCAAGTATGATAGGCTTAGCGATGGCGATTAAACTGTTGAAAAATCAAGTGCTGCAGGGTGAAGAACGGCAAGAATTAATCAATCAAAAAAACAAGGTTGAGCTACAAGCACTCAAGGATCAGATTAACCCTCACTTCTTATTCAATGTGCTCAACACTATCTATATACAGACCAAAACTGACATAACGGCTGCCTCAGAATCTGTTATGAAGCTATCTGATTTATTGAGATTTCAGATCTATGATGCTGAACAGAAGGACTGGATATCCTATCAACAAGAAAAATCCTTCCTTGTCAACTACTTAGATCTTGAGGTAATGAGACGAGATGGCATGTCCTATCAATGGATAGAAGAGGAGGATCTGAGTCAATATGCCATACCAACTTTTCTATTTCTACCACTTGTCGAAAATGCCATCAAGCACTCCCGCACAGCTCTTGCCTCTGGGGAGTCCATTACAATAGAGGTCTTGCGAGACCAGCAATGGTTGAAGCTAAGATGTACTAATAACATAGGCGATATAGTACATGAAGTGGGAGGATTTGGATTAGAGAATCTCAAGAAACGCCTGAGTCTCATCTTTACTAACGAGGTACCACTTGTGTTTGAAGAGAAAGAAGGTATTTTTAAGGTAGAGCTATCGCTACCGATCGATGAATTACATAATAATAGATGATGAGCCTATAGCGCGACAAGGCATAAAACTACTTGCTGATCAGCTACCTTATCTCAACTACGTTGCAGAATATCCTAACCCTATCGTCGCACATGAGCATATAACAACAGAGGTTGATTTGCTTTTCCTAGACATTGAGATGCCAGGCCTTAACGGTCTTGAGTATCTGCGTAGTTTGAATCCACAGACATCTGTAATCTTAACAACAGCTTATCCCCAACATGCCCTTGAAGCATTTGAACTTGATGTCGTCGACTATCTCGTGAAACCAGTGAAGTTGCCTCGCTTCATCAAGGCAGTTGAAAAAGCCCAGACACTAAAATCTCTTCAGAACACGCCTGCAGAAGTAGAATTGCAGTCGGAGGAAATCTATATCAAAGCAGATCGTAAGTTTCATAAGGTGAGCTATGCCGATATAATTTATATCAAGGGGATGAAGGATTACGTCATGATACATACCTCATCTAAGAAATATATGACAGCGCTAAATCTCAGTACAATCATGAAACAACTGCCTGAGACTCTATTCGCTCGCATCAGCAAGTCTTATATCATCAATACGCAGCATATAGTTTCAGTCGGAGTGGATTATGTGGATGTTGCAGGCGACGAGCTCAGCTTAGGTCTATCCTATAAAGAAGCATTCATCAATACTCATGTGAAGAGTACTTTGTTGAAGCGATGAGCAGATCACTTTTGTTACTAAAAATCTTAGTGGTTTCGACCAATGAGAAATTGCTTCTATGAAGAATAATTAAGGGAGACACTTCAGTCATGTAAGTGTTTTTGACATCAGCGATTTTAGCTGGCAGTGTGCTCTAGACGGCTTTCGCCGTTTCCTCCTTTCGAAAAAGCTTGTCCATCCACTTCGTGGTTAACTCCTTTGGAAGTCTCCCAGACATCTATCCTTCGGAATCAGTCGATCAAGTACTCGACTCTATGAGATCACTCAGTCACCCCACCTGCCCCGCTACCCATCCCGTCGTCCATGCAGCCTGAAAGTTATACCCACCAGTAACTCCATCTACATCCAGCACTTCTCCAGCAAAGTACACCCCAGGCATGGTCTTACTCTGTAGGGTCTTAACATTGATGCTGTCCCAGGATACGCCTCCACAGGTGACGAACTCCTCTTTAAAGGTGGTCTTGCCTCTGACGGGATAGACATCATAGAATAGTATATGAACCAGCTTGTTTTTGTGTTTCTTGGAGAGCTCTGAGCATACATCATCCGTACTGATGCCCGCTCTACCTAAGAAGTATAACCATAATCTCTGAGGGAATTCAAGAGGGTTATGGTTCTTGATTAATTTCTGACCGCCTGATACAATCAGTTCTCGCAGCTCCTCCTCACTTCGATTATTGGACCAATTAATCGCCACTTCAAAATTGTACGCCACCTCATGAAGTCGGCGAGCGGCAATACTTGATAATTTCAAGATAGCGGGGCCGCTCATTCCCCAATGTGTGATCAGCAATGGTCCTTGTGCAACATATTTAGTTCCGACAATACTTGCCGTGGCTTGAGCTACGCTGACGCCCATTAGTTTGATTATCGCCTCCTGTGGCATGTTAAATGTGAACAGCGACGGGATTGGCTCAACGATCTCATGCCCCTTATCCTCAAGCCAGCTATAACTACTTCGTTTATTAGATCCTCCTGTTGCGATGATCACAGCGTCATACAAAATATTTTGGTCATTGATGAACAAGTCAACTTGATCATCACGTCGTTCAATCCTAGTGAGAGCTGACTTCAGCTTGATTTCTATCCCTAACTTGTTAACCTCCCTCATGAAGGTGTCGATGATCGTCTGGGAGCTATCAGTAATTGGAAACATCCGACCATCAGGTTCTACCTTGAGAGCTACCCCCCTACCCTCAAACCAGTCAACGATGTGATGATTGTTGAAGGACTTGAAGTGTTTCTTAAGTTGTTTGCCGCCTCGAGGGTAGTTCTTGGCAAGATCAGAGGGATACTTGGCATCATGCGTCACATTACACCTGCCGCCACCAGATATCTTGACCTTTGAGAGGATTTTAGTAGTCTTCTCATATATAGTTACTGAGGCTTTCGGATGAAACTCTTTACAGCAGATTGCCGCATAGAACCCCGCTGCTCCGCCGCCGATGACTGCCACTTTCATTTATTCCATCTCAAGTTTCAGATACTGCCCCGTATAGCTTTTCTTACTCTTGATGATTTTACTTGGACTCCCCTCGAAGATAATATTGCCACCACGCTTACCTCCTTCCGGGCCAAGATCGATAATATGGTCAGCCACTTTGATGATGTCCATATTATGCTCGATTACTAAGACCGTATTTCCTTTCTCGACAAGTCGATCCAATACGGCAATCAGATGCTTAATATCTGCAAAGTGTAATCCAGTTGTCGGCTCATCGAGGATGTACAGCGTATTACCCGTGTCACGCTTAGAGAGTTCTTCGCTCAACTTAACACGTTGTGCTTCCCCTCCTGATAGCGTAGTAGCAGATTGTCCCAGCGTGATATATCCCAAGCCGACTTCTTGAAGGGTTTTCAACTTGCGATATATCTTAGGTATACTCTTAAAGAACTCAATGGCTTCATCAACTGGCATGTCTAGGACATCAGAGATAGACTTTCCTTTGAACATGATCTCCAGTGTCTCCCGATTGTATCGCTTGCCATGACACGATTCGCAATCGACATATACATCTGGTAAGAAGTTCATCTCAATGAGTTTCTTACCGCCACCTTCACAGGTTTCGCAGCGCCCTCCCTTCACATTAAATGAGAATCGCCCAGGCTTATATCCCCGGATTTTTGACT
>CAZAXY010000006.1:0-63142 GCA_964489125.1 uncultured Saprospiraceae bacterium
ATATCTTCACCAACACCTTCCAATGCATAGGGATAAATCTCTTTTTCGTCGAATTTTCCAGTTTCATGATACTTCTTGAATACTGATCCATAAGAATCTACCCCCCATATCTTGATGTTAGGGTTTTGTTCCTTAAGATATTTAGCCGTGCCTGAAATCGTGCCACCCGTGCCTACACCTACTATCAGATGAGTGACGGTTCCATCTGTCTGATTCCAGATTTCTGGCCCTGTTGTCTCATAATGAGCCTCACGATTAGCAAGGTTGTCATATTGATTCAGCCAAACGCTGTTGGGGATTTCCTTGCTCAGTTTTTCTGCTACAGAATAATAAGATTTAGGATCTTCTGGCCGCACATCTGTAGGGCAAACGATTACTTCCGCGCCAACCGCCTTTAGAATATCTATTTTCTCCTTGGATTGCTTATCACTGGTGGTGAATATGCATTTGTATCCCTTAACTGCAGCTGCAAGGGCGATGCCCATACCAGTATTGCCAGAGGTGCATTCTATAATAGTACCACCAGGCTTAAGACGCCCTGACTGTTCCTCTACTTCCACCATTTTAAGGGCCATCCTATCTTTAATAGAATGGCCTGGATTAAAGTATTCTACTTTGGCAAGTACTGTTGCCTCTATATGAGAAGCGACTTTATTGAGTCTAATTAGCGGCGTATTACCGATTGTCTCAAGGATGTTGTTTTTTATATCCATGTAGTTAGTAGGTCATTTCGACTATAAATCTTTTGTCCAAAGCCCCGAGAGCTTCTGCTACCGCAGGTGAAATTACAACACTTATATTATCTGGATACGATTTTTCTGGTATCGGAGCAACTACTGTGGCTTTTACCTCACGACCCATCATCGGATTGAACAGTGTGATGGATTCATTGATGCGGGCATTTTTATGCAGTACTATTAGATCTTTGCTATTTGAATTTATGGTTTGCCAGTAAGCTAGGCCCTTTTCACGTGTAAATTGATGAGATTCATCAGATGCAAGTTTGGTTGAGTCTATCGTGAGTTCCTCCAGTTTTCTTTCAATTGTAAGCGCAGCTTTGTTTGGATACCAAGTGTCTATTACAAATGGCTTTATAGGTTTAGTTTGTGCCAGTACATTGAGTAATTGGCGCTTTCTTGTGGTTACTTTAGTTGGCTCAACAGCGAGGGCTAAGTCAATTTTTGTAGATGCAATTGGATCTGATGCCATTGAATATGGCAGTTCTATGTATCCAATTAAGAGAGATTGATTGAGATCAAGCTTAGGATCAGACATATGGTTGAGGAGCATAATGTCCTGTACCTCTCGATTCGTATATTTCTTAGCAATTGAGTAGAGCGTCTCACCTTTTGATACGGTGAAACGTAGAGGGACATAGTTCTGATTAGGCTTGTGAGATTTAATGCGTTCAGATACTAAAGTAAAATGCAATTGATCTCCAATATTGACCTCGGTAAAATCGAGCGCATCATTTAGGGCAATAGTATGACCAATTTCACCACCGAAATGTCGGGTGAGACCATAAATAGTCTGTCCAGCACTTATGTTATGCGCAATGATAAGACCATAATCTTGGCGATATTCCGCAGTATAATGATCATCTTGAGCCCAAATGGCTGTCGATATTAATAGAAAAAATATAGTTCTAAGCATATCTGAGGTTAATAGATCATGCAAATATATTACTAAAAATTGTAATATGTATTTACTTAACAATCTTGCACTTAAATTATTATAGTTCTTGGCACTAATAATTATTCCAGCCCGACTTAACTCAACACGATTACCTCAAAAGTTGATACAAAAAATAGAAGGCAAAGAAGTCATTCTGCATTTGTGTGATAAGATTAAACCGCTTCTTCGATTTCATGAGATTGTTGTTGCCACTGACTCTTCGTTTATTCAGCGACTTATATATGACTATTGCGGCATCAACGTGACATGTTCTAACAAAGAATATGACAATGGAACAGAGCGAATCGCGGACGTAGCATCCAATTTTAAGAATCAAGATATAGTGTTAAATATTCAAGCTGATGAATATGATATTGCTGCAGATGACATTAATCAACTTGTCAACTCGATGAAGGAATCAGAAGAGATTAAGATAAGCACGCTTGTTGGACCCTTAGAGGAGCGCCAAGTATCAGACGCGTCAGTTGTCAAGGCATTTCTTAACGACAGAAATGAAGCCTTAGATTTTGTCCGAACAATGTATTCAACCGCCACGCTTTATTATGGCCATCATGGTGTATATGGGTATAATAGGGGCACTCTACATCAGATATCTAAATTGCCTCCGACAAGAAAAGAAAAAGAACGTTCTCTAGAACAGATGAGATGGCTGGAATCAGGATATGTAATTCACTGTGTCCATAGCGATAAACCTGTAAGTAGCTTGAATACTTTGGATGATTTACGCCATATAAGAAAAACGTTCACCACTCAATGAAGATAATTATTGGGGGATCGAGTAGCACAGGGAGTTCTCTTCTTAATCAATGCTTAGGGAGACATAGAGATATCTTGATAAGTCCAGAAACATCAATATATGCCAGACCTCAATTAATCACTCATTGGCATACTTATAAGGATCGAATCCTGAATTGGGGCAAGCTAAAACCTCTTCGCTCTTATGGTTGGCATAGAGAAAATGGGATTAATATACCCTATGATACTTGGGGCGTGTCGGATGAGGACATCAGACTTATAGTTGAGCGATCTGAAAACTTTGATAGCTTTATTAAGGATATAGAGCAGTCTATTCTAACACATAATCATGGAACAATATGGGTTGAGAAAACTCCTGCTAATGCACTAACAATACCTGTATTGTGTGGTTTGCTCAATGACACACTCTATATAACTATGGTACGTCATCCTCTCGAAGCTATAGCTTCCATGATTAATCGAGGATATGAGGTACTGTATGCATGTGGGATTTTTCTGTTGAATTCTTCTTTTGGATTATCCACTGATTCCGATAGCTGTAAGGTCATCCGATATGAAGATTTCTTGGAAAATTATCAGACTATGACGGAGAGAATAATTACATCAGTGGGGCTAGATCCCAACCTCATGGATTGGATTCACTCTCCAAGAGAAACAAAGATTGACAGTTGGCGTCATGCAGAAGATGAATTGCCTCAAAGGGTAACTCACAATCGATTTCAGTCGTTAACCCCTGTTATCCAGCGAGAAATTACGAATCTGGTGTCATGCTTAAGGATTAAGTCAACTTTTCAGATAGCTGGGCAGACCGCTAAATATCCCGACATATCATCTATAGCTGAGGCTACTAGTTATAACTTACCAGAGACAGACGTTAAGGTGAATATAAATCACTACAAGAGATTGTTTAAGAACTCCTTGCTTAAGCGTACGACTCTCCTGGATCCAATTAATGTCTTTAATTCGCCATTTGAAATTGTTACTCCATGAAATATCGAGAGTTAAAGCGATATATAATTGACAAAATTGTCTCGATCTATGGAGAGAGAGAGGCTCAAAACATTGTTGATATTGCTCTTGCTGATATATATGGATTATCTGCGTTAAGTCAGGATTCAGATCAAGTCAACATACGAGATGTTAACAAGCTCATAGAGCGCCTCTTAAATCAGGAACCAATACAATATATCACTGGCAAAAGCAACTTCTATGGTTATGAATTTGCGGTAAATCCGTCTGTACTTATTCCACGGCCGGAGACTGAAGAACTGGTACATTGGCTGCTATCTGAACGACAACAGGATCGAGTATTGATGGATGTTCTCGACATTGGTACTGGCTCTGGATGTATTCCTATCACGCTGAAGAAAAAGCGGCCACATTGGCGTATCACATCAATCGATAAGAGTGTTGATGCTATCAATATGGCGCAGATTAATGCACGTAACTTAGAGAGTGACGTCATCTTCTATGAAATGGATTTTTTGAATGTAACTTCGCAGAACACTCTAGGCATTTATGATCTAATTGTTAGCAATCCTCCTTACGTTGCTCGCGCAGAATTGGACCAAATGTCACATAATGTCACAAGCTATGAACCCATGATGGCTTTAGTGCCTCAAGAAGGTGACGATGCGTTAATATTTTACAGACAAATAGCGACGTTTTGCCACAATCGTTTAAAACCTGGTGGAGCTGTATACTTGGAGTTGAATGAGTTTCTCGTCGAAGAGATTAGACAGATATTTACTGATGCTCAGTGGTTTGTAGAGGTAGAAGTTCGACAAGATATGCAGGGAAAGCAAAGGATGCTAAAAGCCACCAATTCAGCGTAGCATACTCCTAATCAACGTTGATCAGTTCTGCAAGCGTAGCTTCTAGCTCAATATGCTCATTTCCACGCTTGATAATCACTTTTGATTGATCAATATCTACCATTTGTACCGAACTTTGAGCTGTCAGTCCCAGTTCCCATAGCTTGCTTTCAATCTCTGCGTTGATCTGATGATCTGAGATTCGGGCTTTTGATTTTGGCTTTAGCTTTAAGAGCGGATTAACTGCTGTAATGCGTTTAGTTGGGATGGGAGAACCATGTGGATCAGTAGTAGGGTAACCAAGCTTAAGATCCAATTGATCCAATAAATCAGCGGTCAAGAGATGTTCGTATCTCTCTGCTTCTTCGTGTATTTCTTTATCATCAAGGCCGATCTTGTCAACCAGATAAGTCTCCCATAGCCTATGCGCTCTTACTAATTTTTCTCCTCTCGATTTCCCCTTTGCCGTAAGTTTTATGGTATCTGATAGGAGTATCAACCCGTCTTTTTTCAGCTGTTGTAGATGTCTTTTAACATTGCCTGAATTAATGCCGAGTTTAGAGGACATAATACTGACCGTATTAGTTGAAACCGTTTGCTGCTTATAAAGGTATTTGATGAGATCTTCCTTTTCTATAGTCCTATCTTGCTTTCTATTTCTGATATACTTGAATATCAGTCCTTTGGAGGGAGAAAAGAACACAGCCACAAAGTAGAATAGGGTTGCTACTACGCACATCGCCGGACCTGGAGTCGTATTTAATGCAATAGCAGCGATTAGACCAACAATTGCAGATACTAAACCCAATATTCCAGAAAGAATAACGACATATTTTAGCTTGTTGCTAAGGAGTAAAGCTGTTGCACTTGGGGTGATGAGCATCGCAACGACAAGGATAATTCCAACCGTCCTGAGAGCAGCAACTACTGCGAACGACAATAATAGCATAAGGAAATAGTGGATTAGCTTAGTAGAAATCCCCATAGTCTGTGCTATGGTCGGTTGAAAAGTGGTTATAAACAGATATCTGAATAAGATAACAACACTAGCGACAACATACACTGTGACAATAGTGGTTATCATAATATCCTCGTCTGATACTCCTAAGATCGTCCCAAATAAGAAGTCTTTAAGGTCGAGATGTACGCCCTGCTGATTGTTGAGATATGATATGCCTATCACACCAATCGAAAACATAAAGGTGAATATGATTCCAATGGCGGCGTCATTCTTGGTTTTAACATTGCTCTGTATCCAAGTTATTCCAATGGCGCTTACTAAGGCCGCTATTAATGTACCAATGAAAAATCCGACAGAACTATAACCAACTAATACAAAAGCTACAAAAATCCCCGGCAAAATAGCATGAGATAGGGCATCTCCGATTAAAGACATGTTTCTCAAGACCATAAAACTACCGATCACTCCGCACATCATACCGACGAGTGATGAGGCTATCAATGCCCTAAATGCCCATTCTTCTTGGAGTAATAATAGAATTTCCATAGTGATTTAGACTAACAAAGGTATGATTTTTAGATTAATCTAAAAATCAATAATGAGACCTTCTTTGAGGGCATATGGACTCACTATGATTTCGCTGCATCCAAGCGTCTCAAATAGAAATTTAACCAAGACTAATGCTGCGACAATATACCGTGCTCGTTCACTCGGGATATGAGGAGAACTCATTCGCTGTTCGAGATCGAGACTAATTGTGAGATCATAGTATTCAGAGAACTGTTTATGATTGATTATTCCGACATGATGGTGAGAACTGGGGTTTACCAATACCTCAAATGTGCCAGCTGATCCTATTACTGTTACTCCTGAGTGAAGGACATTCATAAGGCTTTTCGTTCGATCCTTCAGATAAGCATACATACTTGTAATCTGATCTGAGGATATTGGTTCCGATAGATGAAACTGTTTGTACAATCTCGCAATTCCGATAGGGATGCTCTCTAAGTGAACAACTTTTCCGTGGCTTACGTGTATAAACTCTACGCTTCCACCACCTATGTCAATGATAATAGAACTTTCTTGGCCCAGACTGACGATTTGGGATACTCCTTGAAAGATCAATTGAGCTTCACGTTCACCGCTGACGATCTCGATGTCGATATCGTATGTCGTCGAGATGTAATCAAGAATGTCTGCGCCGTTATCAGCAGAACGCAGAGCTTCAGTTCCAACAGCTAGGACTTTTTCAACCTTGTGCTCATCAATAATCGCTCGAAAATGGTCGAAGGCGCCATAAAGACGGGTTTGGGCGGCTTCAGAAATATATTCTATTCCATCCATTGCTATATATGTGTAGAACCTCTTGCGATAGTTGATCTTCTTAATGCGCCCTTGATCTACAGTAGCAATAATAATGTGAGAGGTATTTGTTCCAATGTCTATTGCTGCACCTATCATTATAGTGTATAGTCTAATCTTAGAGTGAATAGGAAACTTTGAACTCCCCTTATTGAAAGCATTGAATCACTGAATAGCTTAGTTAGCGATCTTTCATACCTCAAGGTTACTCCAAGTTTCTGACCTATACTTATACGTATTCCTCCTAGTAGCCCCCAGTCAAAAGCGCTGAAGTCACTGGTGCGATTGTCGAAGAAAGTATTCTCAGATGCTACTCCAATGATTGAGTTTACGAGTGTGCCTACTTCTATATAAAAGTTGTGTTTATCAGACCGATCGGCGTACCATTCTCCCCAGCGATAGATTACTGGAATAGATAAAGTGTTTACCGCGATCTGCTGGTTTAAACCAGTAAGATCTGCTCCTCGACTTCCCTTCTGCTGATATAGAAGTTCAATTGCGAGCTGTTTCTGATTGCTTGCCCAGGGATAGCTGATGCTCGCACCAGCATGTAAGCCAGTTTTGCGAAAACCACTTAGGTCATCCCCTGACAGCTGACTCTGATTGATTCCTCCATGGATACCAGCTATGAACGTCTGCCCCGTCACAGTGAAGTTTATGGAAGTTAAACAGGTCAGTACAACCAAAACACTGTGGTATCGCTTCCATTTTCTTAGAACACATCTATGTATTTTATATATATTCACGCTTTAATATGTAAAACATGGCTAAAGCCTCAAGATATAGATTACAAAAATTAATTGATCGTTTCAAAGAGTTCGAATATACAGTTCGCTTTGAGAAAGGCAACTTTAAATCTGGCTACTGTGTCCTTGAAACTAAAAAAGTAGTCGTCGTCAACAAATTTTTAGACTTAGAATCTCGCATAGACAATCTTAGAACTATTTTGGCTGATATTATAGAAAAATAGTTTTTGGCCTTAATTCCATAGTTCTTGCTTATTACCATTCTCGGAACGGCAACTTCTCAAGGTATACCAGTCATAGGATGTAAGTGTGATGCCTGTAAATCCAGCAATCCTCATGATCGCAGGCTGAGGTGTAGTGCCCTTATATCAGAGGGGGATACTAATGTAGTTATTGATGTCGGTCCTGATTTTAGAGAGCAGATGCTTCGGGCAGATGTGGAGCATCTTGATGCCGTCGTCATCACTCATGAGCATAATGATCATATAATAGGCTTGGATGACCTCAGGCCATTTATATTCATGAAGCGTAGACCAATGCCCATTTACGCAGAACCAAGAGTCATTAAGGTTATCCGTGAGAAGTTTGATTATGCCTTCGGAGATCAGCCATATCCTGGAGCGCCGAGTTTTGAATTGATTCCTATTAAGCCAGGCGAACCAATCATCATCAATGAATTACAGTTAATGCCGTTACGTGTACAACATGGTAGATTACCGATACTTGGATTTAGAGTTGGGAAATTAGCTTACTTCACTGATGCTAATCTTTTTTCCGAAGAGACTATTGCGGCCCTACAAGGAATTGACTATCTGCTCATTGATGCTCTTAGGAATCAACCACACCATTCTCATAACACCATCGACCAAGCTATAGAGTATGTTGAGAAGATCAAGCCTCGTATTAGTGCGCACTTAATACATATGAGTCATTTACTTGGACCTGTATCCGAATGGTCAAAGAAATTGCCAGCAGACCTACATGCTGCTTATGACGGGCTACAATTTGAACTATAAAGGATATATATTACTTTGCACGCTATGCGAAGATCTTTTTATCATAGATGCCTCGTCTTTCTCTGTTCATCCTTGATGATCACAACACTATCATCTCAACAGGCTCCACAGTACACCCAGTTTATGTTAAATCGCTATCAGTTTAATCCTGCCTATGGCGGATTAGACCGATCGCTCAGTCTAACTGCGGGCTTACGTACTCAGTGGACTCAATTTGAAGGAGCACCAAGAACTCAATTTGTTAATGTGCACCTCCCGTTGTACGCGCTCAATGGAAGTGTAGGGCTGGGACTTGAAAATGATCAATTGGGCCCATTGAAACGAGTTGTAGTTTCTGGATCATATAATTATGTATTCGAGTCAATTATTGGATTGTTCTCCTTTGGAGGTAGGATAGGGGTCAATCAAGTCGAGATCGACGCATCAGTACTACGTACACCTATGGGCACGGTAATAGACAATGTCGTCGACCTGAATGATCCGATTCTTTTAGCTAATGATTTGAGTGGAGTAAGTCCGTGGTGGGGGCTCGGATTGTATATAGTAAATGACTATGGCGAGTTCGGATTGAGCCTTGATAATATCCCTTCTAATGGATTTTCCGCAGGTAGTAGTCAATTCAATGCCTCACAGCTATTAACGCTCTACGCTAAAACAGACATACCGATTAATGATCTCTTCACAATAGCACCCAATCTTTTGATTCGTTCTGATTTTGTCCAGACTCAAGTTGATGTCGGAGCGCTGATCCATTATGAGAGTGTTTTTGGGGGAATGACGCTAAGAGGATTTACAGCTATCTCGCGAGATGCACTAAATTTTATAGGTGGTGCACAGCTAAATGACAATATTAGATTGTCATATTCTTTTGATTTCAACGTATCCGGTTTGAGGACTTTTCACGATGGTACTCATGAGTTTATCGTAAATTATAATCTCAATAAAAAGATCAGAACAGGGGAGTATCCTCCAATAATCTACAACCCTAGATATAATTAATCCATTACAAAATCGGGGCGAAGAGTCTATTTCGTGTCCTTACAAATAGGTGATTTTAAAATAATATTAATATTAGCACGTTTTTTGAGAGGGTTAGTATGTCAATTTGTTGTCAATTTATTAGAACATAACATACTATCCCATATTACTTTATAGTTTCTATAAAGTTCTTAAGGAATTAGTTTCAAACAGTAATTAAAAAATGACACTTAAAAGCTTCAACATCAGCCTTTGTTGTTTCGTCGCTCTAATCATTTTCAGTGGATGCGGAAGAGATAATGGTGGTCAACTAATAGGATCACAAGAAAGACCTAAATGGAAGGGTATCCCTAATCCATATGGTATGGTATATGTCCCTTCTGGAAATTTGAATGTAGGTCAGAGTGATCAAGACATTTTTAGTTCCTACCTGACACGACCTAAGGCGATCTCCGTATCTGGATTCTTCATGGATGAAACAGAGATATCCAATAATGAATATCGTCAGTTTATCGAGTGGGTTCGGGATTATAAAGGTCATGAGATCATGGGAGACTATGTAGAAGATGATTATGGTAATGAGGAAATCGATTGGGAATTAGACTTGGATTATGAATCTGAGGATCTCGATGAGATGTTCTATTCTAAAGAAAACTCCTTTAGTGGAAAGAGAGAGTTAAATACATCACTCTTGGATTATACTTATGACTGGATTAATTGGAAGAAAGCCGCCAGCGGAAACTATGCTGGACGCAGATCAGAAGTAATAGAGGAGCGCACAATTAATATCGCACCAGATCCATTTGTGTTCATTAGAGATTTCAGCTATAGTTATAATGAGCCCATGACGAGACATTATTTTGAGCATGTGGCATTTGATGATTATCCTGTCGTAGGAATCACTTGGCCGCAAGCACAAGCTTTCTGCCATTGGAGAACTAAGATTTGGAATGATGGAGTATCAGAAACTAATGCCTTAGTTGAAAACTTCAGACTTCCTTCAGAATTTGAGTGGGAGTATGCCGCACGTGGAGGTAGAGATCAAGCACCATATCCATGGGGCGGATACTATGTAAGGAATAGCAAGGGATGTCTTCTGGCTAATTTCAAACCTGGTAGAGGTAATTATAGAGAGGATGGCGGTGAGTACACTGTTCCGATCGACTCGTACTTCCCTAATGACTATGGACTATACAATATGGCAGGCAATGTGTCAGAATGGACTGAGACTACCTATACTGCTAATGCATATCAACATGTGCATGACCTGAACCCAGATCTTAAGTATAACGCTAAGGAGGACGACCCCGAGGCTTACAAGCTCAAGGTAGTTAGAGGTGGTTCATGGAAAGATGTACACTATTTCTTGAGAACTGACGCTCGTGATTATGAGTATCAAGATTCTGCAAAATCATTTATAGGCTTCAGATGTGCTATGACATATTTGGGTCGATCAATTGACGATTTCTAATTAGGCTTACCGACTAATTAGTACGAAATATAACCTCCCTTTTTTTAAAATTTTATTCAACAAATAAAACCTTTCTAAAATCAATTCTTATGAGTTTTTTACATTCCTCAGGCTTCAAGTACTTTAAAAATTTAGTAATTGGTGTCGGAGCAGCGCTAGTAATGTTAGGTGCACTTTACAAAATCCAATCTTGGGAACAACCTGTTGTAGCTGGAATCAAAATCGACCTTCTTACCGTTGGTCTTGTTGTGGAGGCAGTATTATTCTTCTTCTTAGGTCTTATAGGACCAGAGAAAGATTACTACTGGGAAAAATTATATCCAGGACTTGATAAGCACAATGCCGCTTTAGCCCCACTCTCAGGAGGTGCTGTCAATGCATTGAGTGCTGCAGAGGATTCTAGAGCACTTAATGCTGAGGTTGTAGAAAATCAATTAGGAGGCATGCTCGATGAATTACAGTCAATGTCTAAGAGTTTAGGCTCTCTTAAGGCGCTTCAAGAAATAGACTTTAGTGAGACTTCGCAGCAATTACAAGCTGCACATAACTTTTACGGTAAGCTAAATGATGCTATGTCAGCACTTTCAGAAACTGTAGAAGATACTAAGATGTATAAAGATCAGATGGCTTCTCTCAACAGAAACCTATCGTCTTTAAACTCTGTATACGGTAACGTACTTGGTGCGTTCAACACAGCGAATCAATAATTATTAGCTAACGATTAATATCTAAGAAATGTCAATTCCTAAGGAACCCCGTCAGCTAATGATCAATATCATGTATTTGGTATTGACTGCGATGCTGGCACTTAACGTATCTGCGGAGATTTTTAACGCCTTCAAGATTGTCGATAAAGGACTTATCAAGTCTAATGAGGCTTTGAATGAATCAAATGATGCACTTCCTGAGGCTATTAGAACAGGTGCAAAGAAAAAAAGCACTCTGGCCAAATATGCTGATATGATTGACCCCGCAAGGACGCAATCTAAAGAAGTGAACGATTATCTACAAGGCTTGATGGATCAACTCGTTGATATGAGTGGAAATCAAGATGGTGAATATAATGATGAAGACTATGTCTTCAAAGATGGCAAGAAGACTACTACACTTAGAGGTAAGAAAAATAAGGATGTTACAACACGTCTTTTAGTCAAAGATGGAGTAGGCGAAGAGCTTAAACAGAAGTTAATTGACTATAGAGCTTCAATGATAGAGCTTGCCGACGAGGAAGATAAGGTAACACTTGAGTCACAGTTGCCATCAATTGTTGATGATAAGACCTGGAAAGATAAATACGCTGGAAAGACTGGTGACTTTTCCTGGTCTTCATTCAATTTTAAGCAGATGCCTGTTCAAGCTGTTCTACCTATTCTGAGAAAATTCCAGAATGATGTAATTAGTACTGAATCAGCTTTTCTAAATTATTTGGCAGGCAAAGTTGGAACTACTAAAGATTTAGTAATCGATAAATTTACTGTAGTTTCTGCACCAGCTAAAACTTATGTAATCAAAGGAGAGCCCTTTAAGACAGAAGTATTTTTAAGTGCAAGTGCCTCAAAGGAATCAAATACTGATTTGACGTTGAGTGTAAATGGCCAACCTCTAACTGTGAATGAGGATGGGGTTGCATCTTTTACCCAAAACACCAACAGTGTTGGAAAAAGGACTTATAAAGTAGAAGGAAGCGTAAAGAACCCTACTACTGACGAAATTCAGAGATTCAGCAAAACATACGAATATGAAGTAGGAGAGCGTTCAGCGGCGATTTCTGCGGCTAAAATGAACGTATTCTACATAGGTGTTGATAATCCTGTTGAGGTGTCAGTAGCTGGTGTGCCAAGTAGTCAAGTTAAAGTCTCAATGGGAGGCCAAGGTGGTGGAAACATCTCCAAGAATTCTGATGGTACATACAATGTAAAAGTGAGTAGGCCAACGAAGAAAGGAGAGTTTGCTAAAGTAAACCTTAATGCTCCAGGTTTTGAGGCTTCTAAGGACTTTAGAGTAAAAAGAATTCCTGACCCAATACCAAAATTGGGTAACAATAGAAGTGGCAAAATGGGCTCTGGTACATTTAAAGTTCAGAAAGGTGTTATTCCTGTATTAGAAGGCTTTGACTTCGATGCAAGATGTACCATATCTGGATTTCAATTAGTGAGAGCTCCTAAAAGAGCGGATCCTGAGTTCGCTGTGAATCCGGGAGGTACGTTTGGTGGTGATTCTAAGAGAATCATGAACAAAGCTGTACCAGGTGATCGCTTCTTTTTTGATAATATCAAATGTAAGTGCCCAGGTGATGCGGCACCACGGGACTTAGGTTCTATGTCATTTATCATAAATTAATTAATAATATTTTACTTGATTATGAGATATATACTGTCATTATTGTTAGTTCTGGGATTTGTTGCAGTTTCATTTGCGCAGGATGATGATTTCTTCTTGAATGACCCAGATGAGCAACAAGAGACTATTGATGAGTCCACGATCTTTGAAGAAGAGGATCTAAGCGTTTATTTTGATGATATTGTCGATCGAAAATTAATGGCAGATAGTCGAGTGATCGAGTATGAACCGTTGAGCGAACATGATGTCATGTGGCAACGTAGAATCTGGCGAGTTATTGATACCCGTGAGAAGATTAATCAACCATTCAGAAATGAAGATCGTGCATTTTTTACGATACTTCAGGATCTGGCAATGGAAGGAGAAATTACCGTGTTCAAGGATGAGAAGTTCAAAGAGCCGATGGACGCTGATGACTTAACATCTATTTTGAATAGAATCGATACAGTGTTAGTCTATGATCCAGAGACCTATGAAGAACAGATTACCATAACAAATAATCCTCTTGATCCTGCTTCTGTACAGAGATACAGAGTGAAGGAAGTGTGGTTCTTTGATAAGAAGACCTCTACGGTTAAAGTAAGAATACTCGGTATTGCACCCATACAGGATAGATTTGATGACACGACTGGTGAGTTCCTTTACGAGGCTCCATTGTTTTGGGCATACTACCCTAAAGCGAGATATCATCTTGCTAGAGAACGAGTTGTATCTGATTATAATGATGTCAGCTTGGTGTCGTGGTATGATCTATTTGAATTGAGATTTTTTGGTAGTTATATCTATGCAGAATCTAATTCCTTAGGATTAAGATTGAAAGATTTGTATCCTGATAGTGAGTATGATAGATTACTTGCCTCAGAAAAAATAAAACAGGAGCTCTTTGCATGGGAGCATGATTTATGGTCCTTTTAACAGGAACCTGAATAGGAAAAATTACAAGCCTCAAGTCAATGCGATTTGGGGCTTTTTTGATGCCCATTCATAACAGGCAAAGATGAGAACTAAGCCATACTCTATGAATACAACGGTTAGATTTTCCTGATAGACGGAGTAGCTATAATTGATGTATGTAAAAAAGATGAGATAGGACCAAAGAATCGGAAAACGAAATCGTGTAAACACACTACTGAATAACGCTAAAGACAAATACCAAGGATGAACTGTCCTCGATGTCACTAAGAATATTATGGTACACCAGAATATAATATTGAGTAGATGGAGGAAATCCCCTTGACGAGTTTTATACGAGATAAAGAGTATGGCTAGGAGTGTTGCAATTGATAGGTTGGGTCCCCAGATGTGTATAGTATTATACCCATAGATCTCGTAACCGATAGCTCTCAATAGGTAATAAAGGCTTCCGTTAAATTCAAATTTTTTGACATACAGGTCTAGGCTCGTCAAAATATTAGCGCCATCTTGATGTAGACTGATTACCACGGGCAAAAACAACAGTACTCCCATGATAATAGCGCCTAAGACAAGCGGAAATCTTTGTTTAACAGGCGTGTAAAAAAACATTGCAACGGAATACATCATCGTAAGCATTTTACTGGCCACTGAAGCCCCTAACGCTGCCCCTGCAGCCACTTGCTTGCTATTCAATAGAAAATACAGTGAGGCTGCTAAAAATAGAATCATTACCCCCTCAAAATGGACATTGCCATTGATCTCGATAATGATGAGTGGATTAAGCAGATATAGGAATATCCTATTCCAATGGATTTGTGTTCCAGAAACAATCCTATAGAACAACCACATAAGGACAAGATCACAGAGGAATAGCATTGCCTTGTAAACCATGGCTTCGGCTAAATAAGAATCTGAACTAAATATTGTCGAACAATAATTGAATACCTGAGCAATGGGAGGGTAGAGGGAGTAGTATTCAGGTGAGTTCAATAATTCAAATAATCCTGCATCCAAGCCATCTACTGTTCCAACAATATCAATTGGTAGGCTGCCATATGGACTCAGACCCGCATGCAAGGCTCGCCCATCCCAGATGAATCGAAAGATATCATCCGATAGATTAGGGACCGTAAAGATGAGTAAGAACCGAGCGATTATCGCAAGTGTAAGGAGCCATTTAAATGATCCGCAATATTGGATCAAGTATAGGTAGCAGCCGAAGAGTATAGTGTATGGGACAATGATCTGACTAAAGTCACCCTGTCCAGGTACATACCCTAGGTAGGCAATGCAAACAATGAAAATGAGCCCAACAATAGCGCTTACAATAGGCTTATCCATTAATCAGAATACTAGTTTAGCCTCTACTGATCGAAACGCTTTTGAGCGTATAATAGAACAGTAAGCCATAACCGATCATTAATAAAAAGTGCATTGGAGCAAATGCGTGAACTCCAGTCCAAATCCCATAGCTAAAACCGACCAAGAAATAAATAAACAGTAGACCTTCTACGATTGCCGAAGCTTTTATTTTTCGGCTGAAGTACTTCTTTTGGATAAATCCATCGCCGACTTTGGTGATATCAAACTTAGGTGTTCGAACAAATGCTGTCTTCTTTCCTAAATATCCCTGTATTACTGCCAAAGAATTGTGAAAAGATAAACCCATCGAAAGACTCAAGAAAATAGGGAAAATACAAACGAATTTGAAGATCATCTTGAGCTTATTTTCCTTATGCCAGGCTACCTCTACATTCGCAACATAATAGACGATCAGTATTGAGAGCAAACTCACTAAGAATATGGCGAACTTCTCTGTTGCGATACCGAGTGGCGCCAGCACAAAAGCTAGCGGCACACTTATAAATCCAAGGATAAATACTGCTATGAAAACAGAAGAGCCTAAAAGGTGCGTTGTTGCATGTAACTTCTTTATAGGACTGAGCTCCGACCTCCAGATCGTTGGAATGAGTTTCTTAGCTGTTTCAGCACCACCCTTCATCCATCTGTATTGCTGAGATTTAAGGCCATTGATTTCTGCTGGCAACTCCGCTGGCGAAGTTGTGTCTTCTAAATACTTAATCTCCCATTCTCTTAATTGTGCTCGATAGCTCAAATCGAGATCCTCTGTGAGCGTGTCAGCTTCCCAGCCACCAGCGTCATTGATACATTCCTTACGCCATACACCCGCCGTACCATTAAATTGGAGCAGAAGATTGCCAGCCTTACGACCGAGCTGCTCAACCGTGAAGTGGACGTTGAGCTGGAATGCCTGCACTCTAGTAAGAAGAGAGTAGTCTTGATTGAGATGTGTCCATCGTGTCTGAACAACGCCTACTTTTGGGTGATTAAATTGCTTTATGGTTTCTCTCAAGAATGACGGCTTTGGTAAGAAGTCGGCATCAAATATTGCGATGAATTCTCCTTTGGCTTGATCCATAGCATCTTTAAGCGCACCCGCTTTATAACCTGTCCTTATAGCCCTAGTGACATGCTCTATCAGGAATCCCTGAGCTTTGTACTTCTTAACTTCTTCTGCTACCAGGTCTTTGGTTTCATCTGTGCTGTCATCTAAGACATGAATCTCGAAGCGATCTTTTGGATAATCTAATTGGGTGATCGATTCGAGTAGCCTTGCAGAGACGTGAAGCTCATTGAATATTGGTAATTGAACAGTAACCATTGGTAGCTCGCCATTGCTTTCTGGCTGATTTAGGAGGCTTTGTTTAACCGTCTTTTTGTACCTGCCATAATAATACAACAGATGAAACTGCATAAGACAGTATAGAGTAATCAGCACTATTGCGATTCCATACACTATCAGTATAATTTGTCCAACGATCTCTAACATTCTTGTTTCTTATATGATAAGTTAGATAAGTTTAAATATGGTCCACAGTATCTTATGGCCAGCCAGAAAAGTCCCTTTGATAGTACCTGACACTTTCGATTTACCTATCCGTTTTCTATAGTTTACAGGAATTTCCGAACACTTCATTCCTAATTTTGCTGCCTTTACTTGCATCTCAACAGTCCAACCATAATCCTTGTCTTGCATGTTTATTCTATTCAATGCGGAGTAGGTGATTGCCCGAAATGGTCCAAGATCACTAAAGTCATAATTATATATAACCTTAATTAAAGTTGTTGCTAACCAGTTGCCAAATACCTGAGGCATGGTCATTGAACCCGATTGTAGATCACCTTTGACCCTCGACCCTATAACGAGGTCATGACCATCATTAATTATCGGTTCTACCAAGTCCCGAGCGTGCTCAGGATAATCGCTATAATCGCCATCTAAGAATACTACAATGTCTGACTTAACATCGAGGGATTCTATAAACTCTAATCCCTTGAGACAAGCCTGACCATATCCAGCTATCGGCTCATCAACTACCACGGCACCAGCATTTAACGCATTTTCCTTAGTCTGGTCTTTACTCCCATTGTTGCAAACAATTATATGACGTGCAAGGTCTTTGGGAATATCTCGTACCACCTTCCCAATCGACTGCTCTTCATTATACGCAGGTATAATAAAATCAATATTATAATGGTCTGGTGTCGCCTCCACTTCTAAAGAGGGTTTGAACCCTCATTTTTTGACTTAATTTCGCACCTTGCGAGATAGTTAATAATAATATAGTCAGTCCTCTTGTTTAGTAAAAAAAATGAGACCCAATTATTTAGAAGTTGCAAAGTTGATGATTTTGATTTATAGTATTGTAAAAAAGACAACAATATTCGTCACTATGGTGATTTTTGTTGGCTGTTTGACGTTATTTTCTAGCTGTTTTAATGAAGACTTTACACCAAGTCAATTATCTGATATTAGTTTTTCTATTGATACATTGAGATTCGATACTGTTTTTACAGAGATAGGAAGTATTACCAGAGCTGTCCGAATTAGAAATCAATCCGATAACAACATCACCATCCAAGAGATAAAATTAACAGAGCCCAATTCTAAATTCCGCATGAATGTCGATGGAGTTCCTGGTGCTTCCTTTCAAGATGTCAGAATCAACAGCTTAGATAGTGTTTGGGTGTTCATTGAGGTAACTATAGATCCCGATGAACCATTGTCTGATAGTCCATTTGTAATCAATGAAACCATGGAGGTGTCCAGTGGCTCTGATGTTAGCCTGCTTCATCTCGAGGCATTTGGCCAGAATGCAAACTACTTTCCGTCACGAGATGCACAGGGGCAGGTAATAGGATTGACATGTAACAATGGAACAATAGTATGGGACGACCCAAAACCATATGTTGTCAATGGCCTGCTCTTCATAGACAGTTGTGGATTAGTCATATCTCCAGGAACAGAAGTATTTGTCCACGGGGGTGTGGTGCTATTAGGTAACCAGATTGTCAATGATGGTGGTTTGTTCTTTCTTGAGAATGGTTCCATCGATGTTGTTGGAACAGTTGATCGACCCGTGGTAATACAAGGAGATAGGTTAGAACCATCATTTGATGATGTCCCTGGTCAATGGTCTGGGATTAGGCTTTTGCCCGGTAGTAGAAATAATAGATTTTCGCATACAACCATAAGAAATAGTATTGTTGGCATACGTGCAGATAGCGCTTCACAAGTACTCCTCGAATCTTGTGATATCCACAATACATCCAATGTAGGATTTATAGGAATTGGAGCTGAAGCAGTAATCAATAACTGCCTGTTTTATAACAATGCTGCCCAAAGTGTTCTCCTATCACAAGGGGGCAACTACGAGCTGAATTATAATACTATAGCGAATAATATCAATGATCAACCTGGCTTGTTCATTGATAATTTTCAGTGCCTGGACGTGGACTGTCAGCAGATAGCCGTAAGACCTAACACCACAATCATTAGGAACTCGATAATAACAGGCTCCAATCCTAATGAAATAGTCATTGTTGATATAACCGATGGTAGCGAGCCGGAGAGTCTAAACCTTACATTTAATCGGACACTGCTGAGCATAGATGAGGCAGAGAATTTGTTTGATTTTGAATCTTCCTGTGATGGCTGTTTCATCAATCCAGAAGGCCCTATTTTCTTAGATGCATCCAATGATCTTTTCACCTTGGACACTATGTCAGCAGCAATTAATCAAGGACTTCCAATTGCTACCATTTTAACTGATCAAATTGGTGTGCAGAGAGATATGGCTACACCTGATATTGGCTGCTTTGAGTTAGTTGAGTAGTGAGCATTAGTTGAGCGCAGATTCTTTAAATTTCATTGGAGCCAAAAGAACAATGGCTAAAACAAAGAAAACCACTAAACCGAGCACACTATATCTGAGGCTCTGAGTAAGTTGATTGATAAGACCAAATGCGAATGTCCCAAAAACTACGGAGATATAAAATAGCACGTCATAAAAGCTATAAAATGAGCTTAGATCATCCTCATCAGACTTTAGAAGTTTAGTATATCCCGCTCGAGAAGTGGATTGGATTCCACCCAGTACCAATCCCACAAATGCCGCGATAATATAAAACAAAGTCTTGGACTCGGTGAAATAAGCCGCCAAGCAGATGCAAACCCAGATTATAATTAGAATGATAAGGGTTTGTTTACTGCCTTTTGCTTTAGCCACCTTGGCGAAGATGTAGGCCCCTAAGACAGCAACAATTTGAAGTATTAACACTGTCAGAATAAGCTCACCGCTGCTAAAGGATAATTCTTGTTCTGCAAAAATTGTTGCGAGGTATATGACAGTTTGGACCCCTGCACTATAGAAGAAAAATGAACTCAGATAGTATAGCAAGTTTTTATCCTTACGTAGATCTGAAAACGCATGCTGTAGTTCACGATAGCCGCTTTTGATAAAGCCAGTAGGCAGGCGTTCTTGGTTATCCTTGGGCATTTGTTTGAAGGTAATCTGCGCAAATCCCAACCACCATACACCCACAAGTGCGAAGCCTATGCGATAGGGCAAAGAGCTTTCTGCCGAAAATCCAAAAACCTCAGGCTTTTGACTCATGAACAGTATAAATATTAATAGAATGACACTGCCGATATAACCGTAGGCATATCCCATAGCACTTACTTTATCATAATTAGGTCTACTTGCGATGCGTGGTAAAAAAGAATCATAAAAAATCAGACTACCAGCAAATCCTATAGTTGAGATGACGAAAGCCAGCGTACCAATCCAGATGTTGATTTCTGAACTAAAGAAAAATAAACAGATGCATGATAGTGCTCCAACTCTGGTGAATGCCTTGAGAAATGCGAGGCGCTTGTTTCCAAAATCTGCGATTCCACCAAGTAGTGGTGCGACAAGAGCTATAAGAAGATAAGCAAATGCAATGGAGTAGGAATATACAGACTCATTGCTTAACTCTGTTCCAAAAAAATTAAGTGTATCGGGCGCCACAGCAATATAGTAAATCGGAAAAATGGCTGTCGATATAACCAGAGAATATGCTGAATTGGCCCAGTCAAAAAATGCCCATGCCCTGATCGTTTTCTTATCGTCTAAATGCAGTTGTGCATTCATAGTGTCGGTTTTGTGAAAGGCAAGATAATGTAATAAGCGAGTTATCCATAACAAACTATTATATTGCAAAGACTTACATATATATGCGCATACTTATATTATCCCGGAACACCGAGCTGTATAGTACTAAGAGTTTATTTAATGCAGCACGTCGAAGAAACCATTTTGTCCGAGTCATAGATCATATGCATTGTAATCTGTTAGTAAGTAATAATGGTAACAGACTGTACTATCATGATCAACTCATAGAAAGATATGACGCAATAATTCCTCGAATAGGTCATACCGTAACTAAACAAGGAGAAGCTGTCATCAGGCACTTTGAGTCAATGAATGTCTATACAGTGTTGCGCGCTGAGGCATTGTTGAGAGCGAGGGATAAGTTGAGTTGCTTGCAGCTGTTAGCTAGCAAAGGTGTAAAAGTGCCTGAGACCATATTTATCTCTTCTCAATATAGCGCTGATAAATTGGCGGAACTGATCCCAGGGTATCCTAAAATCATAAAGCTATTAAGCGGGACCCATGGCTTAGGTGTACTTAAGACTGATAATCGAAGTAATATGGATGCCACCTTAGAGCTTCTTGCAGGACTTAAGCAGCGCAGTCTTTTGCAGGAGTTTATATCTGAATCCTCCGGGATGGATGTGAGAGCGTTCGTGGTAGATAATCAGGTTGTCGCTTCGATGAAGCGTCAAGCGCAAGAAGGGGAGTTCAGATCAAATCTTCATCGAGGTGGGCATGGCACTAAGGTGAAATTGACTCAAGAAGAAGAAACCGCAGCCATAGCTGCTGCACGGTATATGGGACTTAAAGTAGCAGGAGTAGACATGCTCATATCTAAGGAGGGCCCGTTGATTATAGAAGTTAATGCATCACCAGGCCTCGAAGGAATTGAGACATATACAGGTGTAGATGTGGCCAAGACAATTATTCAATTAATAGAACGCAAGGCGTTATCAATTAAGAAGTCTTAACAATGAAATTAGAGAGTCAAGAGTTCGACCTGGGGGAGTCGGGAATGATAGATTTTAACGTAAGTAGACTCCCTTCCGGTACTCGGATAAATATAACGGCACATGTGATTAGGTCTAAAGTTAAGGGGCCTACGGTGCTGATACTTGGGGGCGTACACGGAGATGAGATCAACGGTGTTCAGATCGTACGCCGTCTTCTATCATCGGGCAGAATGGACCTCTTGCAGATGGGCAGTGTGATCTTGGTTCCGCTGCTTAATGTATATGGGTTTATCAATTTTAATCGAGATGTTCCAGACGGCAAGGATGTGAATAGGAGCTTTCCAGGTAGTTCTTCTGGATCACTAGCCTCCAGGGTAGCCTCTGTATTAACTAAAAAAATACTGCCGCATGTAGATTATGCCATTGACATGCATACGGGCGGTGCTTCACGTTACAATTATCCTCAATTAAGATTTACTTCCAAGGATATAGTGGCAGCAGAAATGGCACGTGCCTTTGCGAGTCATTATTTGATTAAGAAGGCGACCATTCCGAAGTCATTTAGACGTACGGCAAATGACATGGGTATTCCTACCATTGTGTATGAGGGTGGCGAAGCTCAAAGACTTTGTGGTTTATCTATAGAAACTGGTTTCAATGGAGTCCTCAGGACTTTAAAATGGCTAAACATGCTCGATCATGCGCCACAACATCCTCATGAACCAATTAATATTCACAAGACGACATGGGTTCGTGCGAAGGAGGCTGGTCTGTTTACATGGTTTAGGTCGTCTGGCACAAAAATAGTTAAGGGGGATAAGCTGGGTGAGATACACTCTCCTCAAGGGGATCGGGTGAAAAAAATCATTTCGAAGTATTCAGGCTATATAATCGGGCATAATAATGCATCAGTAGTGCACTATGGTGATGCGTTGTTTCATATTGGATATGAGTATGGCTAAGATCGCAGTAGTGCTAGTCCTTATGCTGCTGAGCCTTAATGCTCAGTCTCAAAAAATAGGTGAGATACTCGGCCATGAAGATTTGAAGTATGCTCAGGTGGCCCTATCAGTAAGGAGCATAGAAACTGGCGAGCTCGTTCATCATCATAATGGTGATGTCCTCTTGATCCCTGCCTCTTCATTAAAAGTCATTACCACTTTCACTACGCTGTCAGCCTTTGGAGAAGACTTCAAGTATCGGACAACGTTAGGGTATCGAGGTGATATATTGTCCGATGGAACGCTCGATGGAGATCTCATAATTATAGGTTCTGGTGATCCAAGTCTTGCCTCGCCTGACGAAGAAGTGCTGAGTTTAGAAGATCTTCTGAAGGACATATCTAGAGTCCTCAAGAGTAGCGGAATAAGCTGTATAGCGGGCGGCATTGTAGTAGATGACTCGATCTATGATAGCGAGGGAATTCATCATACATGGCCATGGGATGACTTAACCAATTACTACGCTTCAGGAGCATATGGGTTTAATTTCCGAGAGAATTATTATGATGTGAAATTTCGATCAAGTTCGACACCTGGGGAGTTAACTGAAATAGTTTCTATTTCTCCTGATATTGGATTGTCCAGTTTAGAAAATAGAGTAGTGTCAGGGGCAAAGGGTAGTGGCGATAATGCTTATATCTATGGAGACCCTTATGGCTATGATCGCTATGTTAAAGGGAGTATTCCCCCTGGAAGAAGCAGTTTTAAGATTTATGGAGCGATTCCTAATCCCGCAAGGACTTTTGCTGAACTGTTGTCGCACCATCTCAGAACTCAGGAAATAAAAGTGGACGGAGCAGCTGTCATAGGATTGGAGGAACCATATATCTTGACAGCTTATCAATCTCCAGAATTGGGTCAGCTGGTCAAGCGAGCAAACTTCGAGTCCAATAATTTGTATTGTGAGGCCTTCCTTAAAAAAATTGGAGCGAGAGATAAAACCAGTGGCGTAGACTTCGAGGATGGCGTAGAGGCTGTGTATAAATATTTAGATCATATAGGCGTAGGGCAGTCTGGACTCACTATGATGGACGGAAGTGGATTGTCTCTTAAAAATCGGATATCCACCAATTTTTTTACTCGCTTCTTAGCTACGATTGCTAACAGGGAATCTGTTAATCATATTACACAATATTTGCCAAGGACTGGCCAAAAGGACACTACATTGGAGCGCTTCATGACTGACAATGCTAGTTATGGACATGTGTGGCTCAAATCGGGATCTCTTGGAGGAGTACTTAGCTATACTGGAGTTATAGAGACTCAATCTGGGAACTGGATGTCCATAAGCCTAATCTCTAACGGTCATACTGTTGGCAATAGTAGAATAAGAAAACACTTTGCACAGATAATTGATGAGGTATATAGGATCAACTGAATAGGCAAATCTGATTCATCCCTATATTACCATAACTAACTTACCTCAAGATTAACTCATCACGACCAGGACCAATACTGATCATCGGAATACTCACATGTAAAGAAGACTCCAAATAACTCACATAAGTTTCAAACTCGCTTGGGAGACTCTTACCATCTTTATTTATCACGCTAAGATCTGTATTCCAACCTTTGAAGGTTTTGTAATCTACCTCATAAGATTCATCACATAGATCATATGGAAGCTCTTGGGTTGGCTGGCCATCGATGATATATTGGTCGGCAATGGTTATTTCTTCGAAGTGATCCATAATATCAGATTTAGTCAATGCAATCTGTGTGACTCCATTAATCATCACGCTATACTTCAACTGCACTAAGTCTAACCAACCACATCGTCGAGGTCGACCGGTTGTAGCACCGAACTCTTTGCCTAGGTCTTGTAGTCTTTTGCCATTATCATCAAATAACTCAGTAGGAAATGGACCGCCTCCTACCCGGGTGCAATAGGCCTTGGAAATTCCTATTACCTCTCCGATGCTTGTTGGAGCGATACCTAAGCCCGTGCAGACACCAGCTGTAATGGTATTGGACGAGGTTACATATGGATAAGTGCCATAGTCTATATCGAGCATGACCCCTTGAGCACCTTCGGCTAGGACATTTTTACCCTCTCCAAGGGCCCGATTGAGGTAATATTCGCAGTTAATCACTTCGAGCTGTTTCAGAAATTCGATGCTCTCGAACCATTCGTCGTCATTCCACTCAAAATCGAGCGTTCCATAAATCTTGCCTAATTGGAGATGTTTGCTTTTTAACTCTTGATATTTAGTCTTAAAATTGGGGCTGGCAATATCGCCAAATCTCAATCCATTTCGACCTGTTTTATCCATATAAGTTGGTCCGATCCCTCTGAGGGTAGAACCAATTTTGTTTTTGCCCTTAGCTTTTTCTGAGGCGGCATCGAGATATCTATGTGATGGCAGAATCAAGTGGGCCTTTTGCGCAACAAGCAAGTTCTTCGCAGCATCTACTCCTAACTCCTTCAGACCCAAGATTTCTTTTCTGAGAGTAATCGGATCAATTACAACACCATTTCCTATTACGTTTTTGGTATTAGACCTAAAGATTCCTGAAGGGATGGTATGTAAGACAAATTTTCCCTGTTTAGTGTATATGGTATGACCAGCATTAGGCCCACCTTGAAATCTGCATATAACATCATATCTATCTGCCAGATAATCCACAACTTTCCCTTTGCCTTCGTCTCCCCATTGAAGACCTATCAGTACGTCCACTGCCATGTGTCGTATTATTAAATTTTTAATATAAACCGCAAAAATACCCGATTAATGGAGATTTGAGCAATCTTGATCAAGACATGATGTATAAATATTTAGTGCTGTCCTTTCAATCTTATTATTAGCTTGTGCAGCGGCATCATTTACTATGTTTGTGAGACGATCATCTGTAAACTCTCTGATCTGTCCGCATTGTTGACAGACGATATGATGATGCTCCGGAAAACCATGGCACTTTTCATACAGTGTCTTGTTATCTCCAAACTGGTGCCTGATCACCAAATCACATTCAACCAGGATATCAAGAGTATTGTATATCGTAGCTCTGCTTACTCGATATGAGTTTTGCTTCATCTTGATATATAGTGACTCGGCGTCGAAGTGTGTTTGGTTAAGGTATATTTCCTCTAATATCGCAAAGCGTTCAGGGGTCTTCCTATTCTTATTCTCTTCGAGAAATGTCTTAAATCGTTGCTTAGCATTTTTTAGTTTTTCAGTCAGAGACTCATTATCCATACGATATGATTTATACGATAGTCCGATCTATAGTCGATATACTTTCGATAGCTTTTATTCTTTTTATAACTGCATTGAGATGATCTTTATCCTTCACAATAATCTTGATCTTACCCTCAAATATTCCTTCTTCACCTGATATGCTGAATGACTTTATGTTGACACCCATATTATTGGATAGCACATTTGTAAGGTTCTGTATAACACCAGGACCAGTATCTACACCAGTAAGTTTTAATTCTACGACAAATCCGCTCTTGGCGTTGCCTGCCCATTCTGCCTTAAGAATTCTGTAGCCATAATTAGTGAAGAGATTGGACGCATTGCTACAGTTAAATCTGTGAATTTTCATGCCAGATGTAGATGTCAGGAATGCAAATATCTCATCACCAGGTACGGGATTGCAGCAGGAGGAAAGCGTATAGTCATAAGATTCGTCTGGTTGATTGTTGATAACAATATCAGATTTCTTCCGCTTACGTTTCTTATTAGAAGGCTCTTTGATGTCGTCTGTTGCTTGGCCCGCGTCAGTTTTTATGACCTCTAGCTGCCCAGCTATCGCTTCAAAATGTTTAGCAAAATCCTGCAGCTTGATCTTCTCTTGCTCTATAGAGAGGTATAAATCTTGTCGATTTTTCTCCCCGTAGTAGTCGACGACCTTATCTGCATTGGATTCAAAGTCGACTTTGAGGTTTTTAAGCTTTCTAAGTAGTGCCTCTTTGCCAAGCTCTGCAGCTTGTCTCTTCTTCTCGTTAAGGGAAGATCTGATTTTGGATCTGGCTTTACCAGTGATGACCAATTTTAGCCAGTCTTCTTTTGGAGATTGATTTTTGGAAGTGTTTACCTTGATTTGATCCCCATTTTTCAGCACATAACCCATGGGTACGAGCTTATTGTTAACCTTAAATGATGTCGCACGTGCTCCAATATCAGAGTGTATATCAAAAGCGAAATCCAACGCAGTTGCTCCTTTAGGCATGATCTTCATGTCACCGTTAGGCGTGAACACATAGACTTCTTCCTTAAATAGATTAGTCTTGAAATCATTCAAGAAATCTACGGCATCACCATTCTGATTGTCGAGAAGAGTTCTAATATTGTTGAGCCATTTATCATAGACATTCTCGTCACTTTTGATACCCTTATATTTCCAGTGAGCAGCGAAACCCCTTTCAGCTATATCATTCATCCGTTCTGATCGGATTTGCACTTCGACAAATCTACCTGACGGACCAATGACGGTAGTGTGCAATGACTCATAACCGTTACCCTTTGGTGTAGTAATCCAATCCTTGAGGCGCTCGGGTATCGGTTTATAATAATCTGTGATCAGCGAGTATATCTGCCAGCAGATTGGTTTCTCCATGATTCTCGGTACATCTACTATTATGCGTACGGCAAACAGATCGTAGATTTCCTCAAAGTCGACGTTTTTATTTTTGATTTTGTTGAATATCGATGAGATTGCCTTTGGCCGCCCTAGGATGCGATAGTTGATGTTGTGTTGATCAATGTTCTTCTTTATTGGAGCAATGAATTGGTTAATATAGTTCTGTCGCTGTTCCTCAGATGCTTCGATTTTACTGCTTATCTCTTCATATCGCTCAGTGTCAGTGATACGCATGCAGATATCCTCAAACTCCGTTTTGATTTGATATAGACCCAGCCTATGAGCGAGCGGGGCATAGATATACATTGTCTCAGCGGCTATCTTGAGCTTCTTGTGCTGAGGCATGGATCCTATCGTCCTAAGGTTATGCAACCTGTCTGCCATCTTAATTAGGACTACTCGGACATCCTCTACTAGAGTACTCAGTACTTTTTTAAGATTTTCAGCATTCTTATTGTCGACATTATACAACCCATCCAGCTTAGTCAGTCCATCCACAATTCTGGTGATCTTAGGCCCGAAAAGCTCAAATATTTCTTCAAGTACAATAGGAGTGTCCTCAACAACATCATGAAGTATGGCACATATTATGGCAGTGGGACCTAGGCCGATCTCCTGATGACAGATTCGCGCCACTTCAAGAGGATGATGGATATAGGCTTCTCCAGAACGACGTCTCTGATATTTGTGGGCATCGAGTGCAAGATCAAAAGCCTGTTTAATATTAGCTTCGTCATCTTCCTTCAACTTTTTGCGCATGGAATCAATGAGGATTCCATAATTTTTACGAATCTCATCAGTTTCGGATTTCGCAATGGGTTGTGTGCTTACAGGCATTAATTGAATTTAGACTTTGTCTAATTCCAATTTAGAGTTTACCAGCAAAATTTAAAAGTTTGAGGGCGGTTTTTTTCCCGAATTATTTGAATAATTCAATATATATTTGCGCCTCTTTGAAATGCGGGTGTGGTGAAATTGGTAGACACGCTAGACTTAGGATCTAGTGCCGTGAGGTGTGGGGGTTCGAGTCCCTCCACCCGCACTCATTTCTTTCAGGCAAAAACCACTCGTACGTTTTCCTCCAGCTAAAATAAATTATGAAGACAGAATTGATTGATAAAGGACAGTTATCATCTGAACTTGTCATTGTACTTGAGAAGAATGATTATCTCGAAAAGCTCAACTCCGAGTTGAAAAATTATAAGAAAAAGGCACATTTAAAGGGGTTCCGTAAAGGAAAAACACCGCTGTCGGCTATTAAAAAGATGTATGGCCAAAGTGTATTAGTAGATGTGATTAACCAAAAGTTGCAAACGGAGTTGTCTGACTACATTGTAGACAATAAGCTTGATATACTTGGTAATCCACTTCCATCAGAAAGACAAGAGACCATTGACTTTAATATCAATAATTTGTCTGATTACGAATTCATCTTTGATTTAGGCCTGGCACCAGAATTCGAAGTAAAAGGTTTGTCTGGATCAGATGAGTACGAAGATATTCTGATAAACTTCGAAGACTCGATTGTTGAAGAAGAGATCGAATCATTGCGCAAGAGATTTGGCGCTCAGGTAGAAGTGGATGAAGCGATAGAGGCTTCTGACATAGTCAGCATAGAAATCACTGAACAGGACCCTAGTGATAGTAGGGAGGCCTATGTAAGTGAGATCACTGTTATGCCAGATAGAATGACGGATGAGTATCAAGATAAGATACTTGGTCAGAGATTAGGCTTTGAGTTTTCTCTTAACATCTTTAGTATTGAGAAGGATACGACGGAAGACTATGTCAAGAAGTATTTCTTAAAAGATGCTCCTGAAGGAATAACAGCGGACTTCAGCGGAATAATATCAGCTGTCAAGAGGCTTAAGCCTGCCGATGTTAACCAGGACTTCTTCAATAAAGCCTTTGGCGAAGATAAGGTCTCGACTATCGACAAGGCTAAAGAACATATTCAGGCAGAATTTGCAGACTTCTACAATACCCAGGGCAAAGCGATTACTAAGCGTTATATCCTAGAAAACCTGTTAGACATACATGACTTTGAATTGCCAGATGAGTTTTTGAAGAGATGGTTATTATCATCTAATGAAAAAGCCACTGCTGAGGACATTGAGAAGGACTATGAAAGTTTTGTCAAGAATTTGAAGTGGACGCTTATAAAACAAAAAATTGCTAAGAATGAAGAGATTGAAATCACGCCTGAGGATATAAAGGCTGGATTAAGAATAAAAATTGAAAGACAGTTCGCTCAGTACGGTGGTTATCCTGGCATCAATTATGATGATATGGTAAATAGGTTAGCACAAAATCAAGAGACTGTTCAAAAAGAGTATGAAGAACTATTAGCTGAAAGTGTCCTGAATAAGGCGCTTACAATGGTCAAATTAAAGACCAAAACAGTAAGCTTAGACGAGTATAAAGATATTGTTGCGAAATTGCAGGAAAACATTCAGTAGACTCTAACGTTTGGTTAACATCCTAAACTAAGATATGATACCTAAAGATGAATTTAAAAAGTATGCTACTCAACACCTAGGGATGAGTACCATGCATCTGGAAAAATATATGAACACTACAGTCCCTAATATACAGGGATTTACTCCTCAAGTAATCGAGGAAAGACAGCTCAATGTAGTAGGCATGGACGTGTTCTCTCGATTGATGATGGATCGAGTGATTTTCATGGGTGTGCCAGTTAATGACTACGTAGCTAATGTTGTGCAGGCACAAATGTTGTTTTTGGAGTCTACGGACCCTAAGATGGATATTCAAATGTTTATCAATAGTCCTGGCGGTAGTGTTATTGCTGGATTAGGGATATACGATGTGATGCAGTATGTTGTGCCAGACGTGAATACCATTTGTACAAGTCTTGCTGCCTCAATGGGGGCAGTCTTGTTATGTGCAGGGACTAAAGGCAAGAGAAGCTGCTTACCTCATAGTAGAGTGATGATACACCAGCCTTCAGGTGGTATGCAAGGTCAGTTTTCGGACATGGAGATTTCATATAATCTTATAAAGAATATGAAAAAAGAACTTTATGAGATAATGGCTGAGCATACTGGCAAAGATTTTGACACAATTGAAAAAGATTGTGATAGAGATAACTGGTTGACTGCCGAGGATGCTAAGGCTTATGGCTTGATTGATGAAGTGTTGAATCGGAGTAACCGGAAAAAAGAAAGTTAATCTAACAAATGGAGACTAAGAATCCAACATGTTCTTTTTGTGGAAAGGACAAGAGTGAAGCATTACTATTAATAGCTGGGACTAATGGTCACATCTGCGAATCGTGCGTTGAGCAGGCTAATGATATTGTGCTTAAAGAACTCAAAGGTGGAGAGACTTCGCCTTCAACTGGATTTCAATTACCTGAGAATATAACGCCAATTCATATCAAGAATTACTTGGATGAATATATCATTGGTCAGAATGATGCGAAGAAGTATCTATCTGTTGCCGTATACAACCACTACAAGCGTTTGAAATATAATGACACAGTAGGGGATGTTGAAATTGAGAAGTCTAACATTCTATTCATAGGAGAGACAGGGACAGGTAAGACGCTTCTTGCCAAGACTATAGCAAGATTTTTAGATGTACCTTTTGCAATTGTAGATGCAACAGTATTTACAGAGGCTGGCTATGTAGGTGAAGATGTTGAAAGTATGTTGAGCAGGTTGCTGCAAGTATGTGACTATGATGTTGAGTCCGCACAACGAGGGGTAGTGTATATAGATGAGATAGACAAGATCGCTCGTAAGAGTGATAATCCTTCTATTACTCGTGATGTGTCCGGAGAGGGTGTACAGCAAGCCTTACTTAAGATGTTAGAAGGCACTGAGGTTAATGTGCCACCCCAAGGAGGTAGAAAACATCCTGAGCAGAAATTGATAAATGTCAATACCAAGAATATTCTCTTCATCTGTGGTGGAGCGTTTGATGGTGTTGAAAAAATTATCAATAAGCGCTTGAATACTCAGGTTATTGGATTCAATAATGGCCCTAAGAATCAATCTCAGGATGAAAACGAAACTGTGCTGAGCAAGGTGATACATCATGATATTAAGCGCTTTGGATTAATACCTGAACTATTAGGCAGGCTGCCAGTCCTTACCTTTCTGAAGCCATTGACTTTAGAGATGATGACTCGCATACTACAGGAGCCTAAGAATGCTTTATTGAAACAGTATATCAAACTCTTTGAGCTTGAGGATATTAAACTCACCTTTGAAAAAGAAGCGATAGAGTACATAGCGTCTCGTGCTATGGAATTTGGCTTGGGAGCTCGTGGGCTCAGATCAATATGTGAGGAAGTGCTTACAGAAGCTATGTTTGAGTTGCCATCAGATGATAAGATCAAGGAGTTCATAGTCTCCAAGGATTATGCGCAGAAGCAATTATCTTCCTCTAAGTTTAGTCACCTTAAGGTCGCTTAGTACTAACTTGTAGTACTTATGCGTCTCCTGTTTTCTATTTCATACGATGGTACGTCCTATGCAGGATGGCAACGTCAGCCTAACGCATTGACGATACAAGAGGTCATTGAGAATGCCCTATACACAATCACTAGATCTGCTGTAGCAATAACAGGATGCGGTCGCACAGATGCAGGAGTACATGCTTCAGCATACTTTTTCCATTGTGATCTGCTTGTGGAGTATGTCGACCTAGATAAAATCGTGTATCAGTTGAATAGTGTGTTACCTGCTGATATTGTCTTACATGATGTCAGGGGAGTACACGATGAGTTCAGTGCGAGATATAACGCTACTAAACGAAGCTATGAATATTTCATACATACACAACCAGATCCCTTCATCAGACAGTATTCTTATTACTATCCACAGATGAGTCAGATGCCGCCTGATCGTTTAGATGGTTTCTGTCAATTTATTGCAAAGCAGTATGAGTTTAAGCCGTTATGTAAAACTAACAGCGGTGTGAATCACCACAAGTGCGACATCTTTGATGTGAGAATTGTGGAGCTTGATGGAGGCCGATACAAGTTCTGCATACAAGCTAATAGATACCTAAGAGGCATGATCAGACTAATGGTTGGAGCAATGCTCAACTATGGGCGATCAAAGCTTACAATGGAGCAATTGACCATTGCTTTTGCCCAACAATCCTTACTATCACCGAGCTGGAGTGTTCCTGGATATGGACTATTCTTGTCTGAAGTCCTGTATGAATAGGAATAGCTTATTAAGCTGTAATAGTCGGGTAGAGCGGGTAGGCTTTCATTAACCTATTTACCTTTTCTTTTACGGATTTTATCTTCGCTTCATTTTCATGATCACTGATAATTGCATCAATCCATTCTACTAGCTGTAGGCAAGCATCATCTTTCAATCCTCTTGTCGTGATTGCGGAAGTGCCGATACGAATACCAGATGTTACGAATGGACTTTTATCATCGTAAGGAACCATGTTTTTGTTGATAGTGATATCTGCCATTACTAAAGCCTGTTCAGCAGCTTTGCCAGTGACCCCTTTGTTTCTTAAGTCGATGAGCATAAGGTGGTTGTCGGTGCCTCCAGAAACAACTTGATAACCTAAGTCTACTAATCCTTGCGTCATGGTTTGTGCATTGCGTATAACCATGTTACCATAGGCTAAAAATTCATCAGTTAAGGCCTCTGCGAATGATATCGCTTTGCCAGCTATCACATGTTCCAACGGACCTCCTTGCATACCAGGAAATACTGCGCTATTCATGATGCTTGACATCATCAGGGGTTTCCCTTTTCTCGTGGTTCTTCCCCAAGGGTTTTCAAAGTCTTTGCTCAACATAATGATTCCTCCTCTGGGCCCTCTAAGAGTCTTGTGGGTAGTAGAACTCACGATATGACAATGAGGTATAGGATTGTTGAGAAGACCTTTGGCAATAAGGCCAGCAGGATGAGCTATATCTGCTAATAGCAATGCACCTACCTGATCTGCAATAGCTCTAAATCGCTTATAATCCCAATCACGAGAGTAAGCAGAAGCTCCGCAGATGATTAGCTTAGGCTTGTTTTCAAGCGCTAACTGCTCTACCTTATTCATGTCTATAATCCCTGAATCCTTCTCAACACCGTAAAAAACAGGACTGTATACTTTGCCTGAAAAGTTTACAGGCGACCCGTGAGACAGATGACCACCATGAGATAGGTCAAATCCTAATATGGTGTCGCCGGGTTGCAAGCAAGCAAGGAATATAGCAGCATTTGCTTGAGCACCTGAGTGGGGTTGTACATTGGCGTACTCAGCACCGAACAGAAGCTTAAGTCTTTCTATGGCAAGTGTTTCTATCTGGTCTACTACTTCACATCCACCGTAGTATCGCTTTCCAGGATATCCCTCGGCGTACTTATTGGTTAAGCAACTGCCTACTGCTTGCATTACAGCCTCGCTTACAAAGTTTTCTGATGCAATAAGTTCGGCACCAGATTGCTGGCGTTCTAACTCCTCATTGATCAAGTGGAAAACACTATCCATATTTTTGACTTTTTAGAAGGTGCAAAAATATTGCTTATATAGACTTTGTAGCTATGTGTAGTGAAATATTGTTATTCAGCACGCATAAAAAAAGAGATCTTCTCACTTGGAGAAGACCTCTTTCAATATTATCCTAAGATAATCGATTATCTATTTACGCCTAAGGCTTTAAGAGTCTCGATATCCATACTTCCTATAGGAAGGTTGTTGTCTCTCTGGAACTTAACCATAGCGGCTTTAGTTCTTGCACCAATCTGACCATCTACTGGTCCTGCATCGTAACCTCTATCGTTAAGTGCTTGCTGCACTTGTCTGTAGAAAGCAGGAGTAATGTCTGCACTACAGATTACTTCTCTCCACTCTGTAAATCCACCAGCTTTAACTAAGTTTCTCTTAGTTACAGTGTTGTACTGTGCTGGGATCTCAGTAGTAGAAGTTGAAGCCGAAGAAGCTAACTTCTGGAAAGATCTTGTTTCATATACTTCTGGAATCGGAGCACTGCTCACGCTTGCATCAGAAGCTAATTTCTTGTAAGATCTTGTAGTGTACTGAGCTGGAACATCATCAGCGTTAACAGAAGCATCTCTTACTAACTTCTGGTATGTTCTTGTCTCATATGTAGTACAATCTCCACCGCTGTTGCTTTCACCTGAGGTGATGAACTCAGTTCTTCTGTTAGTTCTTCTACCTGCAGCAGTTTCATTTGTAGCGATAGGCTGAGCTTCACCAGCACCATCATAGCTTAATCTTGAAGCAGAAACGCCATCAGCAACTAATGCATCATAAACAGCCTTTGCTCTTCTTCTTGATAAATCTTCGTTGCTTGCTGCCGAACCTTGATTGTCAGTATGTCCGATAAGTCTTGCAGTTACACCTGGAGCTGCATCTAATCTTGATTTCAACCCCGCAATAGCAGCACTTGAACTAGCTGTTAATGTAGCTGATCCAGTTTGGAAGTTGATACCCTGAACAACGTTAGACTTGCCACAAGGAGCTTCTATAGTAGCCGCATCGCTAGCTAACTTTGTGATTGTTCTTGTCGTATACTGAGCTGGTACTTCAACAACTGTAGTAGTAGCAGGAGATGCTAACTTCTTAATAGTTCTTGTCGTATACTGCGCAGGTACTTCAACAGCTGTTGTACTTGCTGGTGTAGCAATCTTTCTGTAGGTTCTTGTAGAATATTGAGCTGGTACTTGACTAGTGTATGTTGCAGCAGGTATGATTAACTTCTTATAAGTTCTTGTAGTGTACTTAGCTGCTACATCATTTCTATTAGATCCAGCTGCAGAAGATAATACTTGGTAACTTCTTGTGCCATATTGTGCAGGAACCTCTACAGTTCTGATACAATCTTCTCCACTTGAAGTCCATCCAGCCTCACATGCTTGTCTTACTGACTTAGTAACTGTCTTAAATTGAGCAGGAACCTCAACAAGACACCATACTAAACAGTCGTTAGGATCAGCAGAAAGACAGTTTCTATCAGCTTTTTTCTTAACCCACTTAGTAGAAGCAGGGGAAGTTTGGATAGTCTCTGATACAGTCTCATAACCAGCAGGCTTTTTCTCGATACGTGTGCCAGCCTCCTTAGTCAATACTTGGTCTGTCTTAGTCTCATACTGTGCGGGGTAAGTAGATAGCGTGCTATACGCTTCTTGCTCTAATACTCTCTCAGTATAAGTACCATATACATTGCCATAACTATCAGTTGATAACAATCTACTCAATTGAGCACCACTTAATCTTGATCCAGAACCATCAGTTCTTCCACCACCATCAACAAGTGCCTTAAGAGCATTAAGCTCATCATTGTTAAAAGTTCTTGTGACACCGTTGACTGTGTAGCTATTGCCACCGTCATCCAACATTTTGAGTAATCCAGGACCATTAGCGATAGCAGGGATCTGACCAGCAGTGCTGTAAGCCTCTTTAGTAAGGATTTGCTCAGTTACTGTTTCATAAGTTGCAGGAACAACTTTTAGAGTAGTGTAAGCATCTTTTACTAACACTTGCTCAGTTACTGTCTCAAAAGTTGCAGGAACAACCTGTAGAGTAGTATAAGCATCTTGTACTAATACTTGCTCCGTTACTGTCTCAAAAGTTGCAGGAACAATTGAAACCCCAGGTGCATCAACGAATTTGATTACTTGCTCTGAAGCAGGCTCAAATACAGCAGGTGAAGTAGATACCTGCTTGCCTGGATCTTGAGCCAACAATTGCTCAGACACAGTCTCGAAAGTTGCAGGAGTTACAGATAACGTCGTTGACGCTTCTTTTGCTAATACTTGTTCGCTTACAGACTCAAATGTTGCTGGAATAGTAGCTACCTTAGTAGTAGCTTCTTTTACTAAGACTTGCTCAGTAACCTGCTCATATTGATCTGCAATCAAACACTTAGCATAACATTTACCAGGCTCTGACGGCATGCCAGCTTCTGGTTGTGCGTAGACTTCTACTGCCAACAAGCAGATAAAAGTCATCAACAAAAAGTTAAGATTTTTCATAATAATTTTGAAAGCATTTAATTAAATAATATTGAAGTATTCTGAATTATGGTTCGCAAAAGTAACCATTAAATTTTTATTTCCTTTGGGTACGAAATATAGTTTGTTTGCGAATATGCTCCTTTAGACGCAATTTCTATCATTGGTATATATTTTTCGGTATTCCCTCCTTTATGTAGAATCATAATGGGTTTATTGGTATCATAAACTTTATGGCTGTCCATTCCGATTATCACAGTTTTGCTGGCTTCAGTGGGGCTGATCTCAAGCAAGCTTTCAGATTTATGACGCAATGACTCGATAAAGTCACCCGATATAAGTGCTTCGCTAAAAACTGTTCTTAGCAATCTCCGATTGAGAATACCAGATGCCATATATCTACAAATAAAGTTATCATCTTTTACGTGATTTTTGAGTAAGGTGATGATATCATTATCATCGAGTAATGCAAAGCTTTCAAGCGAGTCGCCAGATAGTGGTGCATGGCTTCGAATTAAGCTATTGAGAAGCGAATAGTCTTCATCATGATCTGATAACTTATCCTTGTACTCATCAAAGAATGAGACAAGCATCGACTCAGCGCTCACAGCAGTCTTATGGAGATAGACTTGACGGTACATCAAGTGCCTTGACATGAAGAATTTATCTACGCTGTAGCGACCTTTGGCTTCTACGACTAACTTTCCATGTTGAACATTCATCATCTTAACGATGCGGTCATATCCGATAACACCCTCGGCCACTCCGGAATAGTAGCTGTCTCTACTTAGGTAATCCATCCTATCTACGTCCAACTGGCTGGATAGCATCTGATGTAGAAATGGACGATCATATTTGTCTTGAAAAATTATAATAGCCAAATCAAGTCTGCCTTCCAGTTCATTGTTCAACAGATACATCATTTGGAGAGTGATTTCCTCATGGCTGACAGGAAGGATCTTCCTCTCAAGTGCATGCGAAAAAGGGCCATGACCTATATCGTGGAGTAAGGCTGCAGCACAAGTTGCTTCATATTCTTCATCAGAGATATCTATACCTTTGATTCTTAGATTTTGGATGAGTTCTGAACATAGATGTGCTACTCCCATGGAGTGATGAAATCGAGTATGTACTGCCCCTGGGTAAACTAGTGAAGACAAACCGACTTGAGATATGCGCCGCAGACGTTGGAAGAATCTGTGATCTATTAACTCATAGATTAACTCAGTTGGAAATGTGATCAACCCGTATATAGGATCATTAAATACTTTGATCTTAGACATTATACTCTAAACATCCATTTTCGTACCACAAATTTATTAATGACTTATCATCTATTGTAATATGCGCTATTCTACCACCGTTAAAGGTTGGCGAATCATAAGACATTGTGCTCTTATTGATCAAAAACATAAGTTCTAATTCAAATCACAAAATTACTGGATGAGTAAGATCAGAATCCTTTGGGCCGATGATGAAATTGATATGCTGAAACCTCAGCTGTTTTTTCTTGAAAAGAAAGGATATGAAGTTGTAACTGTGACTAATGGTCATGATGCAATAGAAACCTTTGAAGAAGAAAAGGATATAGATGTAGTCTTCCTTGATGAATCCATGCCTGGCATATCTGGTCTTGAAACTCTTAGCGAGATCAAGTCTCGTAATAGTAATACGCCTGTTGTGATGATCACTAAGAATGAAGCCGAGAACCTTATGGAAGAGGCTATTGGTTCGCAGATAGACGATTACCTAATCAAGCCGGTTAATCCCAATCAGATATTGATGACTCTTAAGAAACTCATCGATAATGAGCGCTTAATCGAAGAAAAGACTGTGACAGACTATCAGGTTGATTTCAGAAAAATACTCATGGAAATTAACAGTGGCCTGGATATAGAAGGATGGGTGGATATCTACAAGAAGATCATCTCTTGGGAGCTCAAGCTCGACGAGTCTAACTCGCAAGAAATGATGGATATATTGACCATGCAAAAGACTGAGGCAAACTCAGAATTTTCGAAATTTGTTATCAAGAACTATCCAAGTTGGTTTGATAGTGATGATGGACCTACGATGTCCCATGACTTGTTTAAAACTAAACTATTACCACATCTCGATGAAAATCAACCTACCATTGTTTTCTTGTTAGATAATCTGCGATTTGACCAGTGGAAGATCATTGAGCCCGCAGTGTCCAGCATGTTCAGAGTAGAAGAAGAGGACTTTTTCTATAGCATTTTACCTACATGCACCCAGTATAGTCGCAATGCGATTTTTGCAGGGATGACGCCTGCTGATATTAAGAAGCACTACAGCTCATGGTGGAAAGATGATATCGATGAAGGAGGTAAGAATCTTTATGAAGCACAGTTGTTAGACTCTCAGCTTAACAGGCTCTTACGCAAAGAGATTGAATCCCACTATTTCAAAGTAACTAATGTAGCAGCTGCCAGACAGCTGAATGAGGATGTACTCAATTTTCTGCAGAATGACCTGACAGTGGTCGTCTATAACTTCATCGATATGCTCTCTCATGCTCGTACCGAGATGGAGGTGTTAAAGGAGTTGGCATCTGATGAGCGAGCCTATAGATCGCTGACGCTGTCTTGGTTTAAGAACTCACCACTGAGCTCTGCACTCGAGAAGCTTAGGGACAAGGATGTCAAGGTGTTCATCACTACGGATCATGGCACAATCCGTGTACATCGACCGAGTAAAGTTGTCGGAGATAAACACACCACCACTAATCTCAGATATAAAATGGGGCGCAATCTCAATTATGACAAAAAGGACGTCCTTGAAATTTCTGATCCTCACACTGTAGGGCTACCAAAAACTAATATCAGTAGTCGATATATATTCGCTAAAGAGGATAAGTTCTTCTTGTATCCCAATAATTACAATCATTACAACAAGCTATATGATAACACTTTCCAGCATGGGGGTATTTCCTTAGAGGAGATCATATGTCCATTTGTTAGATTGTCGCCTAAGTAACTAGGCCTCGCTGGCACGCTTCTTTTCTATGCGCTTGACGGCGATAATACCGATTTGATATAGTCCCATGAGTGGGATTGCTATTAGGAATTGTGTAACTACGTCAGGAGGGGTTATAATAGCTGCCATTATAAATATTACTACAATGGCATGTCTTCTGAATTTTTTCATTGTATCCGATCCAATAATTCCTGCCTTGCCGAGAAAATAAGCGACTACAGGAAGTTGAAATACCATACCCGTAGGTAGGGTAATCATAGTCATATAGGACACATATGAGGATAACGTAGATGAGACTGGCGTATCATCTGTCCCAAACTCATATCCCGCTAAAAAACTAATGGCAAAAGGAGCTATGATGAAATAACCAAAAAGAACTCCTAAGAAGAAAAGCACCGTACAGATTCCTACCATACCTCTTGTGGCTTTTTTCTCATGGTCATAGAGGCCAGGTTTGATAAATCGCCAGAACTCCCAAAATATATATGGAAATCCCAAAATAATGCCCAACCATATAGAAGTCTTCAAATGGGTGAAAAATCGCTCGCCGAGATCTTTATAGATGAGCTGAAACTGTGGAACTTCACAGAAAACATCAAATGTGTTACAGATAAACCGATAGGTTGGAAAAGTCTTAAATCTTGGCGCAAAAAGAATATCTATTACCAATCCACTCTGCCAAAACACAATTATACCTACCGCAACAATAGCTCCAACGGATCTAATTATATGCCATCTAAGTTCCTCGAGATGATCGAGGAAGCTCATCTCTTTTTCGGAGGATGGAGCAGGGTTTTCGCCTTTTAGTTGTTTTGGCATCAATCAAAGGTATCATTAACAGACGGCAAGTATTATTATGTTTTTCTATAATTCCAAGTTTTGCCAATAACTTTTATTTCATCTTTGTCGGACTAAACGATTTTCCTTCTGCATGTTAAGTTCGATTGTCATATTTATTGTCAGCCTGGCAGTTCTGATATTTTCTTCAGATCGGTTTATCGGAGCATCGGAAAAAATAGGATTAGGCTTTGGTGTTTCTCCATTTATTATTGGAGTGACTGTAGTGGCGTTCGGGACTAGCCTTCCAGAACTGATGACCTCAATAGTATCAGTATATTATGGAAGCAGTGAGATCGTAGTAGGTAATGTAATTGGTAGCAACATCACTAATATACTGCTAGTAGTAGGGATTTCTGGAGTCATTTCAGGGGATATGATCATTAAACGAAATCTTATTGGAGAGGATGTCCCGATGCTCATTGCCTCAGCCTTGTTGCTTTGGTTTTGTCTGCAGGATTTTTCTTTTTCTTTAGTAGAGGCGTTTTTATTCTGCATAGCACTCGTCATATTTCTTTGGAACTGTATAAGAAGCGGTATTATCGAGCAGGCAGAAGGCTCATCAAAAGCTACCTGGAGAGAATACCTTATTGTTCTTATAGGTGCAATAGGCATTTATTTTGGGGCATCATATACGGTCTCTTCGATATCTGAGATCTCAAGACAGCTTGGTGTAAATCCTGAAGTGGTCTCGCTATCAGCTTTAGCTCTTGGGACTTCGTTGCCGGAGGTTGTAGTCAGTTTAGCAGCTTGCAAACGAGGCTTGGCAGGGATGGCACTGGGTAATGTGATAGGTTCTAACATATTCAACACCTATGCAGTAATGGCTATTCCGTCATTTTGCGGGGACCTGGTGATTCCTGCATCAATATTGGAGTTTAGTTTACCATTTATGGTAGCCGTATCGTTTCTTTTTATGATTATGTGTATCTCTAAACGAGTAAGCTTTTTTCAAGGGTGCTTGCTCCTTATCTTTTATGCATTCTTCCTCACAGAATTATTTACTTAATTGCTGCGTTACAATATCGCATGATGAAATTCTTCACTTACATTCTGGCATCAACTACTCTTGCTTTAATCGCACTGACGCCAGTGTTAGCACAGCTAAGTCCTGTTGCATCCTATAGCATGGATGATTGTTCGCTAAATGATGATATAGGTGCATTTGACGGGTTCATCTTTGGAAATCTGTGTACTTGTGGAGCATCATCAAGTGGTATAGAGTTTACAGGTAATGAGATCGGAGATTTTAATCCAGGGCTGACTGATGTTTTTGGATCCGATTTCAGCATTAGCTTTTATGCTTCTTTTGATGAGACTGAAATGCAATCGATGGATATACTGTCCATAGCTGAAACCTGTAATAGTGATACTGCACTATTGATTAGATATCTCCCAGATTTTAATATACTCAGGATCAGATTTTCTGATGGTCCCGCTAACAGAATAGATTTAAGTGGCGATATTGAACAACCCGGTTGTTTGAATTATGTCGTATATACTGTAGAGGGGAGTACAGGTCGAATATATATTAACGGAGTATTGATGGACGAGCAGTCTGGTGTATCACCATTCGCATTTAATCCACCTGATGGCATAGACTTACAATTAGCAGATTCGCCCTGTACTGATATACCCGTTGGTGGGGATACTAGATTCGCTGGGATAATAGATGAACTGAGAGTCTTTGATAGAGCAATATCACTTCGTGAGATTGGGTCACAAGATGTTAGACCCAATCAGATTCTACTCAATGATACTACATTATTTGAAGGACAGTCTATCGTGCTTAATACTGGTCAACTGTGCACTGATATGTTTAGGTGGTCACCTACTGAGGATCTGAGTGATCCTGCTCTGAGTGAACCAGTTGCCAGCCCTCCTCTTGGCACTAATGTTTATACTTTGACAATAGATGACATCGGATGCATGACTTCAGATGAAGTTGTAATCAATGTAGTTGATCGAGAGGTAGTCAGTTGCTCCGATCTTGTATTGCCTAACACATTTACACCTAATGGCGATGGTGTCAATGATAATTTCGGAATCAGCAATCCCTTCTTAATTGAGCAGTTGATTTCATTCGAGATATTTGATAAATGGGGAGGGAGAATATTTCAAACTAATGATGTTGCAGGAACATGGAATGGACGTCGATTAGATAGTGGTAACGAGGTAGGTAACAGCTCCTATGTTTATAAAGTCTCCTACGTATGCGAAGGCAATACTCAGGTAGTCACTGGTGTTGTCAATGTCCTACGTTGATGACTACTATCCAATTATATATTAAGGATTGTTAACTTCGCCTTGATGAATATTTGGTTCAAGCTGATTTTTACCCTCTGTACAATTGGCCTGCTTTCCTGTCAAGGAACGAGCACAAAAAATTCTAATAATGATGGGGATAATACCATTTTGAGTGAGGAACTTGTAGCAGGGGATACTATATCCATACAAAAAGAAGACTTCGATCTAGACAAGTTTATTCAAGACAAGAAAGAAGCTGAAAAAAAGGAGAAGCTTGAAGCCGAAACTAAGGCTCTGCCTGAGGAATCCCAAAAAAATGAGGCTAACGTTGCAGCTAAATCTAAGAATAAAAGAGCTAACAAACCTGTTAGAAAGTACTTTCCGCAGATTGAATTTTTAGAGGAAACCTATGATGTTGGCGATATCGTTGAAGGCGACGTAATCAAACGTACATTCAAATTCAAAAATATTGGCAAAGCCCCTTTAAATATCGAAAAAGCAGAAGGCACCTGTGGTTGCACTCAGCCTTCTTATCCTTTCCTTGCAATTGCTCCAGGGGAGATAGGTGAAATTGGTGTGAATTATCATTCGGTTGGAAAATCAGGGCCACAAAAACCTGAAATCATCGTTCATTCTGATTCCAAAAATGAGCCTGTAAAAACTTTATACCTTGAACTAAATGTTAAGGATAAACCTAAAGAGAACCCAACAGATTCACTCGATCTTAAAGAGGGCTAGTACCTAAAGATTGTTGACTATCTTATGAGTGTCACATTACCGCGTCGAAGCTCTGGTTCTCCACCATCTATAAAAGAGAATTGGACTACATAGACATAAACTCCACTTTCTAGTTCTTGGGAAGGATTATTGTTGAATGACCCATTCCAGGTTCCAACCCCAGAGAGAACAATAGGCTGCGAGCCTTCTTCAGCATGTACAAGGTTGCCGTATCTGTCATATATCCTTATAAAGTCAACAGATGATACTCCCGAACCACCAAATACTCGAAAGGTAGCATTTCCAGGCACCGTAGCAGTAGGAGAGAAGGCATTAGGAATGTATATGTTGCTTGTTCTACGAACATTTATCAAAACCTCATCGGTTGCGGTACATCCATTTACGTCTGTAATCTCTACAACCAAAGTAGTTGGTCCAACAGGAGAAATAGTTACGGCTGAGCAAGTATCATTTATACATTCGATAATATCTTCAGGAAACCATCTCACTGAATCTATTGCATTTTCTGCATCGATATTTGCCCGGATGACAGTAGACTGACCTAACTCAACTTCGGCATCCTCGCCGAGACTAACATTAAGATCCGAAGGAGGAAGCACTGTGATCATGGTATCGTAGGCGCATCCATTTTGATCAAAAACACTTACTGTAATATCTCCAGGTATAATAAATGCCGAGTCTGCTACAGATATTGCAGGTGCTGTGTTGATTTGGAATCGATATGGCGCTCCTACACCACCAGAAACATCTCCTATAGTAAGGAATCCTTGTTCATTAGCGCAGACAGCTTCACTCACAGTTCCAATAGTCGCAACAACAGGTTCTGGTTCTGTGACCTCAATTGGCAATTCAGATTCACATCCATTAGCATCAGTGACCTCAACAGTATAGAAGCCAGGAGCAATATTAGATGCCATCAACCCTGTAGAAATAGGTTGATTGTTATCGTCCAACCAAACAATATTGTAGTTAGGTGTACCTCCTGATACTTCAACTATTAACTCAGTACTGTTATCACCTCCACAACGAGCGAAAATACTATTTGTCGAATCTATGGCTATTGATATTGAGTCAGGTTGATCAATGATAATTGAATCAAGGATTGTGCAGGTCCCAACCGATAATTCAATTGGATAGGTTCCTGCAGGTAGACCTACACGAGTGTTACCCATAGTTCCATCATCTAGCCATAATATGTTGACATTGCTTGGGCCATCAATCACTAGGTTAACTGTTGAGCCTGTTTGGAAATCTGAATCTCCAAAACAAGCAATTTCTGTCATCGTAGTATTAACTTGGTCTATTGAGAAGGGCGTTGCTTCAGGTATCTCAACAAAGACGGTATCAAAAGTGCAAGTTCCTTGACTATAGAGTATAAAATTGTCACCCCCAGATGGGAAGTTAGTCACAGTGAAATTGTTAGGGGCTCCTCTCTGACCAGTTGAGCTCTCAAAAGAGAATGGACCCATGAAGTCATTAGTAGTTGTTACTGTCAGAACAGCAGTCCCCGAGTTATCGCCAGGACAGCTAGGAGCGTTAATATTAGACAAGCTTGTCATCGGTGTGACAGGATCTACTAAGGTAAACGAAGCACTATCTGCACACCCGCTTAAGTCTGTTACTTCGACACTGTAGTCTCCGGGAGGTAGATCAGTTCTAAGGCCATTATTAGTAAACATTTCATCATGTGGCCAAAAGAAAGTGTTGTTACCATCTCCTCCAGTCACCTCTGCCATAATACTCCCTAGTCCTCCTGGACAGTCGATTCCATTGGCCTCACCTAAGTTAACCGAGAGAGCAACAGGATCAACAAGTGTAAATTCAAACATCTGAATTGCACCAGATTGATCTGAGACATTTAGCGTATACGAGCCGCTCGCAAGTCCTCCAATAGAATCAATATCAGCACCAGAATCACCTGTAGACCATTCAAATAGTAGTGGCGGAGAGTCCGTTGTTACTTCTACAGTAATGAATCCATCCGCAGCACCGAAACAAGAAGGATTAACAGACATACTATCTACCAGATCAATGGTGGCTCCCTGTGCTAGTTCAAGATCTAAGGTATTGCTACATCCATCAGAATCCTGTATTAATGCAGTATAAGTACCACTAGGAAGACATCCTGCATCTATAGTTCCAGTCGTTGCTATTTCATCGAAGACTGTAGCTCCTGTCTGATCCACTAGCTGTACATTGATAGGGGTAGAAATCGGCATCTGAGTACTAGTGAGATCTATAATGGCAGGAGAAAGTCCTGCGTTACAATTGTTTGCAGGATCAATCTCTTGAAATTCTGCACTGATTTCACGCAGTACACCAACTTCAAAATTTCCCATAGCAGGACAATTCTGAAACCTATCGACAGAGTCCGTAGCAGTTATCTCGTATGACCCTGGCATGAGTCCCGTGAAATCTTGACTGAAGCTTCTTTGGACTGGCGACCCAATAGGTGTTCTAGAGCTATCTGCTTCGATGAGCTCAATATTCCAATTATAGCCATCCGCAAATGGTCCTCCGCCTGTACCTACAACTGATAACGCTCCGCCACCTATTCCGTCGCACAATGCGTCAACGGCATTAGTGGTCGTAACCTCTATCCCCGATCGAGCTAATTCATAAGTTTCAGACTGCCGACATCCTAGAGAATCCGTCACGACGACTGTATAAATGCCATTGCTTAAATTATTCAAATCATTCTGTCCTAAGCCTATTTGTTCTGGACCCCAATCAAAGAAGAACTCTCCATTGCCAAAAGGCCTTCCGCCATTGACTTCTACAGCAATTCTTCCATCAAAATCAGTCGGGCAACTCGGAGATCTTAGGGCAGTTAAATCGATAGTAAAAGCAGGGTCCTGTGTGATCTCAACGGTAATCTCCGTACTGCTTAAACCTACATTATCTACAGCAGTAAATGTGTGCGTACCTAAAGGAACATCTTCAAAGACGAATACATCTTGGTCATTAGTCCCTACTAAGCTGCCTACATCACTTACAACCGTATAGTTAGGAGTACCAAAAAACACCCTCAATTCTACTATTCCTTCATCCAAGCCACTAGTTGTTCCACATTGACCTGTAGCAAATATCTGGGGTTCTGTAGAGGGAGGAGGTACAATGGCAACTCTTCCACTATTAGGATCAGGATTGCATACCGTCAATGGAATGGGCGGTTGGGTTGGGTCTGGATCTGGTGTAAGAAACTCTTGTGGTGCATTTAACCCAGTATCATTTATGAATATCTGGGCTTCAGTTCCTGGTGTGCCTATAACTGTAAAACACAACTCAAGTAAAGCGCCACCATCAGGCAGTGAGCTCGGGTTTAAGTTAGGGTCAGTCCATAAAACTCGAATGATATCAGGATCCACCATGGGACGATATCTAACATTAGATGCAATAAAGCCTGGCAAGCCACTAACCGTCGGATCCCAACTGTCTAATCGCAGTAACGTTGAGTTGAAGTTGATACTGAATAGCGCCAAGATGATATCGTCGAAGTTATTGACATCGATAGTTATACAAAACGAGTCCCCTGGCTGAAATTCAAGACCTGTTGGCAACAGCAGCTCAACATCACAATCAGGAACCTGTGCATTGGCTTGATTCGGGATAAATGAAAAAATGAATCCAAAAAAACAAAGTGTGAGTAATCTTAATCTTACCGTATAATTCATATAAAATGGCTGCTCTATCTATCTAAAAAACAACTGAGATAAAACGCCTGACTTCGTCTTATATTGCAAAGGTAACGAGGACTATTGACACCGCTACAATATCTATATAAATATTAGGGGAAGTACGTATATAAGACAAAAAAAGGCTTCACTAAACCTTAGCGAAGCCTTTTACTATTTAGAGTAGTAGTAGTGTTAATAATATAAGTATGATTTGATATCATATTTTTCTAATAACTCAGTCTTGTATATTTCAGCCTCAGTCGTATTGGCAAAATTACCAGTCAAGACTCTATAGATTATGTTATTGCCTCTATAGTCATGAAGAACTATAATCTGGTCCTCAATCACGCTTGAGACATTATTGAAATACTCGAGAGTAGACGCATAATCAGTAAAAGTGCCCAGTTGGAGCTTATATCGTGTCTCACTCGAAGGCACCGATAACTGTGGCTCTAAGTTGTATTCCAAAGACTCAGGGTTAGTATTTGGAGTATGAACAATGTTTTTGACATCACCCTTGTTTCGATCTAAAATATCGTTCATTCTGGCGGGTGGTATGGTCTCCTCAACACGTTCAATTACTTTACCATGGTTATCAATGATAATAACCGTAGGCAGAACAGTGACGCCATAATGTTCCTTAAGTGCGTATCCATCAAAATCATCAATGTTGATTTTGACCGTGACGTAGTCATCATTCATTTTCTTGATCACTGTCGGGTCAGCGAACGTGGTTTGATCCATCCATTTGCACGGAGCGCACCAATCCGCATAAAAATCGACTAATAGCATTTTCCCTTCGGCCTGTGCTCTGTTTTTAGCTGCGTCAAATCCATCTTTGACATATTTAATAGAATTGGCTGATACCAAATGAGCAGATAAGGTCAGCAATACAATCAGGGTGGTGTTAACGATTCTCATATTTTATCTTATCTAATAGTTGATAAAAAACTGTTATACATAACGTGCTGAAATAGCACAGATAACATATTACAATATTGATGCCAATGTAATTCAGAGACTTGTGGTACTAGGGATTAAGTATGGAGTAGAATATGTATATGTAGGAGGTTTTTATACCTTCGTGCTCTTAATGTTTTTGACATATGCCTAAAGCCGCTATAACCGCCGTAGGAGGCTACGTATCGGACCAAGTACTGTCTAATCATGATCTTGAAAAAATCATGGAAACCAATGATGAGTGGATTACAACTCGCACTGGGATTAAAGAAAGACGGGTCCTCCCTAAGGATCAGGCGGTATCAGATATTGGAGTAAATGTGGTCAAACAGCTACTCGAGAAGTCTAATAGTGCTAAGGAAGAGATTGATCTCTTAATATGTGCGACTTGTACCGGAGATTATATCATACCAGATACAGCAAATAATATATGTTATAAAGCTGGACTTACAAATACATTTGGCTACGATATTAATGCCGCCTGCAGTGGATTTTTATTTGCACTATATACTGCAGCACAATTTATTGAAACTGGTCGCTATAAGAAGGTTATAGTAATAGGCGGAGAGAAGATGACTTCATACATGAATTATGAAGATCGTACGACAAGCATATTGTTTGGTGATGGCGGCGGCGGAGTATTATTAGAACCATCAGAAGAATATGGAGTGATGGATGCCGTATTAAAAGGTGATGGTATAGGTTGTGAATTATTAAGAGTCGAAGCCGGAGGCTCACTCAATCCAATGACTCAGGAGCGCCTCGATAATAGAGAACAATTTGTCCGACAGGATGGAAAGCAAGTATTCAAACGTGCCGTTAATGGTATGTCTGAAACTGTCAAGCAAGTAATGAGTAGACATAATTTGGATTCATCTGATGTCGATTGGATTGTGCCTCATCAAGCCAATGAAAGAATTATATCCTCAGTGGCAAGGCAATTAGACTTTCCGATGGAGCGTGTGATGCTTACTATTGCGAAATATGGAAACACCTCGGCAGGTACTATTCCACTGTGTTTATGGGAATATGAGAGTAAATTAAATCAAGGAGACAATGTGATTCTTACCGCATTTGGCGGTGGTTTCACATGGGGTTCACTATTTTTAAAGTGGGCGTATTAGTATATAATTAAAGTCAATTAAGATATGGCAAATACCTCAGAGATAAGAAATGGATTGTGTATCAATCATAACAACGACATATACAGTGTTGTAGAGTTTTTACATGTCAAGCCTGGCAAAGGACCAGCATTTGTGCGGACCAAACTCAAGAGCCTAACCAATGGCAAAGTGATAGACAATACTTGGCCTTCAAGTCATAAAATTGATATCGTAAGGGTAGAGCGTCGAAAGTTTCAATATCTATATAATGATAATGAAGGATATCACTGCATGGATATGGAAAGCTATGAGCAGATTGCCATCCAAGGCGAGATGATCACTAATCCCCAATTTTTGAAGGAAAGCATGGAAATAGAAATACTATATCATGCAGATAAAAATATGCCACTGACTATTGACCTACCTCAATACGTCGAAATGGAAATTACTTATACAGAGCCTGGTGTCCGTGGAGATACAGCAACAAATGTTACCAAGCCTGCTAAAATTGAAACTGGCGCCGAAATCAGAGTCCCTATATTTATTAATGAAGGCGATACCGTTAAGATAGAGACGAAGACAGGAAACTATATGGAACGAGTAAAAAAATAACCTATGACTACCAAAGAAATCAAAGAGCTAATCAAACTAGTAAGTGAGTCAGAGATTAAGGAGTTCAAGCTTAGCAAAGAAGGTTTTGAAATCAAGATTCGCACCACCAAAGATCAAGATGCGCCGACTTATGTAGCTGCAGCACCTACACTGGCGGCACCGGTAAGTGCTCCAGCAATAGCCACTCAGGTAAACGTAGCTGCAAGTGCACCTGATCTTGGAAGTGCCCAAGAGAAATCATCAGAAGATATTGGAAATCTAGTTGAGGTGAAGTCTCCAATGGTTGGCACATTTTATAGGTCACCCTCTCCAGACAAGGATTCTTATGTACTGATAGGAGATTCTATAAAAGAAGGTGATGTGGTCTGTATCATCGAGGCCATGAAACTATTTAATGAGATAGAGTCAGAGGTTTCAGGCAAAATCGTTAAGGTCCTAGTAGATGATGCTTCTCCAGTGGAATATGATCAACCGTTATTTTTAGTGGATCCTCAGGGCTAAAAGTCCTTACCTTAAAACACATATCTTTATGTTTAAGAAAGTACTTATAGCCAATAGAGGAGAAATAGCTCTACGTGTCATTCGGACATGTAAAGAAATGAATATAAAAACTGTAGCCGTATACAGCACTGCTGACAAGGAAGCGTTGCATGTAAGATTTGCGGATGAAGCAGTTTGCATAGGCCCACCAAGTGGGACAGAATCCTATCTAAGCATAGCAAGAATCATGGCTGCAGTAGAAATTACTAATGCTGATGCTGTACATCCAGGATATGGATTTCTTGCTGAAAACGCAGACTTTGCACAGGTTTGCGGAGAGTATGATATAAAATTCATCGGACCGACTCCAGAGATGATCAAAAAAATGGGTGACAAGGTCACTGCGAAGGATACCATGATCAAGGCGGGAGTGCCTGTTGTACCTGGCTCAGATGGCCTGGTGAAAAATGTAAAAGAAGGTAAAAAGATTTCTGCCGAAATTGGATATCCCGTAATTATAAAAGCCACTGCTGGAGGTGGAGGTAAGGGAATGCGTATAGTTTGGAATGAAGAAGAATTTGAAAGCCAATGGAATATGGCTCGTAATGAGGCTAAGGCTTCATTTGGCAACGACGGTATTTATATTGAAAAATTCATTGAGGAGCCTCGTCATATTGAAATACAGATAATAGGTGATCAGCATGGTACAGTCGTACATCTCTCAGAGAGAGATTGCTCTATACAACGACGTCATCAAAAGCTAGTTGAAGAGTGTCCATCGCCATTCATGACTGATGAGCTCAGAGAAAAAATGGGGGAGGCTGCGATACTTGCTGGTTCGTGTATCAATTATGAGGGCGTAGGCACAGTAGAATTCTTGGTGGATAAGTATCGTAATTTCTATTTTATGGAAATGAATACTCGGATCCAAGTAGAGCACCCCGTTACAGAGGAAGTTATCGAGAGAGATCTAATCAAAGAACAAATAAAGGTCGCAGCTGGCGAAAAACTTTCAGGTGTAAACTATTATCCACAGTTACATTGTATAGAATGCCGTATTAATGCAGAGAATCCTTATCTGGATTTTCGACCAAGTCCAGGTCATATAGAGTACTTCCATAGTCCGAAAGGACATGGAGTTAGGGTAGACACCCATGCCTATGCTGGTTACACAGTTCCGCCATACTATGATTCTATGATTGCCAAGTTGATTTGTAGAGCAGAGACACGTGAAGAGTGCATTACTAAGATGGAGCGAGCACTTGACGAATTCGTCATTGAAGGAGTGGAGACTACTGTGCCTTTTCATCGTCAGTTGATGCAAGATGAAAGGTTTAGGAGTGGAGATTTTCATACAGGATTCCTCAATGAGTTTGACCTGAAATAGGTCGACTCTTCAAGCTGTCATGAGAAGCATCTGGTATTTACTGGCACAGTTTAGGCCATATAGGCGATATGTCAGCTTATCCATATTATTTCAATTGCTGACGGCATTACTTACTCTGATTAGTATACCGCTGGTTATTCCTTTTTTTCAGATTCTATTTGATGCTAGCCCATCAGATTATACAGCCCCAGAGAACTGGTATGATATAGAGCAAACACTTACATATGGATTTAGCAGACTGATTGCCATAAGTGATAAACGCAATGCGCTGGCCTTAGTCTGTTTTCTGATTTTAGGCGTTGTATTCCTAAGAAATCTAACAAGATATTTTTCGACTTATTTTCTTACACCTGCTCGTAATGGAGTACTTCGAGATCTAAGGAGAAATTTGTTTCAATCCTTTGAAAACATGTCGTTGTCAGAGAGATATAGATACAAGAAGGGGCAGCTTCTTTCTTCGTTGAGCTATGACATGAGTGAGATAGATCATGGATTACTCAAAGCCACAGAACTCTTGGTTAAAAGTCCACTAATCATTATAGGATGCATCATTTTCATGCTATTAATTAGTCTGAAACTCACTTTAATTGCGGTAGGGTTGTCGATTGTAATTTTTGTAATCATCGCCTTAGGAAGTAATTTTCTAAAGCGTAAATCACCTAAACTTCATGCGCTCTATGGTGAAGTGAATGTTAGAGCAGAGGAATATCTCAGTTCCAAGAAACTCATCGAATCTTATAATGCACAAGGGTTTTTCAACGCTATAACCAGCAGTGCGATAGAAGAGCACAATACTTTAAACAATCGCATGATGCGGAGAAGGGATTTGGCATCACCGATATCGGAGTTTTTGCTTGTGGCTGTCACGGTTTTAATCCTATATATTGCCTCTCACATGGTTTTTGATAGAGCCTTGCAACCAGAAACATTTTTCGCATTCATTTTTGCATTTTTTAATATCATCGATCCTGCTAAGAACTTTTCAAGGGAGTATTATAATGTCCAACGCAGTAGCGCTTCTCTTCAGCGTGTTCAAGATATCATCACTACAACGGAGCGTAGCCCTACTCAAACTGACAGGGGAGGAGTGAGAAAGCTCGATTTTCGAGATACACTAGAGTTCAATTCTGTCGATTTTAGTTATGACAAAAATGAATCAATCCTGCGTCAATTCTCCCTTAGCATAAAGCAAGGAGAAAAACTGGCCATTGTAGGAGGAACTGGACAGGGGAAAACAACAATTATAGATTTGTTGCTGAGATTTTATAATCCAGATTCGGGAAGTATTACAATAGATGGAGTTGAAATAGATCAATTCAACCTAGATATCTACCGAAATCGGTTTGCTATGGTATCCCAGGACCATGTTGTTTTTAATATGACTCTGGCTGAGAACATAACATTTGCCAAGGAATTTGACAAGGCAATGTTAGAGAATGCTCTTGGTCAGGCACAACTTAATTCAGCATATTTTAGCTCAGATATGGATATTGCTGACCAAGGAGCGAACCTCAGTGGCGGCGAAAAACAGAGAATAACAATAGCTAGAGCACTGTATAAGGATGCAGACATCCTTATCTTTGATGAGCCGACGAGCAATCTTGACTATTATACAGCCCAGCAGTTGATCGACAGCATAGTAAGTATTAAAGACAAAACTATCATAGTAATCAGTCATGATCTGAGGCTTCTTTCTAAAATGAACCGATTAGTCCTTTTGAAAGAAGGAAAAATCAGTGAATCTGGATCATTTTTGGATTTAAAACAACAAATAGAGTCCCTACATAAGTTATAATGATGTTATTTCGAAATCGCCGTCAATCAATATCCGTATTTGATAGATGAGATACTATCTTATCATAATATTGCTAACTATTCAGATTACTGGCTTCTGTCAGTTGTCACCTGTATTGCTATACAATCAGAACGAATCTTCGGTATTCTATCAGTATGACGAATCTCCATCATATAAAGTCCGGAGTGAATCCAGTCGATGGTTGATGAATCAGTTGAGGTCTCCATTTAATTATGAATTTGTAATTGAGGGATCAGACGAGAGATACGACACCCCCGAATCGTTTGAATCTGCAGATGCCGTTATCAGTAATTCTGTCGATCATGAACTGTATGTCAAACGAAGCGACAACTCTATCGCTTTAGTAGGAGAGAGATTGACTAAAGATGACATTACATTTATTAAAAAATACCGAACTGATCAATCGGCATTTAATTTATTAAATCACGATGAGAAATCGAAGAGGGTAGATCTAAGAGTCAACTTGTCAGTGGATGGTGTTGAAGGATCTTCCATAGATTATATAGAATCGTATGCTGTATCAGATCATCAACATGGCACCCTTTTTCTACCATCCTTGGTGATAGATGCAATCAGTAGTGTCATTACTGTAAGCAGAAGTTATGTTGGAGGTCAAGTTCCTCAGATAATAGATGCCTCTTTACTTGATAGACTTTTTCGACAGGATCGATACAAGGTGTTCATAAATCCAGTTGATGATCAAGTCTTAGCGATCATTAAAATATCCTCAGAAGGTGAATCAGAATCCATCCTTTACAAATCACAGGCGAGCGATGTCCCCGTGTACGACCCCTCAATGAAAGAACAGTTTGTGGTCTATCCAACGATCTCTTATGGCGATGTTGGTGTTCAGTTTTTTGGGTTTAAGGAGGGGGCTTACAAGTTAGAATTGTATTCCATATTAGGGACTAAGATATGGACTCAGACATTTTATGTTAATGGCAATGCATCGTATTCTGCCGACTTGTCTTTTTTACCCAAAGGGAACTACCAATATTCACTTATTGACCCCAATGGATACAGGGTACTCTCCAAGAGATTAGGGATAATCAAGTATTGATGCACCTTCTTGACAATCTGAGTGTACCTACTCCTATTCAGCTTCTGGATTCCAATTTTCAAAATAAACGCGTGCGCCTGTTCATTAAGCGAGATGATCTTATACATCCATGGATAAATGGCAATAAGTGGCGTAAATTACAAGGACACTTAGAGCATTATAGGACAAACGGCTATCGTGGAATTATTAGCTTCGGAGGTGTTAATAGTAATCATCTCGTAGCTGTGGCTTCTGCGTGTCACGAGCTAAATATTCCATCTATTGGAATAGTCCGGGCTTATCAACTTGATGAAAAAAACCCGATTGTCCAAAAATTGCGATCTTGGAATATGCAGCTTTTGGTTGCATCACCTCAAGAATATAAGCTGAAGGAGTCTTCCACTGTAATAAGGAATTTACTCTCACAATATCCAGATCATCTGTTGATAGCTGAAGGTGGGACGTCTCAATTAGCCTTGAGCGGCCTTACCAACCTCTCTAATGAAATTGTATCCGATCCACTTTATGACTGTGATTTTGACGTGCTATTGTCTATAGGTACTGGAGGTATGTTAGCGGGCTTATATGATGCTATGCCGTATACCCATCATTTTATAGTAGCCTCACCATTCAGATCAGATATTACTTATGTCAAGGGTATGGATCTCCTACAGAACTCTATGCCAGATCGTATCAGATTTGTGAATGCTTCTGGAGGGAAGCGCTTTGGGGCACATGATCCTCAAGTGGTTGAGCTAATTAATGATTTTTACGAGGGATATAAAATATTGTTGGATCCAATCTATACAGCGAAAACAGTTAAGTGGTTAATCAATAATTTGGCGATAGATGAGAGCATGAATGGTGGATCTTTCCTGCTCATTCATTCAGGTGGATTGCCTGGCATCATGGCTTACAATTATATGTATCAGTCAAAAGATATTAAAATAAAAGTACCTCAAGAATACTATCACTTGCAGTAAGCAGCTACAACTCTTGGAAAGAAGTGGTGCTCAAGCTTGAGCACCTTGCTAGCAATATCTTCAGGACTATCTGACTGTTCGAGTCTGATCTTAGTCTGGAGCAGAATTCTGCCTTCATCATAATTTTCATTAACTAGATGAATTGTGATTCCTGAGTAGAGGTCTCCATGTTCTTTGACAGCTCTATGCACGTGCATGCCATACATACCCTTCCCTCCATATTTAGGTAATAGCGCTGGATGAATATTGATGATTTTATCAGAGTAAGACTTTATTAGCTGGTCAGGGATAAGCCATAGGAACCCAGCCAAGATCAGATAGTCTATGTCATGGTCCTTGAGAAAACTCAGTACGGATTCACTTTTGTTAAACTCATTCCGATTGAAAACTAGACAAGGAATATCCATCTGATGTGTAGCCTCGACAATTCCACTTTCTTGATTGTTAGAGAGAATCGCAGCAACGGATACACCCTCATTATCATACAGATGATCAATAATTTTGAGTGCGTTAGATCCTCGACCCGAAGCGAATATGGCTATTCGTGTCATTAACAACTTATTCTTCTGTTTTCTTAGGTCCAGTCGATGCAAGTCTAACTCGATCGGATTTATGACTGTACAGAGGTACATCGATCACTGTTTCGAGCATTAATTTAGCTGCCATCTTGATTTTTCGTTTTTGTGGGCCTTCAAAACGATAGATGAAATCAGGCGCCATCTCCAGTACTTCAGTGTATATGAGCTCTTTCATTTTATTAGTGACATATGGCTCAGACGCCATACCTGTTATTGTCATCTTATTAGTTATAATGAAGCGTCGATCCTGATGTTTGTATAGGAGAGTGTCGCCACTCTTATCATATAACTCCAAATATCCACTGGCGCTTGATGCTCCAAGCATTTTAGTCAGTGTAGTATCGCGCAGGTGATAGTTGAAATCTTCAAAACACACTTTTAACAGGTAGTCTGGTGTCCTTATTATGCTCTCTTCATCATTGATGCTCAAGGCAGTCTCGTATGAGTCTACCAGATAAGTCAAATCTTTGTCCAACTGTTGATCGTAAGACTCATTGAGGATGAATGCGCCATCTTCCCAGAGAACATTAGCCTTAACATGATCCCACTCATAGGTGCCGCCATGATAGTTGTAAGATTGTATGGTAACCTTACGATCGTAGGCTTTGATATTCGTAAGATGTACACTGACGAACCCAAGTGCTGAGGCTACAATAGCGCCTAGTAAAACTATTAATGCAATGGTGGTCAACCTATTCACCCCATTAAAATATTAGAATTATTTTGATTATTTCAGGAGAACGAGACTATTAGTATTTCGTTAAGAAATTGAGCGGAATCATGAATTCATATATTGTACAACTGACCGCTCAATTATGTTACAACATTCATCAATTTGTGATTCTGTTATTACAAGTGGGGGGGCGAACCTGATGATATTACCGTGAGTTGGCTTAGCTAAGAGTCCGTTCTCTGCCATAAGGACACAGATATTCCACGCAGTCTTACTTTCTGGAGTGTCATTAATCAATATGGCATTAAGAAGCCCGCGACCTCTTACGCTTAGTAGGACAGCGTATTTTTCGCATAATTCGCGTACTCTTGAACGGAAGATCTCACCCATTTTGCGAGCATTGAGCATCAGTTGCTCTTCAATTAATACATCCATAGCTGCCATGGCAATATGACATGCTAATGGATTACCTCCGTAGGTGCTACCATGTTGTCCTGGTTTTAAAACATCCATTACTTCATTGTCCGCCAACACGGCAGAGACTGGATATGCGCCTCCAGATAGAGCTTTACCTAAAATCAATATGTCAGGTTTGGTATACGTATCCGGATTGCGCTCACAATTAGTAACACAGGTACAATCTCCGCATATTGCGAGCATACTTCCTGTTCGGGCAAGACCCGTTTGTATTTCATCAGCTATAAACAGAATTTTATGTTCACGACATAGTTTTGCTGCCTTCTGAATAAAATCAACGTCTGGGACATTTACCCCGGCTTCACCCTGAATAGGTTCTACCAGAAACCCTGCGATATCATCACTATGTTCCTCTATGACTTTATTAAGTGCCTCGATGTCATTATATGGTATGCTGACAAACCCTGGAGTATACGGTCCAAAATGACCTCTTGCATCAGGGTCACTTGAGAAAGAAATTATACTAATCGTTCGACCGTGAAAATTCTTACCACATACAACGATCTTCGCAGCACCATTTTTTATCCCCTTTTTTTCATAACCCCATTTGCGACAGATTTTAATAGAACTCTCAACAGCCTCGGCACCACTATTCATAGGGAGTAACTTGTCCAAGCCAAAGATCTCGGTCATGAATTTTTCATATGGGCCTAGTTTGCTATTGTAAAAGGCTCGTGAAGTCAAGCATAGTTGAGTGCTTTGGTCATGTAAGGCTCGAGTTATTTTCGGATGGCAGTGTCCCTGATTAACCGCGCTGTAAGCCGATAAGAAATCAAAGTATTTTTTACCATCTACATCCCATACAAATATGCCTTTTCCACGTTCCAATACCACAGGAAGTGGGTGGTAGTTATGTGCGCCGTACTGATCTTCTAAATCAAGATATCTCTGTGAATTTTCCATGCTTGTTGAGTTTTTCATAACTCTCGTCTAATGTATAACTTCCAAAGATTATAAAAGCCGAAATTTGTTCTTTATCCAAGGATTAATCAAATGACAATTGAAGTTAAGACGATCAATCATTTTATGATGGCTATCAAACATAAACTGATATTTTCGTTCTTCATTTAAGTATACATCGACATTGTCTACTCAAAACCGAATTTTTGTCAAGTTTTATTAATACACCATTTTCAGTTAGTTCACAAAGGAATCCTATTAATGGGACTGCTCTTGCCTATAGCTACTTTTTAGCTATAAGTGAGGTAGCAGAAGTGTGGGATGAAATTGCCATTGACGAGAATTTTGCTCAAGCGAGATATTTACAAGTATTAGAAGACGATGCCCCAGATCATATTCAGTCAATTTATGTGATGTTATATAGAGGAGATAAACCAATTGGTGTAATACTACTTCAGCATCTTATCCTTAGACTAAGCAGTGCACTCAGATATAAAAAATATTCTAAATCAGCCTCGTCTTTTGTGCGATGGTGGCAAGGTGCACGGCAGTGGATGGTAAGCAAGTTTCAGTTCAGATTATTAAATGTAGGCAACCTATATCTTACTGGAGAATATGGATTTTTTTTTAAAGATTCAGGTATTGATTTTCAGGAGCAGTTTTCCATTGTAGATAAAGTTGTCTTAGATCTAAAGAAACGACTTAACTCTACCCCTCAGAAATTCAGTGCTGTGCTCTATAAGGACTTCTTTGATGACAGCATTTTTCTTGACAATAAGCGCAGTCGGTTACATCCGTTTAACATCGATCCAAACATGATACTTTCGGTAGATCAATCATGGACATGCTTCGATGATTACTTAGGGGCTATGCGCTCCAAGTATAGAATTCGAATGAAGAATGCTATTAAGAAGTTTGAACCAGTTAAAAAGCGAGTCTTAGGGATCGAGGAAGTTAAGCAGTACAATGACGAGATGTATCGGTTGTACTGTGATATATTATCAGGTTCTGGATTTGTCTTGATTAAAAGCCAGCAGAACTATTTCCAAATACTCAAAGAGTCATTCCAAGACGAACTTCAAGTTGTAGGTTATTTCTTAGAGGATGAGCTAGTGGCTTTTTATACTTGGACAATTGATGATGATAAAATGGACTCTCATTTCATAGGGGTCAATGGCCAGTATAACCTCAAGTATCAACTCTATCTGAATATACTTCTCGATTTGGTGCGAGATGCAATTGACAATAGAGCTAAGCAATTACTATACTTTAGAACCGCACTGGAAATTAAGAGTTCGATAGGCTCTGTACCTTATGACATGACCTGTTACATCAGGCACAACAATCGATTTCTTGCGATGATCACACCTATAGTATTTAAGTACTTTGTTCCTAAACAATCATGGGTGCAGCGTCACCCCTTTAAAAAACCATCCTCGTAGACTCTATTAACAAAAGAGGGGAGTAAGTTAATTGTTGCGGTATTAATCACTGGATGTGGTACATATGTAAGTTCTTCTAACTCGTAATCGGTTTCACTGGTTCTGCTGACAAAGACTATAGCCATTATTAAAAAGGCAGCTGCAATACCTCCTATATACCTATATGTCTTGAGATTGGAATGTTCAGGCATCCCAAGCTCTTGACTCATTCTATTCTTCAGATCGCCGCTAAGAACCAGTTCCTTTTGGTGCTCACCTTCTTTAAATAATGAATCTATTTCATTCAAGCTGTCCATTTGTAGTTATCTTTTTTTTTAATCATCGCCTTTAATTTCTTACGTGCCAAGATTAACTGTGATTTTGATGTGTTTATGCTAATACCTAATAACTCCGCTATTTCTCTATGTTTATATCCCTCGATAGCATAAAGATTAAATATTGTCCGATATCCCTGTGGCAATCCTTCCAGTAACTTCAGAATATCTTCATATTCCAAGCGATCATTGATTGCTACAGATCCGTAGGCCCTCGATTCTATAGGGATAAGGTGCTGATGCTTTTTATCTTTTCTGATGATCATCAAGCATTCATTGACCATTATCCGTTTGATCCATCCTTCAAATGAGCCTTGTCCACTATAGTTCTTCAGATGATCAAAAACCTTCTTGAATCCTTTGATAAGTGCATCTTCTGCCCTCGAATGATCAGCGAGATAGCGTTTGCATATTGATAGCATAGTAGGGGCATATCTCGCAAAGAGCTCATTTTGAGCTCTCCGGTCGTTGCTTATGCACTTAGATATGATATCTACATGATCACTGCTCACAGTGCTAAGATGACTTTTTTTCAAAAAAAGTTGTGTTGCTAAAAAATATTATGTGACCCATTATAATGTGCTGCGTCTCAAACATGTATTTTTTGGTATTTTAAGGTAAGACAAGTCCATACTACGGTATGGGCTTTTTTTGTTTCGCACACTTCAATATCGTTGGATTGCTATATTTAGGGCATGTTATATGTCTACTACACGATTTTGGTACTCCAAGCCTTGTTTTATATTTATGCGGGCTATAGTCATTTCAAGAAAAGCTGGTTTTTTCATAAAATCACACCACCCTGGTTACAGCCTTATAAGAAAACCATTAATGTCATAGTAGGGGTAGCCGAAATACTTGGAGGCATAGGCTTACTTATACCACAGACAAGAATCCTTGCAGCCTGGGGTATTATCGCTTTATTGATTGCAGTATTCCCAGCTAATATTTATATGCTTACCTCAGGAGGCGCTGGCATGAAAATTTCTAAAACCTTCCTATGGATTAGGCTCCCACTACAGTTTGTCCTAATAGCCTTAGCATATTTTATAATCTCAGGGGTCTCATAAATCACTGTACAATTAAGTCATTATTGGTGCGGATTATAAATGCTACTTTTAAGCATTAACAAAACTATCTATTGTATTAATGAAAGATGCCCAGCCTTTATTTTCGAAACGATACAAGGGGTACGTTTTACTTATACTGACAGGTGTCTATACCTTCAATTTTATAGATCGACAGATTTTGGTGATCCTACAGGAATCCATCAAAGCAGAGTTAGGATTAAGCGATACTCAATTGGGACTCTTAACTGGACTCTCTTTTGCTTTATTTTATGTCAGTCTTGGTATACCAATAGCTAGATTGGCAGACCGTAGCAATAGGAAAAACATTGTTTCAGCGTCTTTAGCGGTTTGGAGTTTGATGACAGCCATCTCTGGCTTTGCCCAGAACTTCTTTCAGTTACTCTTGGCAAGGATAGGTGTGGGTATAGGTGAGGCTGGTGGTAGCCCTCCTGCACATAGTATTATATCAGACTACTTTCCTGCAGAACAAAGAGGAACCGCCTTATCAATATACTCAATGGGCATTTACTTCGGTATCCTACTCGGATATATAGGAGGGGGATTTCTAGATGAAGCAGTTGGTTGGAGATATGCATTGATGATCTTAGGCTTGCCCGGGCTAATTTATGCAGTCATATTGTTAATGACGGTCAAAGAACCTCCACGGGGATTTTCTGACAATAAAGTAGATGAGGAAGCACCTGATGAATCTTTTGGAGATGTGTTAAGCATCCTGCTATCTAAGAAAACCTTTGTGTTTGTAGCATTGGCTTGTGGGATACATACTATTGGAAACTATGGGGTAGGGAACTTCTTCGCTCCATTTTTAGCTCGCATTCATGGAATGTCAGCAGGCGAGATTGGAACCTGGATGGGACTAAGTGCAGGTTTCGGCGGTATGGCAGGAACCTTCTTAGGAGGGTTCTTGGGAGACAAACTTGCCAAGATTGATATAAGATGGTACATCTGGTTAGCTGTAATTGCGGAACTCATCAATTTTATTCCTCATGCTGGTGCTGTATTCCTTTCTAACACAAACCTCGTATTATTCTTTTATTTCATTTCTGCTTTTTTGACTGCGATCTATTTAGGTCCTTGTCTCGCAGTAACTCACAGCCTCGTCGATGCCCATAAGCGGGCACTAGCATCAGCAATTCTATTTTTGGTTTTAAATCTTATCGGTCTAGGTGGTGGACCATTATTAATAGGAGCAATAAGCGATAGTTTAAGTGCCGACTATGGTGCTGAATCTTTAAGATATGCTTTTTGTGTTACATTCCTTACAGGCGCAATAGCACTAGTTTTATTCTATATGGCCTCCAGATATTACCCTGATGAAAAGATGTAAACAGACCATGTTTAGATGTTAATATTGTCTTATTAACGCACCTATTTCTATTTTATAAGTGACTGATTATCAATTTATTATTTGACTAAATAACGCTGTGTCGCCTACTTGTCACATCCAAAAGGGCAATACTATATAGGGGGGGGCAAATCTTTTAATGTCTTAAGAGTACAGCATAACCCCAAATGAAAACAATTGTACTTGTAGCTCCGCTTTGGAGTTATACTTCTATGTTATTATCAGAGGTAAGATCCCAGAGGGGATCTATCAGTACCTCACCCGCCTTCCAATGTTCCTACTACGCTTGTAGAGTTCAATTGTTTTTCTGTTGGAGTTTTGCCATAACCCTTTTAAGAAAAATTTTTGAATTAGAATCATGATGAAAAATCTGATCGCACTTTGTTTTACGCTGGCACTGATAATAGTTTGTTCCTCAAACTTATCTGCTCAGATTAAAATGGGAGATAATCCAAACGCTATCGATCCTGCTTCCTTATTGGAATTGGAGAGTACAGATAAAGGATTCCTTTGGCCTCGCTTGACGATTGCTCAGCGGGACAATATTAATTTCCCCCCTAAGGGATTGACAATTTATAATGTTGATCTTGATTGTGTGGAGGTTAATGTTGGGACTAAAGCAGCTCCTAATTGGCTATGTCTCAGTGAGGATAGCGATAATCAGATTATTTCTGACTTTAGCTTAAATGGCAATGTGCTGACGATAGCTTTGGAAGGCGGTAATACACAAACAGTGGATTTATCATCAATCCAAGGACAAGACAACGATCAACAACAGATTGAGGATTTCAGTCTTGACGGTCCAATCTTAACACTCACTCTCCAAAATGGGGGCACTCGAACTGTCGATCTTTCTTCATTTGAAGGATTGGAGGGGCCTGAAGGGCCTCAAGGAGAGGCGGGAACAGATGGATTATCGGCGTATCAGGTATGGCTAGGGTTAGGCAATACAGGTACAGAGCAAGATTTTATAGATAGTTTAAGAGGGGCCGACGGAGTCGTTGGATCAGATGGCAATGGAATCGAAAGCACTGTTGATAATGGTGACGGAACATTTACAATAACCTATACAGACGGTTCTACATTTACGACTACAGACTTAAGAGGGCCTGCGGGTCCTGCTGGCGTAGATGGAATCATCGGATCAGATGGCATTTCAGCGTATCAAATATGGCTCAATGCTGGTAATGTTGGAACAGAACAAGACTTTTTAGATAGTCTTATTGGTGCAGACGGTCAGAATGGTGCAGATGGTGCAAGAGGGCCAGAAGGGACAGCGGGACCAGCTGGAGCCGATGGTGCTACAGGCGCGGATGGCGCAATTGGACCACAAGGAGAAACTGGGGTCGGTGTTATAAATACTATTAACAATACCGACG
>CAZAXY010000007.1:0-60448 GCA_964489125.1 uncultured Saprospiraceae bacterium
AGCTTTAGCATCAGCGGCAGCTTTAGCATCAGCGGCAGCTTTAGCAGAACCAGAAGGTGTCGGACTTGCTGAAGGCGCTGGAGCCGAAGAAGGAGCTGGTGGTGGTGTGAAGTAATTCACCATAGCCGTGATCAGATTAGGATCTGCTATTACAGTTTTGAATACTGTATGAGAAGCAGCAGCCCAAGCTGTTAAAGGCTTCCTGTTGTTGATATCCATGTTCTTCTGGAATATCATACCTGGAGCAATCTTTGTCTGGCCATATTTTACCGTAGGAGCGCCAGGAGTATTTTCATAATTAATACCCATTTGAATATTTCCAGCGACAGTAACTGCAAGAACATCTGTGTCTCCAGTGATGTACTCATCAAGACCAGATACATGAGATATAGGTAGAATTGGAATTCTTCCTCTGTAGTAAAGAACTCTCATTGGGAATTCTCCTCCTCCAAATTCTCTCCATTTCAATCTTCGATCGTTGGTAGCAGCAAGATCACTAATAGACTCTTCTTCTGCGATGAATGAGCTCATCCAAGAATCACTACAAATGATTATTGGCTGACCGAGCCCAGGCACGCCTAAAGCGCCACCTTGATTGCAGATAGTTCGAAGTGCTCGAGGTCCATTGCTAATCAATTCTCGTACCACTGACGAAGGTGAGCTTGAACCACTTCCTTCATAGCCGTTTGCCGTCCTTTTAGAAGAATCGTATGAAGTTACGTCAGACTCTGGCCTGTCCATCCAAGCATAACCATTCGCTTGAGCATAGTCAACAAGTAGCTGTACCCATCCTGCGGTTACATCTGTAGTCTTGTTGAATAAAATTCTCTCTTCGAGTATGGTGCTCTCATCGAACTCTATTCCATTGTTTTTATGAAATCCTCCTAAAGTAAGGTTGAACATGTGAGAAAGATGATTTGACTTAATGGCTTCTTTCAACCAAAGTGCTTCAATCTTAACTCCTTGAGCTGTCTTACCAAGCCTACCTTTTGGAGAAAATGTTCTTACATGATCCAGGTCCGAATCGATCAACTCATCATCACAATGTGTGATATAAGTGTATCCTTCGTCTGGAGATATTTCTCTCTTAGACTTAGTAACTAAGCCTGCTTCTTCATAAGCACATGTGACAAACTTCTGAAGCGTAAATGGAGATCCTTTGTATTGGTTGATTACGAACTTCCGTTTTGAGTTCAACTTCATGAACGCATAAGGCTTGAACCTCCCTTGCAAGAATGCAAAGTTATCTAGGTAGAAGCTTTCTAGATAGACATTAAGCTGCTTAGTATCTACTTGAAAACCTACTCCTCGTTGCCCTATAAATGGTACTGGTGTTACTCTTGATATACTCATGGTATCTTAATTTTTATCGTTTTCATTATCAATGATCTGTACTGGTGCAAAAGCGTTCACTCCTGAGATGAAGTCAGATTCACTCTGTGTGTGCCTTGGGAGATCGTTATTCTTATCTGTGATCGACTCATCACCTACTATATCTGCGATGTTCGTAGAGTTAGTGTTGATCATTTCTTCCAGATTGTCAAGTTTTGTATTCACTTCTTCAATGTCTTCAGTGAAGTCTTTTAACTGATCTCCACCTTCTCCATCACCACCTTCTTCTTTAGTAGAGTCTTTGATGGCCGTCACATCTGTAGTAAGATTGGTCACCTTCTCTTCAAGCCCGTTGAAAGACTCTTTCAAATCGTCTATCTGATCAGTTATTTGGCTATCAACGAAGCTGTCTAACGTTGGCATTTCAGATAGCTTTTGATCAAGCTCAGCATCTGTCATGTCTTTGGTAAATCCGAACTGAGAGAACTTTTCAGCCAGGGTAGATTTAATGGAATCGATTAAACTCATTTCTTATAATTTTGGATTCTTGAAATTCTTTGAATAGCATGTGATAGTGGACCTATTGAGTCAATTAGACCTCGGCTCTTGGCTTCGTCAGCATAGAACATTGAACCTTTGAGCGTTTCTTCTTGAAAAGACTTGGTACCACGTAGTTTTCTGTTTTGCCTCACGTTGCTTTTAAAAGCTTGCGCAGACTTTTTGACCATTTCTTTGTACGGCCCTTTGTCGCCGTCTTGATAGGCACGGAATTCTTTGTTCTTTTCGGGTGATTCGTCGGAATAGATGTCATCGTAATACTCTTTTAGATATTCCATCCACCACTTGTCAATGCTGATCATAGATCCTATGCTTCCAATCATTGACTGTGATCCTGCTGCTATAATCTCATCTGCTCCTAAAGAGGCGTTATATGCAGCACTCGCCATAAAGTGAGCATAGCTGACAATGGGTTTCTTGATATCGCTTAATGTGTTTTGAAGTAATTGACCCGCAGTGCTTTCGCCACCTCCACTATTGACTTCGAGGATGATGCCCATAACGGAAGCGTTGTTATCTAACATCCTCAGCGTATTAGATAGATCCTTCATGCCAGTATTGGACATTCCGCTTTCCACACGCATTACTCCAGATAAAGGGACTATGGCAATAGTCCCTTCTGGAAATTGCTCACTGGCTTTTTTGGATTTTACTGTTTTTGTAGATGAGCCTACGAGGTTAATATTTTGAGATTCATGTCTTTTCCCGGAAATACCTAAAGAAGAGTATGGTACACCCTCTGCAATTAACTTCAATTCATCTCTGAATTGAGCATATTGATTCAGGCCCCATACTTTATCAATATGAAGCATGTTGCCCATAGTAAAAATGCGCTCAACACTTGCGTTACCTACCTGAGGCTTTATCTCTGAATCTGTATTTGCCGTGTCAGACATGGTCGCAATATGAACCTATGTCATATTATTCGCACTACCTGTAAGAAGTCGCCGTGTCAAAATGACGCAAGAAGTGATGTCCAGACTTTAAGGATGAGGATTCCTTACCCACTTAGTTTTAGTTCATTATTTGTCGTCGTTTGGTGAGATTCTATCTACTCAGTCCAGATTTTGAGGCAACTCGTCGGACTACATCTTTCGAAACGCCTAATTCAATACCTATCTCACCGAATGAGCGGCCTTGAATTATTCTTGAAGGAATAAATATTTTCACTAGATCCTTTATCGATAGATATGACAGTGCATGAAGGACATGCAATGGAATATCCTTTATATCATCAATTTCAGATTGATTGATGAAGTTATAATGATTAATGATGGCTTTCTCCTTGGCTATATCCATTTCTGGTCTATGGCTATTTTCATTAGTTGATAAGCTCGATCAGCTGTATAGAAGCAAGATCCGCAATTGCCGAATAACCCGTACTTTAATATACAGCTTTTAATGTATACGTAATCCCCTTTTTCACAGGCCGTTAATAGTTCATTTCTAATATCATGAGGCAATTCTTTGAACTTGTTTTCTGATGTCATGGCTAAGGATTTACCCATTCTGTATAGATCAATTGTTCTGGGTTATTGTAGTGAATTGCTAACCTGAATTCAGGATTGTTTCCTATAGGTCCACTGGCCTTATTGTACGTCTCACCAAGTGGGCTCTCATCATTTCGATAGATAATTCTGACTTCTTCAGGTTGCTTAGTCAACACGAGGTTGTCTAAAACCGGTATAAAAGCTCCTCCATCTCTAAATGATGCTCTTCTAATCTCAAGACCACCATCAACGATAGGTTCATCTCGTGAAAAGATCAGAGGTATTTCAACTTCAGGAAGGGGTTCAGGTAATGAGTAGGAGCATCCATTAATGAATGTAATCTCCAGTGTTTGTAATATGAAGTTGTTGAAAATAGTCTCATCAAATTCATAGATCGCCTCACCATACAATGTGACTGGGTCAATGTTATAAGGAACTGGTGCTCCTGAATTGATTCTAACCGTTGCTTGCAAAGAGGCTATATCGGCTGGGAAAACGCTATTGTTCAAATTTATCCTTCTTCCTCCAAGCTTATTGGGTACACTGAATATCTCCTCTAATTCAGGTACCGGAAGGTTTCCGCATGGGTCAATGGTTCGTATAATCGTTTTTGATCCGCATTGGACACCATTGATCGGTGCATAATTAAATGTTACCCTTATGTCGAATGACCGTGAAGGATTGGGAAAAGATCTAACATCGTTGTTGATAAACACTACCTGCCATGGATTCGGATTTATTCCATTAGGATCATCTTGAGTTATTCTCCATTGATATTCAATATTGGCTAACGGAAAGTCATTGGTTCCACCTGGTTCCAGAATTACATTTCCATCTAAATATGAGATGATTACTTTGGGTTTGTTATTGCTGCATAACGGCGTATTCGGTCCGCTTTGGGCTATCGATTGATTCTGAATGAAATCTGACGTCTCTATAGGAACCGTGAGTGACAATAAGCCCTGATGGGTAACATGATCATATCGAACATCATCAATAAAGCCAGTAATGTATTCATCCTGATATTGTATATCGATCTGATGATTGATATTCCAAATATATCTATCACTTGGATTCATGTAAAAGTTAAATTGAATTGCCTGTGATAGGAGAGAAGCCAGGGCTTTTCTCTGTAGGTATTTGTTCCAAAAGTCATTAATATGATTGCCATACACTAGGACCTCTGAAGTATTATGCTCCAGTAAGTTGAAATTTTCATTGCTGATGTCCTGATAAAATATTGGTACAAATTCAAGCAGTTGATCGTACCATCTGATCTTACAGATGCCAAGTGGATTGCCTTCATCGTCCAAATACTCTTGTCTTCTCGGTGGAGTGGCTAATGAAATCCTAAATCCAACATCAAATGAGAGATCGCTACCAGACACACTATAGTTATCCATTAGCGCCGGAAGATGTATTGGTAGATTATCTGAAACATCTTTGACCTCGATCATGATCGTTGGCTCAAATAGAGGATTTCGAAAATCATTGGTAGAGTCCTCATACTTTCTGCCCAAGTTGATCAGCTTGTCAAACGGGTTCGCATCGTCGTATTTGTCAAATGACTTTATGTAGGCGTCTGATGGGTTCTTGAATCCATAGATGATTTCCCGTGATTGGTTTCTATCCGGAGTACTCATTTTTTTAGAGTAGCACATTATGGCTTCAGTCAAGTCTACCTTTGGGTTTTCTTTCAGATGGCCGTTAACCGCTTCAGTAAATACATCAACGTCATATGATACATCCAAGGATAGTACCTGAGTGTTGTAATCAATGGTCAAGAATCCTTGAAACAAGTGCTCCATTCCTTTGATCTTGTTGTACAAGGTAAGATCAGGACTGATGGCTTCAGCAACTAATAGAAATTGATTCTCAATGTATCTAAGTCTTCTGGGTTCATTGTAGAATTTGAGATTGTTGATGATTAGTTCGTCTGGACCGTCAATGACTATGTATGCTGATCTGAAGAAGCTTTTAGGTTGGCTCGTTAACTGGCCGCTGATCGTACCAGTCAATTGATTTTCGTCATTTTCAAGAAACTCTAAATCATAAACCCTCTCACCTACTCCATCGGCGAATTCATTTGCGCTAAATATTTTGATGGAAATCTCGCCTTCTCTAGGAATGTTGGATATATCTATATCGAACTCAAGGAACAACTCTTGACTCAAATTCGGAGGAGGGCTATAAACGGATGTGCTAGATGCATTATGTATAGGGGTGTAATCATTACCATTATCAAAAACCTCTGGAATATCGATCCTTTCAGCTGGTGCACCACGTTGTATAATGGACTCCCCTAATGTAACTGGCCCTTCGAGCTGAGCAAAGAATTTAAACTCGTCGAGATTATCTCCTCCATTCCCTCCATATGTTGAGTCTGATAAATAGCACCAAACTTTTCTGAAGAACTGAGTCTCGAGTATAGGAGACTTGAACTGCCACCCAAATTCGGCAAGTCCCTTTCTGATCAAATGAAGTGGAGAAAACCATGGTCTGAGATCTTCTACAATGAATCGGTCACGGTCATAAGCACGGCCATACCAAGCAAATTTGTAGATATAACCTGGGTCTCCATCTTCGTAGATATAGTCGTCAAATTGAGCCTCAATATTTTCTCTTGAGTAGGTGAAGAAACCGAATATAAGTTTGTTCAGGAATGTCTCTGAAGCGAGCACTAACGGATTATTCTCCCTATCTGTAAGTACTATCGTAAAGGTAGATTCCTCATCATTTTTGTCATCGACATAAAGCCCATCATAAGGTTGAACCTCTCCATTTATAATTGCTCTGATCAACAGGGTGTCGAAGGATTGACCAGCGACATGAGCATCTATCAGAGGAGACAGTATCAACTTATTGACCGGGTCATTGCTATCAAGATCTATCTCATTAGCTGCACTAACATTGTTCTGGTTGTCCTCATCTAAGGAGATGTTCGTTTCAATCGTCTCGTAGCTAATATCTGCTGGTAATGACAAGAATACCTTACCATTGATCTTCAGATGATCTGGAATATCATAATTGAGAACTTCTATTGAAAACTTACTCATAACTATTCAGTCCAAAGAATCCAGTTATTGAAATATCCCTCAGTCCCCGGTTCGTGCGATTCAATAACGAGTTGTTGTTGATCACGAATGGAGCCATCAATTGCTTAGCTGAAGCACCTTGAGCAAAAGGAAAAAGTGCTCTATACTGACGAGCATTGTTAAACGCTCTGAAGAAATTCAAATTATGGTCGGTTACTAATGATCGATCTGATAACTCGACCTGCAGCCATGATCTGCTCAGCACTGTCCGGCTACCGTAGTTATTGAATAAGTCCTGTACCGAAACGGGGCAGTTACCGCCTCTGCATATTGTTGCTGCAGTCCTTTGAGTCTCCTCAGTGTAATTTTGATTGAAGGACATGACTGACCAAGAGCCTTTTGGCTCGAGGAAATAAACATCAAGCGTTTTTGCACAAGGTTTCACAACATTATAGATGATGGATCTCTCGCCTATTTTGATAACATACTTTTCAATCTCATCTGAAGATCTCTGTGTTCGTTCTTCCGCTACTGGAAACAACTGAGCAGGGCCACTAGGCATTAAACAGCTTTCACCGCTTCGGGAAACTACATCAACAGCTCCATCATTATAATGAAAAGTGATTGTACCACTCCAGGACCCATGAATACGGATCCAGTCATGGACATTATTATTTATATCTAGGTCTTCCTTGTCCGTTAGAACAATGACATCTGATTTGTGTGCGTCTTCATATGGGGTGAAATGAGCGTTGATTATAGTCTTAGGAGGACTGGAAGCTATTGATTCAGAAGAACTGATTGTATCGGTGTTAATAACTATCTCGCCATGTTTTATGACAATGTTCTTCGAGAAACTATTGTCAATGATTAAATCATAAGCCTTGTTAAGAGGAGGAATAACGGTACCGAGTGCACAACGTGCTATGAACTTTGCATTGATCTCGGCTTTGTCATCTATGGAGACCGGTCTGAACGATTTCAGCTTCTGAAGATCGACATCATTTTCTATAGCGATCTGATAGGTGGCTTTTCTAATCTCATTGTCTGGGCCGAGGTCATCTAATCCGATCTTATAGCACATGTCATCAGAGGCGTAGAATAATGCTGCTGATGGCTCTTGTATAGTCACTGCCATTTGTTAAATCTTTTGCCTACGTTTAAAATTATCTTCTCTGCGCTGTTCGCGGCTGGAGTCTGCGATTCCTTTGTTTGTGCCAGCATTGGCTCCTTCGAATACGCTCTGTGAGAGCTCAGGGGACATTTCCTTCATTCCATCCTGGACTGCCTGCTTCACCCCTGGAATCAAATCAGCTAAGCTACCCCTAACAGCTTGGGCTATCTCATTAGATCTCACGCTAACATTGATGATAGATGACAGCTGATTTCTATTATCAGCAAGTGCATTATTGACACCTGGAATAACAATTCCCTCCTTCGCAAATGATCGCCCATGGCCGCTATTGACACTGTTCAGAAAATCAGCCTTGCCAGAATAGATCTTTCCAGCCTGTTGTCGCAATGCTGTTCGATGTAAGGTGCTATCGATCCTATTGATGACATTGACAGCATTGAATTCATCAACGTCAGCAAACTCGCCATTCTCTACTTCTACAGGAACGCCATTGAGGAATGTTTTTATGCCGCCTCCTTCATGTGATGCGCCTCGGAAGAAATTAGATGAGTCCAATCTCCCCCCTCTTTCGAGAATGTATTTAGGTGTGAAATTGTTGACACCTTTCTTCCCTCTGCCATTGCTGATGACATGACCTTTAGCTCCGTTGCTATGTGTCAGAGTGCCATCTGGTTCTACTCTGATGCCCTCTTCTGCTTCAAATTGCTGTGCACTTATAATTGCTACTTGGGCTGCTGTAGACGCTGCAACTGGTATGGCCGCAGTCAGAGAGAGTGGAAAAGGTAAAGTAGTATTGGCCAGCGCTTGAGTAATCGCTAATGCACCGTTAATCAATGCTTCACGAATAGATAGCCTTTTTCTATCTTCAAATGCTTTACGCTGAATTTCTAAACGCCTCTGCTCAAGTTCAGCTTCTAATCTTTCTTGCTCTGCTGTATTCCCTTCAGCAGCTTCAATGCGTCTTGCGTATACATTTTCAAGAGCAGAAATTTCAGAATTCTCATTTTGATCAATTTGGTTTCGTCTAATATCGAATGCTGCCTGAAAACCAGACTGAACAGATGAGGTAACTGTATCGACTATCTCTCTACGTTTTTCCTGTTGTTCTTCAAAAAGCGCAGTTTGTTGTTCATCCCGGGCATTCTGAATAGCGTTACTGATTTCGGTTGCCCTTTCCATCTTCTCAAGAGTCTCATTATGAGCCTCTTCGACCTTCTGATTTTCGGTCTTTATCAAGTCGATGTTGCCTATAGTGCTAATCGGCGCTAATGTGTCTTGAGCCACTGCTCCATCAGCTGACCCTGTTCTATCGATTCTCCTTTGGATATCTCCCAGAGAAGACTCTAATGCATCTATATCTGCCTCAAGTCCAATTAACTCTTCGATTTTATCCTTGAGCGGATTATCTGCTGTCCTGTTTTCCTCTATCTCTTTTCTAAGGTCTGATGCTTCTTTCTTTAGGAAAGCGAGGGATCCCTGATTTAGTGAAAGTTCTTCCTTTCCTTTAGTTGTTTTGCCAAGTGCTGAATTAAGTTTCTCCTGAGTGGCAGTGATCTCCTTATTGAGCCTGATGTTTTCTTGGCTTCCAGGGATGGATGCTTCACGTTCTTCTCTTAGACTTTTTAATTGCTCTCTTAGAGATTTTACAGAACCTGCTACGATACTTTCATTTCCGCTTCCTACAGTTCCATCAGTAGAATCAGTGCTTCCTGGGTTGGTAGCTTTACCCTTTGAATTTAGTTTAATAGTATCACGTAGAGATTCTATGAACTTATCTGCTTTCTGTTTGGCCACTTCAGCTTCGTCTCCAGCTTCTCTGTACAATGTAATTAATGCATCGTCCAATGCAGATTGCCTAGATGCTTCAATTATTCTGTCGATTGCTTGAGAAGCGGATAGTCCATTATTAACGAACTCTTGAGCTTTTTGTGATAGAGTATCTATAGCCTCCTCCTCAGCTGCAGTAACTTTTCTAGTCTCAGTTGCAATTTGGCGAGCGCTTTTCTTACCAAACAAAAATTCATCAAATAATCCTTGATTAAAACCTGTCAGGTTCTGGAGCACAGTTTCTGCTCCTACTGCAATCAGTTTGACAACTTCGGATATAGGTCCATCTCCATCTTCTACTGATAGAATAAAACCTGACCAAGCATCCGATACATCCCCAATCTTAGATCTTAGAGAGTCTGCTGCTCTCTCAGATTCTTTTGATAGAGCAGTATTATCAATATACTCTTGATTTGCAAAACTGATGGAATCAGCAAGAGTATCATAGTTAGCGGCCAGCGCCCCTACAACTGTAAAGGCTCGCTTCTCATCAATATCTAATCTGGAGAGTATCTCCCTGAGGTTCTCTCCACTGTTCTTTGCCTCGTTAAGACCTTTAACGAATTTCACGAAGACTCCAGAAGCATCTCTTTGGAATTGTTCTGATAGCTGCTTCTCAGTAAGACCAGTCAATCTAAGTATGTCCTCCAAACCCTCCCCTGTTGTAATGGCCTGATCTATGACATTGAATGTGAGCTGTACTGCCGATCTAGTCTGTTCTGCTTCAGAACCTAAAGCAGACGTTGCCGCACCAATTGCCAAGAGACCTTGAGCGCTAGTATCGTAAACTGCAACACCCTTGGCAAGCTCTGTTGAATTCTTGAGTATCGCATTCTCTGTAGTAGCGAAGTTGTTTCCTAAAATAGTAATCACCGATCCAAGCCGATCAGCATTTTCCACGGAATCATCTGATACCTCAATGAATTTAGCAAAGTTTCTGGCTGACTCTTCACCTACAATATCTGAAGTGAGCTTCAACTGTTCAATGGTTTTAGAAAACTTAAGGATATTGCCGGAACCTCTAATGCCTAACTGCCCTGCGATCTCAGATGAGTCCAGTAATCCTTGTATAGATATGGCATCTAGTTCACCCCCAAGATCTCTAACATCAAGAGAAAACTTTTCAAGTTCACTACCTGCCAAGTCCGTGGTCTTGGAAACTGCAATTAACTGACTATCAAAATCTAATACAGTCCGTGCGGAAGACTGCAACAGTCTGGCGCCAATAGCCAAAGCACCACCTACACCCAACACTGATAGGAACTGCTTTCCGAATCCCTGAAGTGATCCCAGGTAGTTACCAACATTGCGTTGATTCTGGCCTACAGTGCTGTCTATTTGTTTTAACCTGGTATCGAGTCTCTGTGTGGTCGTCAGCAACTCTTTAGCTTCCTTGGTGCCTTGTCTTCCTGCTGCTGCAAGATCCTTGTATCTCTGTCGGGTTACTAATAATCTCTTGGAGAGTTGATCATATGCCCCAGTCGCTGTCTTGCCTGCTGCTAAAGTTTCATTCTTGAAGTTTCTAACCTCATTTCTATTGACCTGCTGGAGGGCTTTGACTGTCCCCAACTGCTTTATCAGTTTGTTATAAGGAGGTGTGCCAGTATCAGCTTTGTCAATCTCTGTGTTGAGTAGCTTTACTGCTTGCTTGAGCTGGCCCGTTGTCTTGATGGCAACGTCAGTCCCATTGATCTGTATAGTACGTGTAATAATTTCTGCCATTCTAACGGGGTTGTTAGAACGACGATCTTCAGCGATTCAAATATATGATAAATACTTTACATATGATATGATGATCGCACCTGGGCAACTACTCAAATAATTTAATGAGAAAATATGCGATGGTGATAACGACTGCCCAGAGCAGTACTTCTTTAAGCCGGTCTTCTGGATCTTGATTGTATCTCATTAGAATGGAGTCCTACGAAGTAAGGCTTCACGTATAATATCAAACCTCACTTCTTCATCAACCTTCAAGATGAGCCGCAATGCTTTTAAAGAAGCAGTTCGAACCGCCTCGCTATGGGTGTCCTTGTATGATTCGATTATGCAGTCATTTATGCAAGACTCTATCCATTCGTCCTCTGTGTTCTGATCGTCAAAGACTATATGGCCGTAGCCTCCAGTACTGCCACCATCTGTATTGTATAAAGCGTTAATCGCTTCTACTGCTTCCTCGTGATATTTTTTAACTGCTTCCATTGGTAATGATTTAGAATCCATAGTCTGGTTTTCCTGAGTGACGTTCAAGATCTAATCTAAGTTTTTCTTTTTCATCTTCTGTCAAAGGATTGCTCCATACCGATCCCTCAATCCTTCCCGCCTCAATCATGGCGTCGGCTATTTTATACGCCTTGTTACTTAAGTCATAATCTTCACAAGAATACTCTATCGATATAAGCCCCTGCATAGCCTTGCCAGCAAAGTAATCTCTTAAACTTATTTGATCCATGTATTTAGTTTCTCAACACTCGCACACGTTATAATGTGGATAATTACGATCCCTATGTGTATAATCCTAATGCTAACTTTTCGAATTCCTTAATGACAACTCTCCATTATACATGGCATTAAAAGCCCTAATACGTCTACCTTCGTCGAAGCCACATCCAAACTCCTGAAATCCTTCAGGAGAAACAATTCCATTTATATCATAATACTTATCTCCAATTCTGGTAATGATATGGTTGTAATTGTAATATGCCTTTGCTTGTGGACAAACTGTTTTAAGAATACAGAAAAGATTCATGCATGATCCCTCCATGAATATGTCTTTCATCAAGGAGTGGCTACTCTTTATCTCCTTGATTAGAGACTCAATCTGAGAAGAATTTAGCATTTGTCGTGATTTTTTCTCATTAAATGGACATTTTCTTATTGTAATATCTCCTAATCCACAAAATCAGCAAACGCCTCATCAAGGATTTGCTCTATGTAATCATCTAAATCAAAGTTGTTGTCAAGCAAGGTTTCTGCATACTCAGTACCGATAGGTATCCAGCCAGTCCTCACACCTGTCTTACTGAATCGCTTTGATCCTTCAGTAGGCATGCCTTCCCTTTTGTGAGCTCTCATCATTAAGAATATGAATTGGTTGATCTGCTCATCACTCTTACCTGGGTGCTTTCTTCTGGCCCAATCTACTATATCACTGAATGAATAGTTTATTTCATTAGGCGTGAGCCCAGTGGATAACCCTAATCCATAATCAAGGCTCTTGAAATGCACTGTTACTCCTCCTGGTCTTGTTAAGATCTGGAACTTTAGGCTTCTCTCGAGTCTTCCTGTATCCTTGTGACCTTGCTCCTCAAGTGTTAGCTTGTCTCTCTGAACTATCTCTTTGGATATTGCTGAGAGGTGATTTATGATGGGTTCTATGGTGGGCACTCTAATAGATTATTTTAAAATTTTTTTATGAACAATCGATCTTGGTCTATGCTCACGATATTCCTCATCAAGAATTAATTCTGAACAAAGTTTATCTATATTATCTTTTTCCCCATTTGTTTTGAGGGTAATACTTATTTCATGACTATTATTATCGACTGTATTTACAGATATTTCAAATCCGCCCTTATTTAACCATTTATCAATAATCAACTTAAGGATATGTTTTGCTGTCGATGTTGGCATATGTGATATCTTAATTCATTCAAAAACAGCTTCCGCAACTTACTAAAGTACTTTTATTGTCCCCTTGTACCTGCTCCCAATCAAAGTCCACTTCTGATGTATGGCAGTTGGATATCTTTAATCGAATCTTTGACGCCCTCAAGTTGTCAGATCCTATTGTGAAATTGTCGATCACTAAATTAGTGGTGGATCCCATGTAAGACATCATGTTACCGTAGACATCAATGGCATTTAAGTCGTTTATCTGTGACTCCCTTACAAAAACAAACTTATCCACTCCTTCATCTTCTATCTTGGCCTTTCGGTATCTCAAGAATTGATAAAGGAATGACTGTATGATATCGTGGTTTCTTCCATCCAGCTGATCATCAGTTGGTTTATAGTTCTTTGGGCAATCCAAGTGATTTTTTGGGAACGCTACTATCAAATCAAACAACAAGTCTCTACCCTCTTCCTCTAAGTCCTGAAGTTCATACCGTACAGGTAAAACAAGTAAGGCTCCATATGATGATTTCATGTCATCCCTGGTGGCTTTCTTCCTTCTGATGTAGGTTCCTCGGATTACATCATCATAAGTTCTTCCAAAATTGCTTTGATTGATATCAGAGATCATATTGATCAGAGAGACCGTATTGACTCTTAGATGATTGGGAGCTTTATGAGCCATGGCGATCTGGCCGAATATCTTTGTTATGATCTCAACTGTTACCATGTTAGTTGCTTCTATGCTTTAGATCCATCATGTCAATTTCATCTTTCACTTCTGGGAGTTCATTTTTCAATTTGTGTATATCTACTACATCACTCATGTTCAAGTTTCTCATTACATCACTATCACACTTAAGCCAAATAGGTAGCCTGACTTTTTCTTGAATCCCATGCTGCTTGAGAACTAAATGCAACCGAGCAATCTCAGCACCCAAATATCTTTTATCGGTCCTCTCAGTGCTCTTTTTCCTGAAATAATCTCTTAGTCCAAACATTGGTTTTAATTGGTCATTTAAGGTACGACTATAAGTTCATAATTGCGTCAATGTGCTTAAGATATATGTATGTTTCATAGTCCATGTTGAAAGCTTGTTCGTAATTGTTATTGGTATATCTCATTCCTCCATGAATCATAGTTCTAAATCCCAGGTTGTCCATAATGCGCTCACCTTTCTTTTCCTCCTTGATCTGCTGTATCATTTTAGATTTGCTATCTCCTTCGTATTCACGTTCAATTTTTTCGAAAGCATATTGATAGTCCTGATTCTTACTGATTTTATAAACGAAATGGTCAAAAAAAAACAGATATCGTAGTAAAGCGTCATTGGTATGTCTTCAAAGAACTTCTGACGATCAGATATCCATTTTGTTTGAGCTGCAGGTTGTGCAGGAATTTCTTCTCCTTTCTGAAGGCACAAGACTGCTATCTCATATAGATTTAGCTTATAAAGACTTAGCCCTAGTTCTCCAGGATTGATACTCTCCAGTTTCTTGAAGAATCGATTTCTAAATTCCTTGACTAAAGACACTTGCCCTAAATTATACCGGACCCCATCAAACCATTTTGCAGACTCTTTTACTGATATATAAAACCGCTTACCCTTGAACTGAAAGTTGTAACGGTCGAATTTGTTGGTGATTTTGGCATTGCCATATTTTTGAGATAGAAGCATCACAACCTGGGCATAATCTAATAGGTCGGTCATCTGGCCCACATCCTCGATAAACTTTCTTTCTTGAGGCTCAAGACTTTCTAAGTCTATGTGCTCAATGATCGACTCTATGACGTCAAGGTAATATTGCTCAATTAGGTAGGTGTAATGATTGTGCAATCCTATTACGCTTATAGAATCAGAAGCGATCAAAGGCTTATCATCAGAATCATCACTGATGTTCAAATTATCTGGTAAATCTGGGATAAATACCCTTACCGCAACAATTAGATGTGTTATTGCTGAATCCGAATCTTTAGCCTTATGAAACAGCCTCGTATGATCTGCAAAATCTATCTTGTCACTTAAGGTGATATCACTTATACCATCGTGATAAGAAAAGTCACCGACAGAAGTTTGGACTGTTATCATTTGCGCTTCATGATTTCAAAGAGTTCTCGAGATAAATCGTTCTTACTTGTGTAGTCCGTTATTCCCCCGAACGTTTTAGTGATGATTTCTTTCAATATTTTGGCCTGTTCATCATCAGTTCTATACCCGAGGTTCTTCAGATACATATAGATCTCAGTCGGATTTTTCAGGTCCATCAGATCCTTTATTGTTGCCTCACTGGAAAGACACCCATCACACTTATCATCTATGATTTGGGGCTTGTTTTTCTTTGTTCTCTGAATAGCTTCAGCCTGTCTCACAGATGATACCAGCTTCCTGTTCAACACTGGTGGTCGGTCATTAGAATCCGTGTCATTAAGGGATTGCTTGAGATTGCCAGCTTCCGACTTATATACATTAAAGAGTATACGGACAAATGCTTTCCATTCTGATATCAATTGCTCATTGGCAAAATCTGGGCGGCACTCAATAAGTGTTCCCATAAGTTTTTGAGCATTTGTTGTTTCTACTTGTTGCGATTGTTCCATGGTTTATGAAATTAGACGGCTAGACTAAACCATTCATGGTCTTGTTCCTCGGCCTCTGGGTTTAGATAAAAAATGTTTCTTATTGCTAAGGTGTCTGCATGATCTGGGCTTCTACCTAATAGTGATTTTTGCTTAGACTTCTCTTCCATTAATAGCTTACCATCTGGGCTATCTTTCCTCCTGGTGAATTCGAGCTCCTCAATGATTTCATCTTTGAATTCTTCGTCACGAATATATACTTCCCCGTTCTTCACCATTTTAGCGAAGTGGTAGTATAACTGAGCCTTTAGGTTCTTATAGGATTTCTTGATTTTATCTTGAATATCTTGATCAGCGTCAGGATCAACTATCGGAGATCTCCTGAAGTCGACTTGAACACAATCAGAAAGCCAATCTTCTGCCCATTCTGCACCTGTTGCGTCGTATGCTATTCGCGATCTTGATACTCCGAATTCTTCAGCTATCCTTTCGATATGGGAGATGATTTCTTTTCCTCCTGACTTATCGAATTCAAATATCTTGATCAAAGTGTTTCCTTCCCAAACATGGATCACAAACTTGTCAGTACCATAATATGCTAAATCTGCACATAGATATCGCTTATGGTCAGACGTCTTCTCGACATACTTGTTAGTGAATAAATCATAGATATTGGCTTGATGAAAAAGAATAAACTCATCGATAGATCCCTGGCATAAATACAACGCTTTGAAGTCAGCATCAGGTAAATCCTTTTTGGCCTGCTCTACTTCAGCTAAATCAATTACCCCAGCTCTTACAGCTTCGTAAGCATCTATCTTTCGATAGTAATACTCAGGGTCAGTTTCTGCTTTCTTTCCAAGCTTATGCCCCCAGTTCTGAGCCCCCTTATAGTTGCCGATAAACTTGCATTTACCTTTAGTCGTGGTAAGCGTCGATCTTATAGCCGTCCATGCTTCTTTTTTTGCCCTGGTGAATTCATCAAAGACAACGGCATATACATTAGAACCATAGAGATTATCTGGTTTTTCGGCACTTTTAAAATGGATCTCAGCTCCATTGAAAAGTGTGATCAAGAGCTTTGATTTGTTCTCTTTGTAAAGGCTTTTATCACCAATGAATAGTTTAAGACGCTTATATGCTATCTCTGCCTGACTGTATACTGGAGCTACCCACCAGTATTCCTTTCCTTGCTGATCGTTATTATTGAATGCAACTTGCCCCTTACCATCGACCTCTATTAATCGCTCTGCACCCCCAAATAATGCTTGCTCAAACAGCCAAACAATATGTGACACGGTTTTTCCGCTCTTGGTTGAGGCTTCTGTAATAGTGAACCTCTCGGGCCTATCAATGATCTCACTTTGATATCCCTTTAAGTCTGGACGCTTGTAGTTGAATGTTCTAGCCACGGGATAAATCCACCGTTATTGTTACTGGCTCAGCGTCATCATCGGGATTGGGTGCACCAACCTTAAGTCCATCATAAAGGCCCTCGAGTCGAGCAGTAATAGTTGCATTGAAATTACCTACTATGGCATGCTCAAGCTTCTGCTGAGATACCACCATCTTGATTCTCTTGATGGCCTCTTCAAATCTGTCAGCTTCTTTGTTGTTCTTTTTAAAGTTAGTGAAGTATCGATCTGAAAGCCCTAAGTGATTGCACAATCCGTACAATGTGAATGGCCTTGGTGCTTCGAGTTCTACGATTTCATGAGTATCCTTGTACTTGACGACTTCTTTCTTGATAATTGGATTGTCAATGCACCACCTGAAGTAACCTTCAGCAGCCTTCAACATATCTTCAGGAGTTTCGAATTTTCGGCTTTTGGTCTTCCTTGTTAACTTGATATAATCATCTACTTTATCTGCCATTCATGATATATTTTTCAAATAAGAATAATATCGTAAATACGATAGCAGCTACAAATGACAAAAGACCTGATAAGGGAATACCATGAGATTGCAGAATATCTTTTATCTGAATTCTATAATAAGTGAATACATCGACACCCATAGCGCTTACACTTATGTCGATAGATAAATGGAAAGGAACCTAAATATAATGTAAAATCATAATATGAATCAACTATCATTCAAGTAATTCATTATAGCTTTTGCTGCCGTAATGAGGTCTTCTGAAGTCTCTACGCTATGAAGATTTGAAGCGTACTCAATACAGAATTTCTTTAATTCGAAAGATTCAATATGATCTAAGTACTGCTTGAATTGCTCATCAGTTAATCTTACGTCAATGGGTTTGGATGATATAGGCTTGATATAGGGCATTGGCGGTGTTAGTTGTAAGTAGGAAAATGTAAAGGATAAGCTTATGTTATTATGAATTGGATATTTTATTTAGATCAATCAACTGTCTTATTGTATCTGGCACGTATCCTCTATGCCTAAATACTCCAGCGTATTGCGGATTTCTCTTTTGCCATAAGAAGGCATAAAACTTGAAGTGATTATTGTTAATTTTATAGCCATCTGTCGAAAGGGTCTGTATCCAAATATCTAGGCGTATGGACTCGAATATCATCCGTAGTGGAACATACTTTTCAAACAACTTACCTTCAGATTCAAGCTTCTGGACGATATCAGATACGTAGCTGTCGAACTTAGCATAGACATGCTTATTATTCTTGTGAAACTCCCAGAAATCAGCTTTCATGGTGTTATAAGATTCAATCTCTGATATGTCGGTAATTGTTGACAATACTATCTTTCGTTGAGGTATGGATATTGCTTCTTGAGCATAGTGATTAACTTAATCTCTCCAATTAGCTTTACCTTTTTTGATAGGTCTTTCTGAATCCTTCTTCTGACAGTTTCTAATTGCTCTCCGTCTTTCTTCTCATGAACTGCCATAATTTGCGCTGCTCTATAGATTGTCATTATTGTTACTGATTGATTATTATACTATCATTATTGTGCTCTATAATTATCCCCATGCCACAGCTGTATATTGCACATCTCCTGAATCCTCGATGAAGTACCTCCTCCGTAGATTGATTGAATGTTTCCAATTGTCTTATTTGTAGTGATATGTGTGGTTATGCCTTTCTGCTGTGATATGTGATATCTGAACCGAATTGCCTCGACTACAATATCAGTCTTGGTGCCGTAATGATTGACAGCGGCGTTGTCTACGTTCTCTTCGTATCCCAGGTCGTCAATCAGAACATGAGTATTGCTGAATTCATCCAATATGTCAGACATCATAAGTTGCTTGTTGCGAACCTTTTTGAAAGACTTGTAATGATTGATTCGATATACTCTTACGTTACTTGCTTGTGATTTTAGAGCAGATCGAACTAGCGCTCTAAACAGTTGGGTCTTGCCATTGCCGTATGTCCCAATCAACATGATTCCCTTTCTCGGATCAAGCTTGCTTGGCTCTTGGCACATGTACTTCATGAGCTCATTGAGGAATGTCTTGTTTTCCTTGGGGACAATTGGTTTACGATCAATGAGATCCCACCACTCTCTGAAGAAGATGATCTTGAACTCATCTGGTGTGATAGTCTTGGCAACCCTCTTTGGTAGCTGTGTGATCACCCTTGGCGATTGATTCTTCTCTTTCTTGCGCTTCTTCCATGCTTCATGAGAACTTATCAATTCATCAAGAGATCGTGGTTGCTTCTCCTTCTTGAGAAGTAATTGTGTCTTTCTCTCAAGCCCAATCGCCTCAGCAACGATCTCGACAACTTCTTTCTGTGTGATTTTCTGACTACTCACTACACAGCGGATTTTACTGATGAGTAATCTGTTCGGGATTTAGGCTTGACCAACTCATAATCCTTCATCCACTGACCACGGGCTGCAGCCCTCCAGTTCTTCATTGGGTTTTTACCAACCTTCCACCCCTTGGATTCGTAGAAATTGTAAAATGCTTTGGCTTGATTCTTGGAGAACTCTAAATCCCCATCGGTTAGCTCCATGAAAAACTGCTCTACTTCCTCAACAACCGAAGGACGATTTTTGTATTTTTCGCCATTGCTTTTTTTAGAGTCAGTTACATCTTCAATTTCAATTTCAATATCAGAGTTTGCTTCGCTTTTTGCTTGAGCAAAATCTTTATTCGATTTTGAACTTTTATTACCACCTTTCTTACCCGCAGCGCTCCTTTTATCACTGAGCTCAGCGTCTTTTACCATGCGCTTTTGAACAATAAAATCACCCTCTATTGAAAGCACCTTTTCCTCTATCAGCTCGTTCAGTCCACTCCATATTACATCCAAATCTAAAGCAAGAGGTCTAACAAGAGACTTAGCAAAGTTTGCTATGATGCTATCGTTTTGCTTATACTTTTGCTTAAGCAAAAACTTACCATAGTTTGTTTGCTTATGTAGAACACAGAGCAATCTAAAGTACACGCCCTGGGTCTCAGCTGAACACTCTATTAAAGCTTCATCAGTTAACACGTCTTGCACATATAAAGGCAGGTATGGCTGGTTCTTGAGAGGCATCTATTTGTAATTTTTAGATTTATTTGTCAGGATCTTATTACTACTTATAGATCACTACTATGTCCCCCATCTGCTTAAGATCATCGCTGATCAAAGAAGCAGTTTCAGACATGAATAGCTCTCTCATTTCTGGCGACTGCAGCCATAACGTCACTCCTGCATCCGTACACTCCCGGTTAATGTCTATCTCGAACTTCTTCTTTTTGCCATTCTTGATAATTGGCCATTCTATTGTAAATGACGTAGGAAGATCTACATCCAAAGTCTGCTCCAAGCTATTGATGGTATTGCCTTTGTCATCGTCACTCTCTTGTAAGATTGTTCTAATCTTCGCTTTTACAGATTTGAGCTTGGTGACAAGGTTCATGTTGTCGGATATCTCAGGAAACATAATCCTGTTCATCTTTAACAGATCAGATAGCTCCTTACATCTGTACTTTTTGTTAGAGTTAATTTGTAACTGAAGCAATAGAGGGTCATACTCTATCTTACCTGAGATCGTAATTGCTTCAGGTTCCAAAGTATTATTGATAGACAGTTTTATAGTTCCTTTTTCAAAGTCCACCAGGATAACAGAGTCATCCTTGTTAAATTCTCTCTTACTATAGTACTCAAGAGCGGAATGAATAGATCCTTCGAAGGAATAACCATTAGGTTGTCGAACCTCTGCAGCTTGTCCAGTTAATACTGTTACTATTGGATCATCCTGATCACCATTGACGTTTATTTGAACTTTTTGCTCATCCATGATTATGCTGTTTTAGGTATTGATAAAATTGATGCTTGTCTTTCTGTGGGTTTTAAAGGTCTGTCCCGATAGAAGTGACCGTCAGGAGTATAAAATGCCATCCGCTCTAACTCTTGGAAGGCAAAACCATATAGGTCTGTCTCTAATAGATCGTATCCGTTGTTGATCTTCACCAGAAGTGATGAAAACTGTTTATTCAGAATCTTCATAGACACCTCTCCTATCTGCGCAAAGTTCATTTGATCAACAGCCTCTATAAGTTTCTCCTCACTAAGACCAGACTCTACAAAAGTCTTGAATGACTTAATTATATGTTCCCGCTTGCTTTTGAATAGATTCACCTGGAAGAACTCATCTTTCAAATCGTTCATTTCCTCTTCAGAAAAATCATATCTGATCGTCTCCTTAGTCTGAATGTGACAGTTGTCTCCGAGCATGTCAGGCTCAATGAATTTTGGTATGGATTCCATATTGTTATTGTTAATTATGCGAATGCTGGTTCAGTAATCTGTCTTCTTATCCTATCTAGGAATACGGGCAGAGACATGTCTTTTTTGATATTTAGATCGAAGTAGATCTGTCGCTTAGAATGAACCCCAATCTTACTCTTGACATATTCAATCTCTGACTCTGTCAGCATCCTAAATTTTACATCCTTTCGCTTCTTTGAGGGCACCTTATTCTTTTCCCAGGGTGCGATTCGATCAGTTATTGGATTCCATTCAGGCATAATCTCGTTGTTTCTTTAGTTCATTGAATTTATTCTTGAAGTAGAGTTCTATCCCGTTATAATCTAAGTCGGTAAATCGTTTTTCGATATGACTCTTGATTTGTAAATCTTCAGCAGTCCCTAGGCCCCATTTTTTATCAATATTCCTCGTATAGGAGTCTATAGTCTCAGCGGTTTGCATTCTTGCCCGATTACAAGTTTTACACTGACTGTTGCAGTTCCGCTCATCGAAACATGTGTTGTTGAAGAATGCCGGACGATAATGTCCTCCATCTGTATTCTTATTCCACACGGTCAACCTTCCGCATGTTATACATGAGCATAATCCTTGACTATTGCTATCACGATACCTGCAGTATTTCTGAAATGCAGCCTTGGCCCTATCTCTTGCAGATGTTTTTTGTGATTTAACTTTCTTTAAAGTCTTGCGATTAGAACTAAGCATCTTAGTGCACTTGGGGCAGATACCAGTTTTCCAGTTACCATACCTGGCACATTGATTAACTCTGCATTTCTTTTTTTTTGGCTTGTGCCTGATTTGTTGTGCCTTTGAGAATCCGATCATAATCGCTCTATGCAGTATTGACGTTTAGATAATTGCTTCTCGCATGATTTCCATGAATAATGATAGTCCTCAAATTTTTTCAAGTCCTCTTTTACATCAGTATTTACTGACCATATCTTATATCTCTCTTCAGTTCCTGGTATTGCGTTATCTGGTACTTTCTCAACTTTTTCTACAGAGGCGAATGAGAATGTATGGAATGGGACTATCGTTTTTTCATCTTCCAAGTACTTCACCTCACAGTAAAATTCCAACGTATAGTTGCCCTTGATTTTGACAATATCACCTTCAGATAACTCTACTCCCTTTATGTCTCTCAGAATCAACTTGAACATCTATATCAATTTTGAATTTTCATAATCGCCTAAGCTGTTATAAAGTGTTGTCACAGCTTTCTCATAAGAATTTAAATCTCTCTTCACCTCCTTGATCAATTCCACTTTGTGTGAATAAAATGTCTCAAGTAAAGCCAGCATATGCTTTAGTTTCACGCTCTTAGCTGTTAAATCCTCTATTACTATTCTCACATATTATGATTAAGGTTTAGAATCTTTATTGGTGCCGCTAATGAATGAGTAGTAGAAAGAAGCAATGAACATCATAAGTGCTTGCCAGAATTTAGAAGGAGCCATCTTTGCTATTTCTATTAATCTTTGATCTATAGGCTTTGTGTTTAGCCTCGAGTCAATTCCTCTCAAAACAGGAGCCATGTTCATGTTATTCCTATCCAACCAAAGTGTGTAGTCTTGAATACCATTTATTCCATTTGTTCTATAGGCTTTCTTTAGCTTCCTCAGATGATTAATCTCTCTTACCTGTGTGATCTTTTGCTTGACCATAGTAGAGGCATCTATGTCTGGGTTGTTTCCTATGAACTCATCTGATTTATATTGCGCCACCTCACTCAATGGCACTACCTTGCCCTTGATATACAGTTGATATGAAACTGGTAACATCTGGGCATATCTACTCAGAGCTTTAACTACTTTCTTCTTCATTTATCAAGCGCTCTTTTGATTACCCGTATTAACTCAGCTCCACCAAGTATGATCAAAACCGAAAACCCTAATGTGATTAAGTATCCTATCATAAATACTATAGTATTATGGCTAACCAAATAGTGATAAATAAGACTGTCAATAATGTTGGAGAAATTGATCTGCCAGAATTAAATTCCTGAGAGCCTACATCATGAGGAAACTGGGTAAATCTAGAGTAATAGTTTTTCATAGTTTTATTGGTTTTAGTTAGGCGTACAAGGCACAGATTAATATGCCTTGTACTACCAAAATGAATTAGTTGTAAACTCATCGACCTTCTGGATGCCGGCTCCCATGTTTGAACTGATTTCATCCTTAAGGCATAACAGACCTTTTTCAGAACTGCTGATGGGATCAGATTTTCGCACCAATATTGCTATTAGGCTAATCAGTTCTACCCACCGAGGATTACGATTCCCCGCTTCTATATGTCCCATCTTCTACTTATACTGTTTAGATCTAACCTTTCAGACCTTCTTGTAGCGGGGGCAGGATTCGAACCTGCGACCTTTGGGTTATGAGCCCAATGAGCTACCTGACTGCTCCACCCCACAATGTTGCGCCCTATAGAGCATCTGCGCTAAATCGCCCATCAAGATTTTTTCGTTAACCTTGAGAAACGTCCGATTACGCAGCTGCCTGGAGCTTGGAACCGAAAAGTGTTGTTGTTTTGCCAGCTATGGCGATACTGATCTGTTTACCTCTTTTTCACTGAATGTCGATACCATGTCGGCCCCATAAATGGACGGATCTCATAGATCACCGCCCAAACAATAATTAAATGACTTAGTGGAGCCGGAGGGAGTCGAACCCTCGTCCATTCAATATCCAGAAATACGTAGTCGATCAATAATTCTTAAAAAAAGAGGGCTTCACGTTACAATTATTCATTTTATTGAACCCTCCCCTTGTAATCATCACTTTTGATGATCTATATCAAAAAAAGGGATAGCGTCTTTTTTGGAACTAAAATATTTTTACTGTACGCTCCCCTTTTAACCTGTCACTTCTGACCAGTTCATTTTACTTTATATCACTGCCTCCAATTCTAGCAGATCGGTCATCGACTTATTTATATCATCTTCGACCAGGTGTATAATATCACTCTTATACTTCTGATAGAAAATCTCATTACTGTAATAGCTCATATCTCTATGAACATTGGAGGATGATTTACTCTGAAGTCGATCCAAAAAAGGACCACGCTCATAATGCATCTCATGTGGTTCCTTGTTATCTGATTCTGTATAGTAAGTGATGGAGATCTGAGGATTGTCCACATCCATATCTCCATCGAAATCATCAAAGAATATTATTTCTATCATTTTACTCATCGGTTTGGTGAAACATTTAGTTGTGCGTAAAAAAAGGGCCAGCGCAATGTTGTTCGTATGATGAAAACGTCAACTTACCCGGTTAGAATAGCGCTGACCCTAATCACTGCATCAACTAATAAATATTCAATCAGGAGCACAGCAGCATACACTGCTGCACTCCGTGAATTCCTAATTATCCATCAACAAATAGGAAGTCACTATTATACTTTATCAATACGTGGACATTAAAATCAAGAGGAAATGGAGGGGGCAATCCCCCCCTCTCACCTCTAACGATAATTTTAACGCACTCGATCCATACTTTTACAGATCTTCCACTGTGTGTTACATATTAAAAGAGGGGCTTTCTCAAGGCCCCTCATAGGCTCTAAAGTCAGTAATACCAGCTACAGAAAGTGTGATAATCACGGTGCTCATAACTGTACTTCATTTATATCTTCAAAAAACATTGCGCATTGGAGTCTGAAATCCGTATACTTTCCTGAATGCCAAGTGTTAATTTCATCAACAAATCCAGTGTATCCTTCTTCATCCAATAACTCCACTATTTCTTCATCATCGATCGACAAGTAATCTGCCAAGCTTCCATCTAATGGTTCATCCCAATAGTCCAAATCATCTACATTGATGCTATGCTCCATCAGCACATTATCCCATCTAACTATGATGGCGTCCATGTCTTTATCTTGATTGGTGGCCCAGACTAAGAACAACTCGAGATATAACCTCTCCTGCTCTGTGACCATCAAGTCTGCAGGAATTGTATTTATCATTTCAAGGCTGATTATAGACCTATGTACGGCACGCTTAGGTGCATTCATTGGCACTATCTTAGCCTGGACTGTTGTTTGACTATGCATTAGGCTGCACATTTTTGGTTGTTGGCTAATAGCTCCTTAGCAGCCTGATAGAACTCTATGTAATCGCTCATATGAACAAAGTCAAAATCATTTCCCCCAAAGTCATAAGCTACGCCAGCGGATTCTGGATACGCTTCATTAAACCAATCCAGGAATATGTCCGCATCACACATCTCTATGTATTCGTCCAACTCTTCATATGCAACTATGATCTTATCCTGTGGACCGTTGACATCAATGTCGATCATGGTAAGCTCTGGGTGCATGTTTATATCTGATATATTCATGACCTATGAGTTTATAGTAGTTAATCGATCAATTCTCAACATCCTCCATGCATCCTTATCTAAGTCGAAGTATGCAACACATGCCGCATTAAGAAACCTCCTTACTGGAGCAACATATCCAAACAGGCGCCCGTCAGTGGTTCCTACTGCTTCTCTTACTGACATGTCTGCCTTGATAAAGGTGAATGATACCTGACCAGTCATCAGTTGTATCTGTAGTTTGAATTTCTTCCACGCCAGCTTAAGAGCCTTGGAGAATGATTGTGCCGCTCCCATCTTAAGAATACCCCAGGCATTCTTCATGATGTCTCGCAGGTCTTGTTTAGTTGTTTTAGTGATCATATTATTATTTGTTGATAGGTGTGAATTACTATTGATTATACCGTTGCTGGTATTTGGATATTACGTTTCTCTATTTCACTTTTGATGTTGCCAATCTGACGATACGCCCGAACTATTATACCTGTCATGGTCAATACATCGGGACCACGCCCTGCGAGATAATTTACAAGAGTGTTATAGTGAAGCTCCATTTCTTTAGCTATGACTTTCCAGTCTACTAACTCTCTCCACTTTTTAGATGAACCGTCAATATTACTATTGATAAACTCTATGAATTCGCTATGTTTGTTATTATGCACAACACAAATGTAAACTATACAAACTTCATTTACAAACTTTGTTGACTTTATTTTGAGTAAGAACTTTGGAGAATTACTGGATGATGTACTTATCTATCTGAATATCAAGCAGATAGACTTATCTGATATTTTCAATATTCCTAAGGCAAGCGTCAGCGCTGATAGGAGTTTTGCACCATCTACAAGGAGAATTAAAAAATATGTTGACTTTATAAACCACTATGGTATCAATAGAGAGTACCTCCTCGGCAAATCTGAGTCGATTACTTTAGAATCAAACACTCCACGTTACATAGATGATGGCACTTTGAGTGATGACTTGACTAATAATAATGTAAATGGGGATGAATGGATTCCAAAAGAATATGATGAAGCATTTATAAAAAGGACTCTCTTAGAAAATAGACACGCTCAATTAAACTCAGAAATAAGATCCAAGGAATTAGACATGAAGCACCTATCGGAAAAGATTAAAAGTTTAGAGAAGGAGCGTGATGAGCTTTTTGAAAAGCTCACCAACGGCACTTGGTGGCAGGAGTGACAACATGCCCTATTTTGAAGTCAAATATTGGTTGATCTCTCAGTACGGGAGCCGCTACGAATGAACTTTGACCAGTCTGCAGAAGGAATTAATCCCTTGAAGTAATCAGCAATCAGGTGTTGCTCAATGACATTATTATGATTATTAGGATCATATACTTTGGACCATGGACCCCCAGCTCTGTGAGTCAGATTGACTAGTTGATTGACCGAATACTTTTTAGTCGAGTCCCAGATCTGATTGATATATATCTTCTCACTATCACTAAGTGCATTAGCATACCGTATCCTATTAGTATTGAGCGGCTTGCTACCAAACTCTTTAAATTCCTTATATACTTGGTATACCACAGGACCGTACTGCCAGGCATACATTTTCTCTCTAAACAATGGACGCCCATTGTCAGCTAAATAAAAACCCTGCATGTAATACAGGATCTTATGAAGACGCATGTTGGTGATTGGATTAGCCTCTAACCTACCCTGCTCAATGGGGGTATAACAGATATCCCATATTTTACCGTGAAGTATATAGCGCATAGATGATGGGCAATGATGTTGATATAAAGCGTATTATTTACAAAATACGTTCATGGGACTCTCTAATATAAGTAAAATATGTCATCCATCACCCCAACCTACTGATCTGCATATAGATGAGCTCGTACGGAATAATCTCGATCTCACCGTTATACACCCCAATATTTAGTTGATCCTTGTCAATTGAAGATTTATTAATAATGAATTCCAATATAGATCTACAACGAGGTCTGTTTTTTAGATAGCTATTCCCAAACCGCCGAACACTTTCTTTCTTATCATAATGGTCATCTCTGAGTCTACACGACCACATTTTAGCCACCATTAAACTAACTCCGAGACCTCCTGGGTCAAATCGGTATTTCGATACTAGAGAAAAATCATCTATGGGTCTACCATTTAATAGATCGTTGTAAATCAATATCATTTCTTTCAATATGAATTGATGTTCCTGTGCATTTTCCGTCCAATTAGAAAGTAGTTCATAAACATCTAATCCTTGCGAAAGCATAACTCTGGATCTGGTGATGAGGTAATTATGATACTCTGTCTTCTTAGCAATCTCAATTCCTGAACAAATGTCAAGGTATCCCATTGCTTGATCATATTCTCTTCTGACATAATGAGCATCTGCTACTCTTACCAAGTACTTAAATCTTGTGGCATTCATTTGAATAAACTCATGCTCAAAAAACTCATATGCATCAAGTCCGTTTGTTATTACCCCTTCATAATCACCCTTCATGCTGAAGTGAAGATTTTTTAAGTAGTAATATTTTTGGTAGATGTAGGGTCCATATTCAATCTTTAATTCGATACCATCTAAAAAAGACTCTATTTCATCAACTGATTCTTTAGTATATACTCGTTTGAGTTGATACTCATTTTCGATCAATAATATCTTCTTTCGTATCCGCCTATCTTCTGATATAACATACTCGTGAAATTCTAATCGCTCATTAACTGCTTTTAGCTTATTACCATTTCTGTCTATTATTAGATAGTACTTGCTTAGATAGTCATAGCACTCTAAACAAATATCATGCATATGAAAATGACGTGCATTAGTCGCCAAACGTTGATACAGGCTTGGCAATCTAGCCTGGTCGGTACTATTTGACATAACCTTTAATTCAGCTAACCGCTGATAAAATCTCTCTTTTAATTGTGTTTGCGCTTGGCTCATATAGATTTCTTAACAGTTCACAATGGTTCATTCAATACTTGATGTCGGTATTATTTGGTACGCAATTTGAATTTTCACAAAAAACAAATAGTTATGTGGGAATTAATTTGGAATATAATATTCGGCGACGTAGACGAAATATGATGGCTGGCGCAGGAGACGTAGATGAAATTTAAATATGGCATAACAGTCATTTTTAGATTATCAAAAGTGAGGGCGACGGATTAATTGGAGAAGGTACCAAACTATTCCTAAAACGTCCGCCGCTCTCTGAACTATTGGAAATAGTTCAGCAATATAAGTACGCTATTTAGTAAAATTGATGCAATATTGACACATATTGTACTATTAAATTAATGCCTATAATTGAGATTAATTATAGTAATTAATTGATTTACAGATGATTATTATTCTCAATTAAGATCGATTTTATATCAATTTTCTATGGATTAGTGCTATTGCTATAGTGTTATTACTACACGATTATCCATGCCTGTATTGATTAGGCATAGAATCTGAATTTTTCACTCAACAACTTACAACCATGAGACTACTCCCTTCATTATTTTTGATTTCTATTTTTTTAATTGGATGCTCGGCACCATCTGGGCTTATAGGAGACTATCAAGACAAGCCAGTGGTTCACATGACCTCAGCGTCTTATGATAAAGTATGGGACAAGGTGATAGATCACTTTGCAATAGAGGGAATTCCCATACAGGTTATAGAAAAAAATAGTGGCTTGATCGTATCTCAGGTAATGGACTTCACCAATTCATATACAATAGAGTCTAATAAGGTGGAGCCGAACTTTGATGCCTTTGTTATAGTCAATGAAGTTAAACAATTAGGTGCCGTTCTAAGGCCATTGGAAATAACGGGGACCTGGAACGTTAGAGTAAAAGATTTAGGAAACAAAACGTCCATAAACGTTAACATTAATAACTTAAGAGCTAGTGGAGAAAAAGGTAATGTTCTAGACGCACGATCGACTATTCCCTTCACTTTTGAAGTGAAGTCGACAGGATTCTTTGAAAAACAGATTGCGCAATTATTCGCAGGCCAGGAAAGCTTTGAGGCAAAAAGTAATAGTGCCTCTTCCGTAGTAAAGAATTCAAACCCAGAGAGGGCCAAATCAGAACAAGTCGTCAGCCAACAAGCAAAATCAGATGATGTAGCTCCACAAAAATATGCCCAGGCTACTCAAAATGATCTGCGCATCGAGGAATTGCAATCTAAGATTATAGCACACCAAAAGAGCTATAGCGAGATATCAGCACAATATGAAGACTCACAAAGTCAGGTAAAGTCTCAACAGATACAGATATCCGCACTTGAGAAGGAGGTATCACTACTGAATAGTCAACTAATAAGTGCTAAAAACACAGGCAAAACCGACGAGTCTAAAGTTATCCAAGACCTACGAGAGGAATTGCGGCAGCTAAAAATTGATAATGCTGCTCTAAATGTAAAATTAGCTGCATCTTATGCCGCTGGCTCGCTTACAGCAGCTCCAACCACGGTCAATACTGTTTCACAACCGGTAACAGTGTCGTACCCGTCCTCTCCCCGATCACAGCCCGTGAATAGTTCTCCAGGACCAAAATACCTTATTCAGATAGCTGCTGCTGCTAAGCCTATGAGCTTTCCTGAGCTCTCAGATCTGGGAACGATTGTTACTGAGCCTGTGCCTGGTAAGTCTCTCGTTAGATACCAGCTGGGCACCTTCTATGATCGCTCATCAGCTAATGATGTGCTGTCGAGTGTCAAAGGTAGAGGGTATGGAGATGCTTATGTGGTGAGTAGGTAGGAGAACGCTAAGAGCAGTACGAAATTCCATCAACAAATAGAAATCTTCAATGAACAATGAACGCGATGTATATGCTCGTCTATTGAATGGGTATCCTAAAAAAGTGCTTTCTGATCACTTTGATATCCAATCAAGAACTAAAGATGAAGTAGTAAATGAGATTATTGAATCCAACAGGGTTGAGCACATACAGACTTTTGCTCAAGATTACTTTAATCAACTGAAGCAACATGTCTACTTATATGATCGGATCAACTTGAATTTTGACAGAACAGATATATGGGATTCAGATATTTTTAGATCCGGACAAGACTGGAGTTTTCATTTGAAGCGAGTAATTATTACGGTTGTTGATTATGTCCAATTAACTAGGCAAGATATTCACTTTCTCAGGCCAATGATGATTCGACATCATGGCAACTATACAGCTTTGCATTTATCAACTCTGGAAAGAAAACTGCAGTCGTTGTTTGATGGTGAAATCATTGTTCCCAAGAGGTCAAGAAACATATCAGATTCCGAAATTATTAACACTTGGAATTTGAGATATGACCTAGTCTCTATCGATTTGACGAGAGGGATAAAAGAGATGTGGAGACAGGACATTATGGATGCTCGAGAAATCAAGGTTCAAGAATCTCATTCGATGCAAACGCAACGCATGGATGAAGAGTTTACTTTTAAGCAAATGTATCCTGAGAAATACAGACAAGTAATAAATGACCCTCTTCCTAAGTTTACAGGAGAAATATTAGATCGAGAATACGGGATAAATTACTTCATTTGTTTCACTGAGTTAGGGAAATTAAACATTCCAAATTACTCTGATAACAATGAATGTTTGTCTAACTTGATACGGTTGATATTAGAAAACAACGAACATGGGTAGTCTCCTCAATTTCACACAGTTAAAAGAATTAAAAGGACTGAATACGAAAAGATTCTTCGTCGAAAACGTGCGTGTAATATTAGGATCCTCAACTCGGGAGGCTCGGCACATATGCGAAGTAGGAGTTAAAGAAGGTTTGTTTACAAAAAAAACGGGAGTGGTCTGCAAGAGTTGCGAAAGGATTATCAAGAGCTACAATGATAAAGAAATAGATCCAAGTCAAACTATAACCTGTGATCTCTGTGAGATGAATGGCGAGGAAGATTACGACTGGATATTATCAGACCTAATTCAGAAAGATATTTATGGCATGGTTAGATAAGAGTGGCAATGTGTCTGACATAGATCTGGCCAAAGAACTTACAGAAGAACAGATTGACTTCTATGGCAAACTACAAGCTATCAGATGGAAAAGAAGATTCTCTTGGCTCACTCTGGGGGTCGTTATAATTCTAACATTGTCACTTTTCACACCTTGGTTTGAATGGCCCGAGAAAAGTGTAATTGGATTAGTAGATGGGATATTTATATTTAATAACCAGCAAGTATTCAAGCATTATTTCGAGGTCAACAATTAGTACAGCAGTTCATTTGATCAACGCAAAACCTAAAACTTATGCCTGAGAAACAAACTCTTAAGAGCTTTATTGACAATATATTGGATATAAAGCTCCCCAATTCTATTTCTATAGGATGTTTAGCACTGTTAATCACTTCCGCAATAAGCATATTGCCTCATGAACTGAACAAGTCTAAAGAGCTTAATGAGAAGATTCAAGATTGCAAGGATGAAAACAAACAGCTTGTTACAGAGCTGACGAAATGTGGAGTGTTTAATGAACAGGCTCTATTGGAAATATCTAGAATCAACATTAATGAACACGCAAGAAATGGATTAGAGTTATCACTATCCTTAATTTATCCAGCCGATAGAGATAGATTAATAAGATGTATTAAGGGGTGTCAATGAAGGTTAGTACGTTTGTTGTTTTTGTATCTCTAGTTTCTGCCACATCGTTCTGCCTATTTTACTATTACTCAAATTCTATTACTCAGGATTTTTCAAATATTCAAACAGCTCCTACTTCGTCAGACTTCACAGATCAAGAAAAGTTACTGATCGAAGCCCTAAACAGAAGCATCTTTAAAGATCAAATAAATTATGAACTGTGGTCTGGTAATACTACTATTTGGTATGATCAAAGCTTTGGAGATCTGGTTGATGCCTGGGCTTTCGGTGCCATATTTCAAGAGATCCTTGACTATAAAATAGCAATAGTTATCAGAAACAATTTAGACATTACAGACTCTTTAAATCATGATATAGACCTATTTGATGTAAAAAATCAAATGTTAAAGAAATTATCACCGAATCTTCGGCAAAGTCACCGTCTTATTTATTTAAGCAGGGAGAACGATGACTACCACTATTTCCAATTGGACTTATTCTACTCATATCTAATTCATTTGTCGAGCAACAACAAACATGAATTAATTTTAACACATCGTAGTTTCTTGTATAATAATCATGAATACTTTAGTGAAATAACAGGTGGTTTTGATAAAACATACACTAAGAGTTACAATCTTGATGATGAGATCGTTACACTAAGAATGATATATTTTGGTGATGATTAGGTGATTATGTCATTTAAGTCGTTTCTCCGAAACCGCCGTCCCAGCACCTCTAAAAGCTCGTCTTTAGAACCGTACTCCCTCCTCTCCTTACTCCCGAATCCATCATCAGAATACTCTATCATATACCTACCTTCTGGTAGAGAATAGACATATACTGCCCACCTGCCTTTCTTCAATGCCTTAAGGAATACCACTGGATAAAATTATCTAAAAAATATCAATCTTTTTATCTGTTTAAGTTGACTATTGGTAAACTTTAGTTTATCTTTATAGTATAATTATTAATACAAACCCAGACGACAACTGCAAAAAATGTCACCACGATTATGAAGAACTTAATAACAAGAATTGAGCAAATCGCACAAGACAATCCTGAGGGGTTTACGGTGTACCTTCCATCATTAGAAATGGCTAAAGATGGTTGGGCAATTGCTAACCGATTCACACAAAACAAATTTGGACGTGAAGGTTTGGAATTTGTTTTAGAGTATGCCATGAAGCACAACCGCATTATCGGAGGATGGTATCATGAGGGTAAATTCTACTATGATGCTATCATACTTGAATCAGATGAGCAAGTGGCTATAAGTCAAATGATCATCCACAATCAGATAGGAATCTATAACATTAGAACTCAAAAATTCATCAAGAACAGGGGCTTTTAGCCCTTGTTTTTTCAAATCCATATGACATGAAAGGAATAGAACTACTCAATCCAGATAAAGCCAATGAAATTTTGGAGATATCCTCACTTATGAGGCGTCACGGCCGTATCTATGTTTATTACCTAAGCGAGAAAGAGGATTCCGTCACGCTTAAGGTTGAGCAAAAGAAGAACCCCAATGGCAACTACATAACTGCTAAGGAGCTCGCTGACAGAGTTAAAGAGAATTTCTCGGAGTATACCTCAAAAAAGATTCACGTGCGCCCTACGGCATACTCTGAGTCTCCTATTGAGGTTGTTGACCTGAAGTATATAGCTAGTAAAATGCTGAAGCATAAGATATCTAATAAGAATCTTGCTCACGGCCTGGGCGTAACTAAGTCAGAGATGTCTGGGATCATCAATGGCAAAAGGCCAATCACACAGAGGACTAAGGCGGCGTTGTATTACTACTTCCAGGTTAGGGAGTTGAGTCAAACACAAAAATTGGAGCTATGAGTAAATGGATTAACGTAACAGATCTAAATCAAATTAACGCAGAATGATCACTAGTGGCACCAGCATGGGCAAGAGTATGCGATCTATGGAAATCAAGAATTTGATATGAATGCAAGACAAGAGTACATCACACACAAAAAATTAAAGAAATTGGAAGCGCAGAACAATGACTACAGAAAGGGATTGAAATGGCTGATAATCCTTTCATCATTTGAAGCCTTAGTAATACTCTACATGATAATGCCAAAATAACGAGTCAATGAAAAATCAAACAACAGCACAGTTGAAATTTTCACATTTTTTTCTCGCATTGGTTTTCCTATATTTTATTATGGGATTGATTAATGCCATATCACAAATGATAGATAGGTTTACTAACAATTTCTCAAAAACTGAATTGGATTATTTATGGGAAATAAACAACAACACAGACCTGTTAGTATGTGCCGCATTCTACTTCATAGTCAGAAGTTTCAACAACGACAAGGAAACATCATAGAATCTGAAACTTATGACTGATATGCCACTCGAAACCATGCTGATCGCATCGTTATTATTCATAATCACATGCCAACTTGGTTACGTTATTCATAAACTTAAGAACAATTAAAAAATGAAAAGCACAATTTTATTAACCTGTTTGTTAATGCACATTTTGTCATGCAAGCAGAACAACTTAGACGATATGACAAGATTTGACAATGCGCTTGATGACAATGCGCTTGATGCTGGAACATACAGTTATGCCTTTATCTCTAATTTTCCGAGTAATGACAAGCTGTTTATTGAGTCTATCTTTAAAGAGATAGAGATCAAGACTGAATCATTGCATTTTGTCCCAGAGACTCAGTGGTCAGAAGCTGACATTAGAGTTGATTTCAATAAGAATATATCCACAACCTACGTAGGGAAAGACATTTTCCTTTTGCCTAATGATAGTTGGACGACAAATATTGGTAAGGGCTATTCGGAATCTCACAGAGAAGCGATTAGAATTACTATTGGTCGTCTGATTCTGGGAGTAGCATCAGATGGGTCATTTGACTGGGATGCGATTCATGAAAAGTACGGGAAGGCATTATGAACGGTCAAGGTCCAGGAGATCAGTAAAGTTCAGGAAATGATATTGGGTTTCTAAAATATAGTTTCGGTGAAACAAAAGTGAAACAGAATGACTGTTTCAGGGTGTATTTTAGGAATACGTGGTAACATATGATATTAGTACACCATGTATAATTACCAGATTAGCACAGATTTATAAAATTTTGGAGGTTTTGGAAATTCATTGGGTAGGTTTTCAAGACCAGTGCATTCAACCGCTCTGCCACTCCTCCGAGATCGAATTGATACGCAAATATAATCCTATTTATCAGAAATAAAAGATTCGCAACAAAATCACATGCAACTCACTGATTATCAGTGCTTATGATCAACTTATAGCAAGGGCAAATACATGCAAACAAGCCAGTTATCAAGCAAGCATATTACTCCAAATAAACGTGCCAATATTTAGGACGAAACACTACCGAATCATCATCGGTGAAACAAAAGTGAAACAGAAAATCACAAATTAACAACCAGATACCTTATTTTTAACACATTAGAACCAACAACATGCACTCACTATCTATCAGAATAGGTCTCGATAAAAGAAAGTCATTTGACGGCAGGTGGCACCTGTCTATCATCCCATCATATAGGATAGAATCAAAAAGAAAGATAGACTACATCCACATTGGGTACTTGCTAACAAAACAAGAATTTGACGGCCTTTCAAAAATGATGAACCCACGACTAAGGAAGATAAATATGGAGGCCACGACCAAGAGAGAAAAAGCCCTCAGTTATATAGAGGAGTTTGGTTACGATAAAAAAGATCTAAAGAAACATCTAAACGATGAAGTAGTCTATAGAGCGTCACAATCTATTGAAGATGGATTCATGAATAAGATCGATCGGCTTAAGAATAATGGGCAGAATCCAGAATTTTATGAACGTGCTATGAAAGCATTCAAGAAATTTAGTGGCACCATACCAAACAACATCACACCTGACTACCTGAATCGATTTAGAAGATCATACAATCAAGCTGGACACAACACTCAAAGCATCTACCTGTCAGCCCTGAAGACAATTGTGATATCCATTCACGGATCTGCACCAATGTTCAAAGACATCTCATTGGCCAAGACCAAAAGCAATGATAAGTCGGTCCACGATCAATCACTACATCTTATATTTAAATACAACACCCATATCAAGCCAAGGCAAATAGCAATTGATTTTTGGAAGGCGTTATTTATGATGAATGGTGCTTATCTGGCAGATTTTCTTGAACTCAGGCACTCTAACATAAAAGATAAGACAATTGAGTTCTACAGAGTGAAAACGAGATTCACCAGCTCAGCGCCAAAGCTAGTGATCGCTCCAAAATATGGTGAGCTAATGCAGATCATATATAAGTACAAAGGATCTGGAGACAATTACATACTACCCTATTACAAGGAAGGAATGAGCCCAGATGATAAGAAAGCAATCAAGAGAAGGGTTGCCACGAATCTGAACAGGAGACTAAGGTATGCAGCTAAAGATATTGGAGTAGACCCATTCACTCTAGGAACAGCAAGACATACCTTTGGCCAGATAATGAAAGAAAGTGGCTTATCGGTTACTCAAATTGGAGATCTAATTGGGAACAACAATGACAAGGCAACTGATTTCTATTTGTCACCCTACTCTGGAGCCAAGATAATAAAATTGGTTTCTCCAGCATTAGAGAGTTTAGATCTAACATTACCTTATAATTGATTAGGCGGCGACTTGTGATAATATACTCCCTGTCAGCTCCACAATTCCCTTACTCTTAAGGTATTGATAGTATCGCTCTGTGGTCTTAATGTCATTGTGTCCCAGAAATCTCTGTATTTGCAATATATTGATTCCGCTGTTAATCATATGAGTTGCTATCGAGTGCCTCAGCAAATGAGGCCATATCTTCTTTTTTAGGCGAGTGGAGTGTCGTTTGACTATTTTGCTGACACTTGTTGAAGAGTATTTCACTCCTGGATAAGAGCCCTCAATTACAAAGGTCCTGGGCTTATTTTCCTTGTAGTACCGGATGATCAATACTAAGAGTTCTTGAGATATATCTAACCGTCGATCTTTGTTCCCCTTGCCTCCTCGCACATGTATGGTCATCGAAGATCTATCTATGTCTGAAAACTCTAGTCTTAATAACTCGGAAGTTCTTAAACCAAGAGTATAGAGACAACTGATAATGACTTTGTGTTTCAGGTTACTGGTATTATTGATCATTGATAATACATCTTCTGGAGTTAATACTTGCCATACCTTAGGCTTGGATTTTCGACACCCTAATTGATCGAGTTTGCGAGGTTGGTTAAGTATGCGGTTGTATATAATATTGAGTGCCGCCAGTGATTGATTGTACTTACTATCTCCTTGAGGAATTAGGTACTGTCTAATCTGGAGTTTATTAACATGTGATGGTGTTAGCCCAATATCAGAGCAATATTTCAGGTATTGATACATCCGTGTCATATAAGTAGATCTTGTCGAGACTGACTTATACTTGACATAAATCAAGGACTTGTAGTTATCTATAAACTCCAACTTTTTCATAGTATTATTTTTTGATTATCAGATAGTTAGAATAATGTTTCATATGACCATATTATACAGAATCCAACACTACACAAAGCCCACCCATTGGACTCTGTATAATACCGCATATGATTCTATATATCACTTGCCAACGCTTCTCTTGGTCGTTGTTCCCAATCATTTATTGCCTTAGACGTAACCTTAGTTATCACAACGCAGTCAGCTTTCCTATCCTTGGCGTATTTAACTATTGATTCGTCTTCTATTGCACCTATCTGTGTATCGAGAAACTCTATATAGTTTTTAATACAGGTGTTTAATATTTTCGCCTGATTATCGGTTACTTTTATTGTTATCATTGTTTAATTTTTTCGTTTAATAATCGCCTACCCTCAAAAAGTGATAGACAGAACATATGCTACTTCATTAGTTCTCAGTCTGCTCATGTTGTGGTTTTGCATGACCGCAGTGTTGACATATAGCATAATTTATAGCTCCTGGTGTCCAGTTAGAGCAGACCGCCGATCGCTCGCAATAGATTGAGTTCTCGCACCATTCTTTGCACCTACCTTTTGGGCTTTGTGTTTCATTATAGCATTGATAAGGTTCGCTCTCTGAACTAATATTATCTATGTCAGAATTTTTATCGCTATGTTCCCCTTTGTAATTAAAGTATATGTACTCTTCAAAACTATCTTCATCAAAAGGACTTTCTACGATATGATTATCAAGTAGATGCTTATAAAATCGTTTGCATATTTCTTTTTCCGTCATATTAATTTTGTGTTTCATTTACCGCGATAAAAACTCAGCATAGATTTAACATTATACCTCAGTATGTGATCATATGAACCTATCACACTTGGTACAATAATTCACTACCGATGTTATAGCTTTTACCTTATCATTTGGGTGATCACATACCGTACCCTCACATTCGTTCGGAGGTATAATACGGCATAATTCAGAACCGCTGTCTTCTTCGTTCTCTCTTGACATTTTACTTGTACTTAGTGATTAAAAAATAGAAATTATTTCGGCATGTAGTTTTGGGTTAACCCTTCTCAGATACGCTAACAGATTGGCAAGTAATTCCTCAACAGTCACGTTGCCACCCCAATCATACAGATGGACATCATCTTTGCTTATATAGGCGTCATTATAATTGCCCCATAGGTGTAATAGTATGTCGTAGTGATTAGACCATTCAGCTAATTCCAAAAACATTTTATTCATAAGTCTTTCTATTTTTTAATGTGTTTCAAGTTTAATTTCCTATTGGTTTGCGGCTCTGATTATGCATGTACATTATCGCTCAGTCTGCCAATAGTGGTGGCATTTATTACAATGTGTTAAGTCGGTAAGCCAAGATTCGTACAAGTCTTTAGATTTGCATTTTTGGCAGACCGCCACTACGCCTAAAGGCTTCGTTGCGATAATATTGCATAATACAGAATCGCTACTTTCGTTCTTCGTGTTTGACATTGTGATGTATTTGGTGATTAAAAAATAAAGCTCTACTCATCATCGCTATAGACTGAGATATATCCTGTATCTAATATGTCTTCTACCTTGCTTGCTATCTTTCTGATTTCCTCGCAGACTCCCCAGTGGAATTTTTGCTGAAGCTCCATATTGTGTTCCTTGCAGAAAGCAGCCCTATCATAATGATATTTCTCTTTTAGCTTAATTGCTCTCACAGCCTTTTCTTCCTTGGTATATGCCATCGCTATTTTATTTTTTAATTGTGTTTCAAGTTTAATATTTCGATTGTTGGGCGACTCTGATTATGCGTAATCATTATCCATAATAAGCCTCATTAAAAATTACTGGTTTCCTCTTCCAGTCGGCGCATCTATCTACTCTTACTTTCCCTCCAGTTGCAAACCTAAAGTGCATATTTTTTTCACCCCAATGTAACGCCATGCCGACTTTATATTTCGAATCGCCATATACTTTAACCCAATAAGAATATCCCATTTGAGGCTCACTATGGATAATACTATCTATGTCATCAGACTCATTGGTGTCGCTTAGGGAGGCGACAGACTTTAGTTCTTCTACGAATATTTCCATACCAGCTATGTCCCTCATGATTACACTTAATTTGCGCACATGATTATTTTTTGGGTGAAGCATCAGTTCGTTCATAGATTCAATAGTTTTAGAGTAACTATCTATTAACTCTTCTATCGCCTTGTGGTGTATATTTTTCATTTTACTATTTATTTAATCATTAGGATTGTCCGATGCATAGACTATATATTATAGTTAACCCTTTGGGTCGGCTTAAAAAGCCTTAACCATAATATTGTATATCATATCAGTGCTTACATTGTTTCTTCGATTGAATCACTGTGGTGGCGCTTGGGATTTATAAAGAAAACGCCTCCGCCACGTTTCAGTCTTGTTGACTGATTATATTTCTAACCCTCATTAGCTGTCTACAAAACTCATTCTCTGTTAGTACTGTTTTCTTCTTATCATTCTTACCTATACCGTGAGTAAATACAGCATTGCCAGTAGACAGTAAATCCTTCTTGAAGTTTTCATTTTTACTCAGCTCGTCATATGCCCTTGTTATGAGATTTTGATATTCATCTGATTTTCTATCGTAGGCTTTACCCTTCCACCATAACTTTTGTAGAGACTGCCATCTTTTGTTTCTGCCCTTGCCTTTCCTTTTTGCCACTACGCCTACTAATTTACAAGTTGCTATCTGAGCATTCTCGTTCTCAAATTTTAGAGCCTGAAGAAATCCTTCCATTGAATCACACTCTATACCATCTATAGTAAATGGGCGTTTAGTAAAGTTGCTTAGTCTTCCTGCGACTCCTTTATTGTTTCCTCCTATATCCATAACATTTGTGGTATAATGCTCCGCAGCTTTTTTCTTTATAAATTGTGTTTCAAGTAATCATTTCCGCTGGTGTTGCACCGATAGATATACTTTCCATTATCTCTCATTAGAGGATAAGAAATCTGTTATTACATCAGCCCAGTTGAATCTCTTTGGTTTTATCTGTCTATCAAAACAGTAGTCGGTGAAAGCCTCTAACGCCGTTCGCTTTTGTATTTGATTTTTAGCCAGTATTGCCATTTTCTCAATCGACATAGCTGTTTCTATAGGCATGTCTTTTAATCCGCTCACTGAGATGATAGGCTGTAATGTACTATGCTCCATAGACTGTTCGCAGGTCTCAAAGAAAAATATAATGGGCTTTGGTGTCTTTATAATTTGGCCGTATCGTACTGCCATCCTGAAGTTAGATGATGACCGCTCCGTTCTTTCTACTTGAGCTTCGAGTTCTATTCTAAATTGTTCTAAGTCATGGTCACTTTTCCATTTGTTGCAAACCCTACATGCTGGCATCAGATTATCAATATGGTTCATGTCATCTTCTCCTAAGTGCGCTAAGTGTTTAGGTATTCGGTTATTATTTTTGATATGACACAAGTAGAACCCTTGGGGTATAACATGATCAACCTGCATGTCTTTATACTTCAGTTCACAACCGCAGTAACCGCAGTGCCCATTATATTTTTGGTGTACCTCTTGACGTATTGCTTTCTTCATAATTTATTTCTTAGCCTTTCTATGGATGAATAGGGTTATTCTTTTTATTTCGTTAATTACGGCCTCCCTCACTTCATTGCTGAATACACTATGCACATGTACGGCTTCAACAGATTGATCAAAACTGAATCTGCTCAATGAGGTCCAAACGGCCTCTCTTTAAATGTTGATCTCCGGCAAGGAATCGAACCCTGCAAATCATGCCACTCCTGGCACTACCCCATTTTCGGAGAAATCCAACTGTCGTCACTTGACAGCCAGTCACCCAGTACTTTTATTTAGCTTGTGAGTTGAGGATGCGCCTACTGGTTAAGCCAAAGCCTCTATTCTTCTTCATCGTACTCTTGTTTACATTCGTCGCATAAGCCCACATTGTTCGCCACAATATGAATACCCCTGAAATCAATTGGTGCATCACACCACGAACAAATACAAGGCATTGAATCTTCTCCGTACATATTTCAATCTTTTGTTATATCGGTTATCTGTTGAGCCTTCACACACTTATAACCCTCTTTCTTAAACTTCCTCCAAGAGCACCTGTCTGGATCCCATAAGCTCATCCATTTAGCTATGGCGCCCGCCCTGGTTCTCGCAAATGAATAAGTGTATATCCTCCCATCATTAGCAACTATAATCCAGCCTTTGGTTGTATCTGTGTACTTCATATGGCTTAATTATTTTTCTGCTTCTTTTTGCCTACCCTCAAGAACCCATAACCAGTGCTTAAGTCCTTTTACTGTCTCGAACAGTTGATTCATTTCCCATTTTTCAAAATTTATATCCTCCAACATTTTATCAGATGCGAATGATATCGATGTGATATCATTGTTTATAGAGTCTATAAGGTATTCAATGAATCTCTTTTGGTAAACCTTGAATATTAATTTTATCATGTCTTTGTTTTTAAGACCCAGTCAACACTCGAAGCGTGGGTGTCATATCCACCCAGTCCTGTAGCTCTTGCTTAAACGCATAGTACTTACAACCAATTCCTTCCTGATAAATAGGAGCGAGTGGATATCTGCTCTTAAAAGCTGGAATTGACTTTTTATGCCTTTTGATGATCAGTGATATCTCATCAGCGCCGATTTGAACGTCATGCTTTGATTCTTTACTATCAATGGTAGCTATTGCCGCTTCAAGTCGGTCAATTAGTTCTGGCAGCCTTTTGATTAGCTCCAAGGATTCGTCTATACTCATGGATGAAAAAAGGATTGGTTTATCAAATACTAAAGCCTAACTCCATAATCATCAGCTTGGCCAAAGCGATCAAATACCACCTGCCAATCCTGATTGCTCATGAAATAATTAAATACGTCACAACCACGATTATCATTGACCAGCTCACACGGATAGTAATACAGCATGATCGAATTAGGATCAAAGTCAGTTCCCTCGAACTTCTCATTGTCTCGTATTACCACCCACGAATCAACTTGATCCTTATCCTCACCGTAGTGCTTATAGCGGTAGGCATAAAGAGCTGGCATATTCCAATCTATGGGATCTCCTTGTCTGTTGTGCTGCTCATGTTCTGCACCTAATATCAGATGCCCTACTATCTCATGGCGTATAGCATAGGCTACGAACGTATGGGAGTAGTTCTTACCGAATGTTGTGGTGTACCTATCTCTCGGAATTTTGAAAATATCCTTTCCATGATAGCTCGTCCAGCCCAATGTTTCATCATGTAAAAATCGAAAGTCCGCAGACTCCCAATCGGACACTCGCTTGAAATGTAAGTACTTGGTTCTAGTGTCAAGCTCCTCAAGGAATACATCAACTGCTTGAACATAATTGTACGGCATGCCTCTTGAATAAGCATAGGTGTATGTCCCTGTATCGAGACCCAAGGAAGCATGCCCCAGATATTGAGAGACTAACGTATCTTCTTGACCATAATCCAGATGCTCAACTCGACAAGACGGCATGAGAACATCATTCACAGGATGATTGGTGGTTTGACAACACGAAAACAGGGTGATCGTGATTATAAAAATTGTGAAAAATCGTATCATAATTTAAGTGGATTTAATTTTGAAGTTATTGTGACCTATTCTACTATGAACCAATCTTCAGAAAGCATATCTGTCTGACTGGCCAGCCATCCAGTAAGTATTTTATTGTCTGCTGTCTTCATTCGTATAGTACCTAAAGCCTCAAAATGATCTAATTCATTATCTTGTAATACGGCTTTTAACATTGGATCATGAATAGCGCTTTTAGGTATGGTACCAGCTTTTAGAAGGAACAAAAACATGTCTTTTCCATTCCATCCTTTCCTCGCCACCTTCTTTCCTTCTTTTAATGCCTCTATGGCAAAACCAAAATTTTTCATTTAAAATTTATTTAGTGAATTAATTATCTGTTAGAATGGTAGATCATCCTCCTCAGGCACTATTGTTTCTACCAATGGAGGAACAGCTGTTCCTCCTGATTGAGTTGGTCCATTTCTAAATGGATTATCTTGTTCTGATGGCATATAGTCTTGTCGTTCTCTCTGTACACCATGTAATAGCGTATTAGCTATCACTGACGTTCGACGGTAATCTCTACCCTCATGAGTCCATTTCCTTGTACGAGTTTTACCGATCACAGAAACAAGGTTTCCCTTTTTGAGGGTGTCTGCTATTTTAGATAGCCAGCTCCAACATATGACCTCGAACCATTCTGTATGTTCTTGTTTATTTCCGTTTGAATCTTCCCATTTTTCGGTTACCCCTACTGAGAACTTGGTCACTTGGCTATCACCATCAAAGTGCTTGGTTTCTGGATCCTTCCCCAGGTATCCGATTAGTATCTGTTGATTGTTCATGATATATTAATTGACATTTGGTTTGCTGACGATGTCGTAGATCTCTTTGGTGATCTGTATGTCGTATAAGGCGTCATGAAGTTTGTCTTCATCAGGCTTGTTTCCAGTGATGGCTTCATAGACGGTCATTAACTTGAAGTTTGGAAGAGTGGATCTTTTATCCTTGAGATATTCCAGGGCTAAGACCATTACATCGATCGCTCCGGACCAGAAGTAACTACCAAAATACTTGTCCCCGTTCTGTACAAAGAATGCTCTGAAAAATGGGTTGTCAAAATGAGCGTTGTTGTACCCCACTAAGAATAACTTATCCTTCTTGTCGTACTTATTAACATGCCGGTTAAGGCGAGTAACTAACTGGTAGTATACGCTCTTCATATCTTCGTATGATTCCAGATCTTCACGAGATACATCTGCTATTTTCAGGGCTTCATCTTCGATGATGGCCTTGCTGAATGGCTTGACCTTATAATTGAATTCTTCTTTTTTGATGCCATCAATTTCAATGCAACCACTTATCTGATGAATGCCATTTTTCCAATATCTCACACCAGTTGTCTCGAGGTCGAAAAAGAATAGTTTGCTCATTGTTACTCTTGATTTAAAACATCACGGTTCTCTTCGATATACACGAGTAGACCAGATCTGAATGAATCATTATTATTCCTACGTCTGATCTGATCTTCTAACCAAAACAGATAAGAGGCAGGTACATCCTCGAGTGCGACATCTTTATGCTTACCCCATGGCATTGTCGTCTCATCCGTTAGTCTCTTGAAAGATTTTAGTTTTTGTTTCACTTGATTAATTAAGTGATTAAATCCTCGACAGTCTCTGATACATTTTCCTGAGCTCCATTCCATTTTGATGTAATGATCAACTCGACTGCCATGTATGAAAAATCGTATGTGTTTATTAGTCAATACAATCACATCCAAGCCTAAATCTTCAAGGCAATGAACTGCTCTATTTAGTTTAGGCTCTGGATGTGACTGGTCTATCATGTAGCAAACTCTACCGGTAATGGGCTTACGTAAGCAAACTTGGGAAGGTCCATATCTACTATTCCACAATGTCCAATCTCGGCAAAGGCGTCATGACCTCGATAAACACCTGAATCAAGGCAGTTTTGCAATACGTCAATGCCTCTTCTGTATAGCGATTTCCCAAGTTCAATGGCTACAGGGTTTAATCTAATGGCTGCAACATTAAAAGGAGCTACGGTCTGACACATTATAAAAATCGTTGTGGAAAAATCCCTACCAGTTACGTGGCTAACTACCTCCTGGTAACATGCCTCTTTCACATGGTATTGATGCTGTACAACTTGATTCATGAATAGACGCAAGGAAGGCTTAGATGTGCTCTTGATCGACAAGACAGCATTTATGCCAATGTTCTCTTCAAACAGTAATGCATCGGGCCTTACCCTATGAGGCAATCCGAGATAGTCTTCAGCATAAAAGCTGATTTCACGCTTGCTATGTTTGATGATTTTCTTCAAAAAACCATTACTATAATTGTCCCACCGCTTTTTAATAATATCTATAATGAGCTTATTCTTCTCATCGACTATTGCAATTCCACAATGAGCTTCCAACGCCTTGATATACTTCTGCTTTTCCTTGAATTGAACAGGACTGTGTATTCCACAGGCATCACCAACGGCCTTGTAAACCTCTCTTATCTGATCATCAGAATCGAATGACTCTTTTATGATATGATCAAACCATTTTAAAGTAGCTTCAACACCAGTTTTACTATTTGCAGCGAGAACTTCGCCATCGAATAATGAAGGCTTAACAGTAACTCTTTTCCATTTAGTGGGCTCCAGTATAGCCTCATGAATAAACGTTCCAAGGACAAAGGGTTTTCTGTTTCTGAATTCCTCTAACTCATCTTTATCGCCTTCCTCTACGTCATATAGAAGATCAATCTCGGTTTCCATAGACGCTTTAGCGAAGTTTCCAGAGCTATAGTAGTTACTTGCACCCAAATACTTTTCAAAGCTATCATGGACAGCACGGCCATTAACGTTAATATCCTTAGTGTAAATGTGCTTGGATGGAAATCCGTTTTCTTCGATGTGTTTAGAAATCAAAGATAGATCTGGATAATCATCCAGATTCTTAGCATACTGGTCATCAATGAGCCGCCCCTGGTTGAAAACACCAGGGACTTGCTCCAATAATTGTTCTGTAGTAAGAAGAGTCATACTAAGCTGCTTTTTCTAAGTTCACAACCCTGTATTCCTTCATCTTCTTAGGTTGAGAGAAGATGCACTCTACATATACCGGACTATCCACAGGAATGCTCTTGAACTTCTCTATGAACTGTATGGTGTTGCAACCAAATGTTCCTTCTGTAGTATCAATAAGCGCTGTAGGTTTCTGTATAGGCTCATTGTTGTCGTCGGTACTATTGAACATTGTCCAACCAATGAATATGCCTTGGAGTTTATCACCTTTACTGGCATTCCAATATCTGGCACCATGAATTTCAACACCTTCATCAGGACTCAATGATGATACCATTTCTAATTTTCTCTTTCTCTCTGTAACCTCTTCTTTAGTGAGAGATCTTGGTTTAGCCGTAAATGGCGTAAGCTCGCCATGTTGATCAGAAATAACTTCTGCTTCCGAAATTTCGGTAGTTTGTTCTTGTAACATAATAACTGTAATTAAAATGTGTGTGAATACACCAGTGGAGCGAAAGAGAAAAAAGGAGCCCTAAAGCTCCCTTTACAGTTATTCTGTCCAAAGACTTACGTCCTAAAACAAAAAATGCACTGTACTCTAAAGAGCAAGTGCGTTAAAATTATCGTTACTCAAATATATATCAATTATTACATATAAAAAAGCAGTGGGTGCGAATCTTTACTCGGCACCCACTACAACTGTTAAAACCAACCTGAGAATGATAATAGAACTAGTCTTATATGTCTTTGATTAAGGTTTAATCCTATAGCTTGATTTAACGCCATCAAACCTCAAACCATGTTCACTTATATTGTTCTGCATCTCTAAATATTCTGCAATAGAAATTTGCAATCCTGAAGCCATCAGATGTATATAAGCGGAATAGGTTATTTCGCCTCGATCATATTTTTTCTGAATATCCAATACTGTTTTCAATTGTTTCTTAGTGGCTCTTATGGTAATGACTTTTGCCCGAGCTTCTCTTACTGGATCATCTTTTCTGTTTTCTCTTGCCTCAAGAACTTTATCAGCAACACTGAATATATCCGTCCATCCTTGTGCTGGCAATGGCTGTAATTCAGGAATTGGATCATTCTGAGCTTGAAGCAGTGATGATAACAACATGACTGTTACCAGAAGAAGAAACCGAAACATCCCTTTGATTCTTTAAGTGGTGATTGAATTGGATCTTTTAGGACTATCTCAAGATCAAGTTGACCGAGATCCTTGAATGATTTGAAATCATCATTGAAAAAGTCAATCGAAACGAGTCCATATCCTGTTAGTGCATCCCAACCTTCTATTTCTGTCAAGTCTACTGAATAGACTTTTAACATATTAGCGTACTCTGTGATGGTCGGTCTCCTGTCGTAAATGGCTTTGTGCTTTTGGATCAGTAATCCACCACAACCGGCAGAAAGTGGGCCGGCAAAGCTTGTCCCTTCAATTCGAGGATGTTTCCCTTGATGATCTGTTGATACTACATTTTTACCAAACGAAACGAACATCAATGTTTCTCCAAAATTTTGAAAATCTGTAGGAGCTTTTTCGTAATCAATGGCACCAATTCCTATAGCTTCAGGTCTGTTCGCAGGAAAAGACACATCTCGGTTACTATTACCAACAGCTACATGTACTGGCACATCTAATTCCACGGCTCTAATGAGAGCATCCACTACATCCTTGTGATAATTTATTCCGTTCTGACCACTTGCAATACTTATGATATCGCATCCAGAATCTAAGCATCTATGAATGGCTTGTCCTAAGTATTCCAAGGTTCCTCCTTTGTATCCTAGGTATTTACATACAACATAGTCGGCATTGGGCAGTACTCCAGTAAAAGGCTTCCCTTGCATCGCCATAATGCCCATATGCAGATTACCATGGCCTGTATGCGTCGAGGTATCCATGCCATAACCAAATGAATGAATCTCTTTTGGATCTGGGAGGTTGTCTACTGGAGTGTAGCCATCATCGATAATTCCAATAGTGATCCCCTCCCCTCGATATCCTTTTTGATGAGCATCTGGAATTTGTAGCAAATGCGCACTGCCATCATAAGTTTGTCCAAGACTGAACACATTTATGTTGTCCTCCTGAAGGATATTAAAATTAGGTATGAAGATTGGATCAGTACTGCTCATTGAGGATTTCTTTAATCAATAGAGGTTCTGGATCTGTTAGCAAGCCATGCTTGTAAATCTCGAGATGCACATGGTTGATCATTTCTCCCCCATGGTACTTCGAGATATCTTGAGCCTTACCAATAATTTTCTTTCCATAAATACGGTCTCCAACTTTTACCGATGGAGAAACATACATCACTCGAACTCTGTAGATGTCATTAGTGATTTCTACATACTTGAACTTTGCCGTTCTGCTGTAAACTCGTCCAACTTTACTTACGATGCCGTCTATTGGATTAAAAATTAGTTCTCCGACGTTAGACCTTATATCAAGTCCTTTATGAAGCCTGCTGCCACGCTTAGCTCCATAATGGCCATATCCGGTTCTGTCATTTCCCCGGAGAACTAATTTCGCTGTAGGACTCCTCATCCTAAGCCGCCTCTTTCATTAACGACTGGACAGTTTTCTTGAAGTCATTGCTGTAAGCGTTGACGCCTTTGTCGAGCTGCTTACTATGAGCAATAAGTGTGGCCCCCGCCTTGGTGACAAACCTGGACTTAAACAATGCGACTATCAGGAGTCCGACGTCAATTATTCCTACTACATAAGTCCAAACAATATCCAAGTTTTCTTGAGCTAATCCCAACAGATCTACCAAGAACTCTAATGGCTGTCCTACAAAAGGAATATCACCTATTGCTATAAACGCTCCGACACTTGTGATGACAATTAGAACTTGATTGATCAAGGCATTGACTTTTTCCTTCTCCACACTGTAGGTTTCGATACCCTGATTATAGGATCTTAGTACCAAGACAAGTGCTATTACCAGGGGCGCAACTACAAATGCGGCGAAATAGAAACCGCAAAAAATCCAGGCTATAGGAATGATCGCGAGTAAATAAAGGGGATTGAATAATCTCATGATTGTTAAATTTTGATTTTTAGAAAAAACATGTGTAGCATCCTCTCTCGCTCATCTCTCTATTGATCTGAACGAAAAGTCTCTGCTTTGAATCATATGTATATGTTGGATTAGGCTCCCAATCAGTAAGATCAAGAGCTTCTGAAATCTGTATGAGTTGCTGCAGATTGAAGTTCCACCCCGAACATCCCTTCATCATTTCACAAAGGGCATCAAAAGTTATGGATGGACACTCCACCGCAACAGGTTCATCATCAGACTCATCGGAGCCCGTATCTATCTCCAAAATGGGATATACTTCTTGCAACCTTTCAATGTCGGACACATGCAGTTGCCAATTGTTGACTTCGCAATTTTGACCACTTACAGGATTCTTGAGCCACGAACAAGGTTGCTCATAATGCATGATAGAGTTGACATACAACACATCAGACGCATCAACCGTGTGCGTAGTGTGCTGGTCTAATATGTTATGGTCTATTTGATCTTTGCTCCAGTTATTAGGTGGCCCACCAACATCATCATATACCGCCTGTTCGTCATAACCATCTCGATCTGTACGTGATGGGCTTTGGTGCTCATGCAAAAAATTGAGAGCATGAAGAAACTCATGATAAACGGTTCCCCCATCTCTTGATCTAAAACCCAAGTTCATTGTGTTTCTCCCTCTGATCCGACTATTATCCGTTCCGACATAAGAATAAGCGCCCTGCCTTGGGTCGAACGTCACTCTGATATATGCACTCTGATCATTGGGCTCAACTATCAACAGCTTAAGACCTATAAGGCTATCTAGGAGCTCCACATGAGGAGTCGTATAATCGATATCACTCTGATCACCAAAGAAGCTCACAGTAAGTGTATCTCCATTTTGATGATACTTACCCTTGCTGTTTACCCAATAAGGCTCTATATCATCAACTGAAGGCGTAAAGCAAAACCTAATCGGATCAGCCGTCTGCGTATTACAATTATAATTGATTACGATTAACAAGACTGCTATTGCAGACAGTATAATCTTTGAAAATTCTGATTTCATTTGTATTGATTTAATGAGTTATTTTTTTTCATAGATTTTAGTTTATCTTTTTCATGATTGTCATCTCAAGCTCCTGTATCGCCTCGGTATACTTATCCATCGCCTCTAACATTTGAGTTTGGTGACTTGTGTAGCAGTCCAGCATTCTACTCTCCAGTTCAGTTATACGCTGATTCAAGGCGATCTTATCTGCTTTGTCATCCCTTAGTCTTTTGCTATTGAAATGATATTGCCCGATCACTATGCCAATCATCATCACGTATGGCAAGCCTTGATTCTTGATCATAGACCACACGTCGGTTATAGCCATTTTCTTAATTTCCTCTATCACCTATTCTGTTTTTAATGTAAATCCACCCATGAGCCATTGGCACAACCTCTAAATGTGTGAGTGCCAGAATTGTAATGAATCCTTCCATTCTGACAAACGGGAGTCCCCGTAGGCTCAAGCCTCAACCATCGTGTTATTGTCTCGTCATTGACCTCTATAGAATTGCCTACGACGACGTTACCTCCAAGAGCAATGCCTGGATTTGTTAAAAATGATCCTACTATTGGCACCCCCTTTGGTGCGAACTGTAGAGATGTATTCTGCTGTCGTATAAAAGGGGCTACGGGATGGGAGTTATTTACCGCCCATCGATCGAACTTAGATAGATCAATCGAGTGGGTAGGTCCTGCTGAGGATAGGGATAAATTTAGATTATTGCCCACCAAAGAAGCTATATCTAAATCTTGTAGCTCATTTGTAGCGCTGTTGTCCAAATCCCCTACATTTAAAGTAACTGAGTTACCCCCCGATATGCTTAATGTTCTATTTGTGCCTGACGAAGTTACGCTTAAGGTTTGGTCGTCGCTTGCTGGGTCGCCTGCTGGACCCATAGCACCTTCTGGCCCCGTAGCTCCTGTAGCTCCTGTAGCACCGTCATCACCTCTTATATTTCCTCTGAAAGTCCAAAAATTAGATGACGTTTTTCTATATACATCACCATTACCGACTGTAGATGACCTATTCAAATAAAAATCGCCTACGTTTCCTAAATTGCTTGCGGGGCTACCTACAGCTGTATGCCACACAGAACCGTCTAAACCAGATTCTCCTGTAGCGCCTGTAGCGCCTTGGTTCCCTTGCGGACCGATTGGTCCTGTGCTGCCTGTGTTTCCAGCAGCGCCTTGCTGCCCTTGGATACCCTGCTGACCTTGCTGACCTTGTGGTCCGATCGGTCCTGCTGGTCCTTCTGGACCTTCTGGTCCCATAGCACCTGTAGCACCTGTAGCACCTTGTGGCCCCTGAACTCCTTGAGCGCCCTCATCACCTTGCGGCCCTTGCAGAGCAACAATCTCTACCCAATTCGCTGGATCAGCAATAGGCGGTGTTGCGCTGGAATGATTGGTCGTTGCTTTTAAGAGAAAAGGTGCTAATACATTTTGAGCATTGATTGAGAATACATAGTCATTAGGCTCATAGGTCTGCCCTGCTGCCCAATCCCCCTTATTCGTGAACCCTGCTCCCTCGTCACCGCTTGGCCCGACTGGCCCGATCAATCCTTGTATCCCTTGTATGCCCTGTGGCCCAATATCGCCTTGTGGCCCCACAGGCCCGATAGGCCCGACTGGCCCGATAGAACCTTGATTGCCTTGATCCCCTTTGACGCCTTGGTTTCCCTGCTGCCCTTGTGGCCCCACAGGCCCGATAGGCCCGATAGGCCCGATAGGCCCAACAGGCCCGATAGGCCCGACTGGCCCGACAACGGTGCTTACCTCGACCTCTATAGTCTTATCAACAGGCAAGCCGTTTACAGTCGCTTGCCCATTTGCGCTCAAGGCGAATATCATTAAGATGTATGCTAATAAATTCTTCATTTACCATTGTTTTAGTGACGTTGTTAAGAATTGCATTTTGAAATACCTATTCCAACCCGTTGGCGAGGTTAGATCACCTTGGCTGCCATTTTGGATATGTGCCACATTACTATCATCCTCATTGAAGTATTGTAAACTTTTTGTATCGGAATCTGAGCTAAATGCTATATATGTATCGGTCTTTATTGTTGGGTCTTTAACTATGTAGTGTAAAATGGATTTGCCTAAGTTGCCAGCAGGGATATCAAAATTCAATACTGGCGAGTATACACTTTCAAGAACATCACTCATGTATAGTGTACCAACCGCTGGCACAGTTGCCCCTGTACTTGGGTCATTATTATTGAACACCTCCAAACTAAATGCCACTAAGTATCTATCTGATTCAGGTATGTGTGTCTTATTTGCTATGTTCCAAGTGAAGTTTATCGATGCACTTGTAACGGCATCAAATGGATAAGGTGGTGTGTCGTTTGCTGATGCCACCATGTTGGCGGCTATAGCATCTCGCTCGTCCTGAGTTATCAAAATAACATCATTCTGAGACGCTGCTTGGTAGGCAGCCAAAGACGTTGTTAAATTGTCCTCATAAACATGACCAATACTCAAGGGGTTAAACATGAATTGCGCTTGAGCACTCCAAACACAAACAAGGAAAAATGCAATTGCGGCCAATCTCATTATCTCAGGTTTATTGTACATGATAGACCAGTTAAAGTGCCTGTAGTGTTGGATACTTCTAAATGGAAACTTGTCTCGCTTCCTACCACTGGCGCAACTCCATTTACAGCATATACTTGTGACGATGTGCCTTGTGCCGTGATTGATGAGATCAGAACCTCTGCATCATTAGTGTGTTGATAGATGTCAATATCAACATCCCCTGCTCCTGAATACCCATCGCAATAAATAGTGCTCGGTTTTAAACTATAAGACGAAATCCCTGCGGTCATTAATCCGTACAGCCCATCACTTACATCTGTATTCATGTCAGCTATCACCATCCCTATTTCAGCACCTTGATTGATGGTTGTTTCGGGTATAGCATCGTCTACATTGTACGTCCATACGCCACCATTATTGGTACTCCCGTCACTGTCGTAATTTTGAGCGCCTACCGCTATTATTGACATATCAGCGTTGCCAGTAACACCAAACCCAAATCTTATATTTGTTGTGGCATCAGAGTCTATAGCGTCCCCACGTTGCACCCACTGAGCGCCGTCCCAATCGAGGACATAAAAAGCCCCTTCGTCTATTGACTCGCCATCCCATAAATAAGACGCCCCTACCATAGTGTTTCCATCCGCAGACAAGTCTATAGATATTCCGAAACCGTCGGCGGCTCCCGTATCATCTGGCACTACTACCTCTGGTCTCTCTACCCACTGCGTACCATCCCAATCAAAAGCGAAAACTCCTCCTGTGTTACTCGCCGTGTTATCGTAGTTATACCCTCCTACTAAAGCTACTGAACCATCTCCGCTTATAGCCACCGCCCTGCCGAAATAATCATTTACACCATCTACAGATACTTCAGTCGGTCCTACTATTTCTACCCATTGGGTTCCGTCAAATTCGTAAGTGTAAAACGCACCTGTATTCCCTGCGGAACCATCCCAGAACTGCGCCCCTATAAGCATGATATTACCGTCGCTACTTAGGGACAAATCGGAACCAAATCTATCTGCCGCCCCCGCATCAGAAGGGCTGTCAATTCTTGTTTCAGTATAACTTACTCCGTCCCAATCGAAAATATACGCCGCCCCTGAATTGTTACCTCCTGTTCCACCATCCCAGTTATACGATCCTGCCGCTATACGAGAACCGTCGTAATTTACAGTCACCCCTATGCCGAATAAATCAGAGTTCCCTCGATCAGAAGGCTGTATATCATTCCTAAATACCCAATCATTGTCAACCCAATCAAAAATATAAACCCTACCTCTGTTAGTTCCTGTGAAGTCATTGCCATAGGCACCTACAACTAACACGGAACCATCGCCACTAAGGGCAACAGCCGATCCAAAATAATCTGCACCGCCTCTATCTATGGGGTCTGTAAATACGTCTACCAACAGCTCGGGCAAACTTAGAGTGTCTTCATTTCCTCCCACTTCTGACGGGTCAACCTCAATGACATTGCCATCTACATCAACAGCTAAAAATGCTGACTCAGCACCAGTTACCGATAGAGCGCCATAATCCTGAAATTTAACAGACCCTACAACGTCCAAATTAGCTTGTGGGTCAATCGCACCTATCCCTATATTGCCGTTATGCCTTATTACAAAATCTTCATCTCCTACTTCAAATAGAGGCACAGCATTGCTTGCCGATTTGCTGACCTGAAAGGCGAAGCCATTAGGGTCTTCTAATAACATGTGCTCTATCGAATGAAAAGACCCGTCAATCAAGACCCCTGCAAAGTTCTGCCTAACAAAAGACGGCGCAAAACCCACAGCCCCGAATCTCATGCTTATCGTTCTCATTGTTCCGTTTACATCGAGCTTGTATTGTGGATCACTATTATCTATACCTACATTTCCTCCACTAACTTGGTAGTATATTTTATCGCCATTCCGAGACCAAAGACCTATCCCGTCTGCACCCACAAATCCGTCAGGTATCACTTCCACTATATTGCCGTCTGCGTCGAAACCAGCCAATGAAGTTTCTTCTCCTGTGTTGGCCCCTACCCCGTAACTCTTAAGCCTTGCGGTTCCTGTCTCTAAATGTAAGTTAGCCGTAGGTGTATTAGTTCCTAAGCCTATAAATCCGTTATCTTCTATTCTTAAAGAATTTGAAGGCGCTTCGCTTTCTATCAGAAACGGGGTATTATTGGACGTTCCGCCAAAGTTTTGGAAATAGATGTTGTTGGCGTTATTTACAGCCAAAGACCAATCTTCACCTCCTGTAATATCTGTTAACCTCAGCTTGCTTGATGCGTCTGTTTTTATATGTAATTGGCTTAATGGATCATCTACTCCTATGCCCACTTTAGATAGCCTAAATATGTCTACGCCATCTTCACTCCAAAGATTATCGCCTATTGGTCCTTGTGGGCCTACTGTTCCTTGAACTCCCTGAACCCCTTGTTCCCCTTGTATTCCTTGTTCCCCTTGTATTCCTTGTTCCCCTTGTGGGCCTGTCAGATCACTCGTGGTGAATGAAGTTCCATCCGTAAAGTTGAGAGTCAAGGTTCCATTCCCGTTATCTACGGTTGACGCTATTCCATTCCCATCAACACCCTCTACAATATTCCCTTCTACAAATTTGACTAAATCGGCACTATCCTCCTGTTTGTTCAAAATGAATCCATCATTGCTCGGTATAGCCTCCAGTTCATAATTATCTTCAAGAGATTGCAGAGGCACATTAAGTTGATCGCCTAAGCTTGTACTTATGTCCAGCTCATTATTTGATTGATCAAATGATACACTATTGATTACATTGTCTGGCCCAACTATATCAGCCAAGTTAGCATCATACGAATTTTCCGATGTTGTCAGAGTAATTATTGTTCCATTTACCGACAATCCCGTTATGGGCTCAGAAAAATGATCCTGTATATCTGATAAATCAGCCGTCACAGTTTGCCCGTTTGTTAGCGTTCCAGTTATTTCATAAGTCACAGGATTAAAGCTTAACCCACTCAAGAAATTTACAATTGAAGACAGATCAACATTTCCTCCATCTTCTAAGAATAGCTTGTCACCGACTAAAGAAATAACTTGGTTGTCGGTGTTGTCTTTCAATACCGATAAATTGGCTGTAAACAAATCGAGAGGCGTCTCTGTCAATACCGATAATATATTTGTTTGATCATCAAATACAACCTCCCCTATATTTTGCTGTTGACTCGACGATATGGTTGTAGCTAAATCTACGGTCTTTGTTCCTCCATTTTCTAACGTTATCGATAGCTGTCCATTGGAATCGTTGGCAGAGAAATCAACAATCTGCTGTTCATCAGAATTATCTAAATAAGCACTAACATCTACGAATCCACCATCAGACAAGAATATCGTATCTCCCGAAATACTTATGGTTTGAGCACTCTCTGAATCTCTATGAAGTGGCCTATTTAAGCACGTCTTAATAGAATCAGAGAATTCTGAGCTGGAACTATAAATAGTCGACGACAACATTATATCGTGCTTGTCTCGGTTTTCATCAGTTATGAATATCTGCCCTGCATCATAACTAACATCGAGCAAAGGGAATCTTATGAATGTTGAATCTGATCCATCCACTAAGTATGCTCCATATCTATATTCATATGTGTCATCCGCAATTAATACATCATCATTAACGCATACTACCTCCTTTTGGCCGAAGAGCAGAATTGGCAATAGTAAGAGTGTTATAGTTGTTTTCATCCTATTGAATATCTAGGTTTGATAGGCCACCTCCTAAACCAATAGATGGTGGCCTTGCTGAAAATCGTCGATCTAAACTATACTCTTGTTGTAGCCTTTTCGCTGTCGTCATCTAGTGTTAAAACACTAATTGTACTCTGTCCTTTGTGAGAGAAAGTCAGGGCACCAGAATCATATGATGCCGACATCATAAGATTGTATTCGAAAGGCTGGATAGCTTTTCTAATACCATCTATTAGTGCATCAGGGTCTGAAACTGTTACTGGGGACTCTAACTCGAGAACTCCACCCTCACTATGCGTTACCGAAACGACACTTCTCGCTTGATCAATTGTCTCGCTTTCGAGTTTATCCTCACCAACAGGTAAGTCTAAGTCTTTAGGCTCTCTAACATAGTTTGTGATTAATGCTTTTGGATTAGCTCTTAATATTCCGAACATGATTATAAATTTTTAAAATGGTTATCTACTGACTCCCATAGATTGCCGTCAGGATGACTACATTTAGTCACGACTGTTACGAACCCATTGGGGTTTATTTTTCTTAGTGTATTGATCTCGATCACTTCACTGGGTGTTAATTCCTCATCCTCCTTCCCTTTCTTTCTAAAGTGTTCATACATGACTCTTTTCGTAGAAAAAGGACATTGACAAGAGGTGCACCCTTCTGATTTTGGAAGGACTCCATCTGGCGATACCATCCCATTGAAATTGCACCCTTCACAAACTTCAGCACGAGCATTTTCCCACTCTTCACTAATGATCTCTCCTCCCCTCTTTACATACTCATCACGCTGCGATATGATCCATGATATAATCGACATACTCTACTTTTAGAATACTGCAAAATCTGATAGCTCCTCCTCCTTTTCCTCGGTACAACAAGGACCTAAATTCTCAGTCTTGAGTCTTTTATAGTTCTTGAAACAATCCATATTCTCATTGTCTATGATCCAATTATGAACCATAGATCTAAGTGTTGACAGGAAAGAATCTTGTTGAACAATTCTGTCCTCATATTCATTTTTAGAAGCTTTCACAAAGTCCTCTTTTCGATGATATACGAGGCCCGTGGCTTTGATTGGTGTCCTAAGACCAGGGAGGTTAGATTTGATTACTGAATAAGCGATCAATTCATTCAATTTACCCTCGCACCAAAGCTTATTGAAGCAATCCTTTTCTTGCTTCCACTTGTTAGCGAATGTCCAATCTTCTGATATTTCAGGTTCCAAAGTAGTGTCCTTTGTAGCCACATAGATGATCCCTTGATATCTTACTTTTTGATCTTTTGTATATGGCTTAGAATCCCATGGCTCAATTGCACTATAATCCTCCAGTCCAGCTAAAAGATCCTGGTAAAATTCAAGACCTAAATAATCATTGAACAAGTTGTATTCGATGATATCTATATGCTTCAAATCAGCATGAGGAATATCCGTTTCCCCGCTATATATTTTTGCTTCGTAGCTGTTACTTATCGTCTTCCTCATTTGTCTTTTCTTTTTGTTCGGACATAACTATCTCGGACCGCATGGTCGCAGCGGTGCGAGGGAAGATCAATCTTGTATTATGAATTATAGGCTGATTTAGCGTTGTAGAAATTACTTTCTGTACATCGAGCAAGAAATTAGAGATCCGCTCTTGATAAGGGCGAATGACCTTGTAATCATACTTGAGTAACATGTTATGAAGCATGTTCCCTCCGAGTGAGCTCTTAATATCAGCTGCACCGGTTAACTGTCTATCTACACCATGTGCTGCATAAATTGCTTTCTGAGCCTTATCATGATGAGCCTTAAAGCTTTCTGTATCTCGGTTGACCTCTAAATCTTCGAAATCAAGTGACTCAATATTGGGTGGTGGAGAAATAACCACAAGAGACTTTGCCTCCGCTCCATCATTTGTAGAAAGCTTCTTAAGATCAACTGAGAATTGTTTCAATCCTTCTCTGTCTTTCTTTTTGCTTTCGGTTTTACTCTGTGATTTCTGCTTCGCAACTATTACTTTCTTGGCCACGAATTCGCTACCGGCTATCTTAGAGGACAAATCCGTCTGAGCAAAATTTACCCATTGAGATCTTAGGGTATGGACTGTATCCGGCATGCCGTAATGGCCATTTCCATTGTCCTTTAAATGGAAAATTGTTTCTCTGACATTAAGACGCTCACTGAATGCTGGATACTTCCTGATCAGCTTATAATTTCGACGATCTGAATCTTGTATAAAATCTGAGAAAGACTTACGACTTTCAAAACCAAATAGACTATTCTTAGAAACAAAAAATGTATCCGGGTCTTGAGAGTCCTTCTTCTTAATATAAGCAATGTGCTTAGGATCAATAATCTCGAAGAAATACTTAACAACACCATTTATATTAATCTCTCTGAGCTTGAGATAAGCATTGCCATATATTTTGTGATGTCTAACTAATTGACATGACAACTCAGAAATCATACAGAGGTCTACTCCTACGGACTCGAGAAGTTCACAGAATGTAGATTCATCCTCTTCTGATAAACTATAGTCTTTATCCTCCCTTCTCTTAAGACCTTTTTTGGCTTTTTTCTCCAAGGCGATATCTCCCTTGAATCCCATCGTTACGATATCATTGATACATGTGCCATGATCTTCAGATAACTCGGCCATGTCACCAAGGAGTTCTAAATAGGCATGAGATGAATATCCAAGTGTCCCTCTGCACGGGATTAACCCTAAGTCATCATACACCCCTGACTCATCAAGTACGCCTTGATAGCTCTCAGATATTGGTGGTTGTAGACTTAAGACACTCATTAATAGGTGCTAGTCAGGGTAAAATTTAGATGCTCGTCCTAATCCTTTTAGTCGAGCTATTTGTTCTTTGGTAGCTTCTTTTATTACTGTCTTCTTGCCATCAATCATGATGAAGCTATCTCCTCCTAATCCAACTGTGACGCCGTCAATCTTAGTTGTTGGCGCTGGCTTTTTGATCGCTGCTGCAGTCTTCTTCTTGTTAGACTTGCTCGCTTTCGCGTCAGCGGCAGCCTTGGCATCAGCAGCGGCTTTGGCATCAGTGGTATTACCTGTTTCACCTTGAACAGGAGGGTTTTGCTCCCCTCCTGTTAACTCGGTAGTTTCTTTATCAATCATGTCAATGTGTTATCCGAAAGGAACATTGGCGACGCCCACTGCACTTGGCAAGTAAGGAGCGAAGTTTTCGAACTTCCATGTTACAATGTTCGTACTTTCCGAATCTCCACCTAAAGAGTATGAATGATCGTCTTGCACTTGGTCGAATACCTGAATGAGCTCACCTGCCCTCTCATCGAGGCCGAGTATTAACTCATATCCGTTGCTGAGCTTGAGCCAGAAGACATGATCACAATAGTTTTGACTATCGAGAATAGCATTTCTGCTATCGTCATCTAATGTGCTCAAGTCCACGCTTAAGGAATTCGCATAGTATCCTTGATCCTGTGTGAACTGCCCTGAGACAGTTATTTTCTTGGCATTACCCGTGATCTTTTTCATGACTTCAGCAGCATTCATGACTATGTCTTGAATAACCCCATCTGTGACAGTCATGCCAGATAAATTTAGGTTAGCGGCACGCTGATAGGCCATATCTGATACTGAGACTTTCTTAAGACAGTTTGAAGGTCTTATGATGTTCTCAACAGTAGCAGAATCTGTATTTAAATTTGGCATATTATCTATTTTATAGAGTTATTACTTACCTGGTCCAGTTGTCTTACTATTCTTGCCATCTTTAGCAGCTTTAGCATCAGCGGCAGCTTTAGCATCAGCGGCAGCTTTAGCATCAGCGGCAGCTTTAGCATCAGCGGCAGCTTTAGCATCAGCGGCAGCTTTAGCATCAGCGGCAGCTTTAGCATCAGCGG
>CAZAXY010000008.1:0-56994 GCA_964489125.1 uncultured Saprospiraceae bacterium
CCACCAATATTTTGATCATATCCACGATATCTTGACTGCTCACTATAGCTGTTGTAAGCTCTTTGGATTTACGCACTTTGTCGAAGATGGCTGATACAATTGTGCTGTGCGCTATGATATTAACTGACAATCCCTCTGCTTGTCCGCGCCAGACCTCTTGCTCGCCGAGATATTTGCTGTGTCCATATGAAGACTTGAGTGGTTTATCCATCCAGATATCGTATTCATTGAGGGGTCTGCCTCGATCCGCACCAAGAGCACTTACATGGCTCACGTACAGCAATTGCTGTACTCCATTGGCCAAACAGCAATCAACGACATGGGCGGTACCTTGGTGATTAATTTCAAAGAGTCGTTTATCATTTTTTGATGAGGATCGAAATTCTGCAGCGTGTATGATCATGTCAACATCAGTGCTTAACTCAATCAATCCTAACAAATCGGATAGCTCACATTGATGTTCGACAATATTGTATCCTGAATAGTCACTTCTTTTTTTGCGCTCATCACTCATATCCAAAGCCACAATCTGATGTGATGTCTTCCGTGCAAGGGACATCACTATATGTGCTCCCAACGGTCTATTATCAGTAGTCACGAGTATTTTCAACAGGTTGCAGATTTTGAGTTATGATCATTTCCAACAGGAATGTAGATGGCCCCGCCACAAGTTGCTCGAAGAGCGCCTGTAACAGAAGGAAATGTATTAGCTGTGCCATTCACACGGAGATATCCCATCAATGCCATGAGAATGGCCTCTTTAGCATCGATTATTGCAAGATCCACTGACATTAAGCTGATATTTGGTGGTAGTCTATCCCTTATACTCCTAACTAGAAAAGAATTGTGAGCTCCACCACCGGTGATCATTAATTTTGCAGGTTCCCCTTTCACAATTGCATTCATTCTGACCGCTTCTTGTACCTGCTCAGCGATGAAAGTAGTCATTGTGGCAAGCGCATCAACAGTGGCAATTCCGGCTTGCTCTATAATTTGATTGAAAGTGGTCTGGACCCAAGTGTTATCAAGAGATTTTGGAGGTGGATCATTGAAGTATGGTATCCTTTTCAACTGAGTTAATAGACCCAGGTGTACCTTTCCTACTGATGCCATTTCGCCATTATTATCATATGGAAGTCCTTCTTTGGAGGCCAGAAGATTTAGCACTTGATTGCAAGGACATATGTCGTAAGCGACGATTGACTGTCCATGGATGCTTATGTTGGCTATTCCACCAAGATTTAAGAAATAGGTGACACTTTCAAATAGGTAGTGCTCTACTATTGGAACTATTGGAGCTCCTTGACCGCCAAGGGCCACATCATTCGATCTAAAATCACTAATTGTTGGCACTTTACTTATTGTGGCTATGACTCCTCCATTTCCGATTTGGAGTGTGTAGCCCTCTTCTGGATGATGAAAGATAGTGTGTCCATGTGATGCTATATAGTCCAAAGTCAATTCTTGACTAGTAGCATAATCGGTTATTACCTTAGCGCAATAGCGCGCAAATTGATAGTCCAGATTAACAAGTTCATTAGCTGATAAACTATTCGCGATTTTTAATTTGGATAAAAGATCTTTGCTAAATGGCACGGTGGTTTGAGCTTTTAACTGCCAAGATATTTTACCATCTCTATTATTAAAATCACATATGGCCAGGTCCAATCCGTCCAAAGAACTCCCTGACATTAAACCTGCAATTATCATAATATCCAATTAACGGAAAGATAGATTAAAATACCACTGGTGAACAGATTATGACCTTAGGAAACTTTAACAGAAACTTTTAACCCGAATAAAGTTTCCTAAGTTTTTATGACGTAATTTTGTTCTGTGAATGATAAAATAACCCAGCAGATAATAGATCATGGCATCACTCAATTTATGAGCTATGGTTTTAAGTCCGTGTCTATGGATGACCTATCAACACAAATGGGGATTTCCAAGAAGACCATATATAAGTACTTCGATGGCAAGGAAGAACTAATCAGTAGTTGCGTTACAGACTATCTGCGCCTAGAAGAACAATTACTGCATCATCTGGAGCAGAGCTCTGCCGATGCAGTGGAAGATATGATTAAAACATCAGAGCACTTCATGAACACGTTTAGAATGATGCAACCTGGTAACCTCTATGAGCTGCAGAAATACTATAAATCAGTCTGGCAACAGATTATAGATTGGGAGTCACAATTTATCAAGCAACGCATCTCCAATAATCTCAAAAGAGGAATATCTGAAGGACTGTATCGAGACAATATAGATCCAGAGATAATATCAGATCTATATGTCCAACACATCTATCAGATCGTGAGTAATACTAAGAAATATGAAAAGTTAGGTCTAGACAAGATCCTGCACCAACATATACTTTATCATATGCACGGAATTCTGTCCGTATTTGGCGTCGCTCATGTAGAAAAACTAAATCTCATAAAGCAGTGAATATTAATATGAGTTTAAAAAGCTTTTTAACCTTGATGATAACAGTCCTGGTGACTACACAAGTAAGTAGTCAAGAGAAATTTTCTTTAACGGACGCTATCAGGTATGCTCTCGATCATCATCCCTCAATCGAAGATGCTCGATTAGAAGGCGAGGATGCAACTTGGCAGTATAAAGAAGTCTTTGCATCTGGCGTGCCCTCATTAAACGGAAATATCAATTATTCCTATTTCTACAGACTGCCTACAGCTCCTGTAACCGATTTTATATCTCCATCTGTATATAGTGTGCTCATCCAAGAACAGGTCACCACTCAAAATGGCGTGCTGACGCCTGCTGATATTCCAGTACCCGGGTCATTCGATGTAACTTTCCAGCAACCACATTCACTTAGCTTTGGACTGAGTACCGAGTTCTTCTTATTTGATGCCAATTATCTCAAAGGGCTTAAGGCCGCTAAACTGTTCATATCGCTCAGCGAAGAGCAAGTGCAGTTGACCGAACAAGACATTGTTCAAAACGTCGCCAGAGCTTATCAAGCAGTTCTGATTGCACTAAAGAATGTAGATATCATAGATAAAAACATCCAAAACATAACTTCATCTCTTACAGAAACAAGGGAAGTCTATAAAAATGGATTCATAGAACAATTAGATGTCGATCGACTTCAATTATCTCTCGAGAACTTAGAACTCGAACAGCAAAAACTTGTAGAGCTAATCGATGTGAGCTATACCGTACTGAAATACCAGATGGCTTATGATATGTCTATGCCGATCGAAGTAACTGAGGATCTCGAGACTGTTGTTGATCTGATGTCTTTGGAGCCGCAATTGTCAGATACAATAGACTTAAATGCTCGTCCAGAACATCGACTATTATCAAAAGCAATTGATTTAGATCTTGCAGACCTTGATAGAATCAAGCAAGCCAATTTGCCAACACTAAGAGCCTTTGCGAATTACGGACAAAATCTGAATCGCAACAATCTATTTGATGGCTCCGAGACAGGCTTTTTACCAAACGGCGCCCTGGGTTTGAGCGCTCGAATTCCAATTTATGATGGAGGGTCAGCTAAGGCAAGAATCCAACAGAAAAAAATACTTATCGAACAACGAGAAATAGAGTTATTAGAATTTGAACGTGCCATGAAGCTTCAGGTGTTAACAGCCAGAACTCAGATGAGCAATGCGCAGAAGAGCCTCAATGGAACCAAGCGAAGTCTCGAACTCAACGAGAAGATATATCGCACTACTCAAATAAAATATCGAGAAGGTGTCGGCAGCAGTGTAGAGGTGGCACAGGCGGAAGCTTCTCTCTATCAAGCACAAGCCAATTATATCAATGCATTATATGACCTCTTGACCTCTAAAACCGAACTAGATATAGCAACAGGTCAAATTCTAAAAATCATCCAATTAGATTAAGTTGAACATGAGACAATTACCCTATATAATAACAATAGTATTGCTAAGTTTATCAATCTCTTGTGGAGATACAAATGGCGATTCAGAAGTTCCAACTACGCTCGAAGGCCGTAAAGAACTCCTCGAATCAAAGAAAAAGGACTTAGCTACTTTGCAATCCGAAATAGACGAACTTCAGAACAAAATAATAAGTGAAAGTCCCGAGTTGCAAGAGAAGGCTAAACTCGTAGACACACTGGTCGTAAACCAACAGGATTTTAAAAGATATATAGATATACAAGGTCGTGTCGTTGCGGATGATGTCGTAAACGTAGTCAGCGAGACTGCCGGCAGAATCATCAGCATAACCGTGTCTGAAGGATCGTATGTTTCTAAAGGTCAAGTCATAGCAACTATCGACTTAGAGTCCTTATCAAAGCAGAAAATAGAGCTCGAAACATCCTTGTCTCTTGCCGTGGACATGTACAATCGTCAAAAACGATTATGGGATCAAAACATAGGCAGTGAGGTGCAGTTCTTGCAGGCACAAAACAACAAAGAACGACTAGAGAAATCACTTGAGACCCTTGACTTTCAATTGACGAAATCAACAATAACAGCGCCTATATCTGGAACAGTAGACCGCGAAATTCTAAAAGCTGGCGAGATTGCATCTCCTGGAATACCTATACTAACAATACTAAATACTCGTAACATAAAAATTGAAACTGACCTTCCTGAACGGTTTCTAACTAAACTTGATCGGGGTGATATTGTCAGTATAAACTTTCCTAGCATCGAACAGGAAATGAACGGTCGGGTGTCCATGTTGGGCAGAACAATCGATCCAGCCAATCGCACCCTCAAAGTTGACATCAAACCAGCCGAATACAATAAACTGCTTAAGCCTAATTTGCTGGCTGAGATACAGGTGGAAGAGTTATCAATAGAAGGAGTAGTCGTCATACCGTCAGTATATCTCCTCCAACAGGTCGACGGCAAAGAATATCTATACACTGTTACTGAAGAAAACAATGAATATCGAGCCCAAAAGAGATATGTTACTACTAGTGAATCCAGTGGTGATGGCATCATAATCACAGATGGTCTTAACTCAGGAGAAATCATCATTTCAACAGGTGCTCGTAATGTTTCTGAAGGCGATCTGATCACATTCGAATAAGCTATAGCATGAATACTGAACAGATCAAAGAGAAACTTAGAAATTTTGGATTGACAGATTTAGCTGTCGACAATGGCACCAGCATATTCATATTGGCATTAATGATCTTAATCTTTGGACTGAGATCCTACTCTGCCATGCCTAAAGAGTCCTATCCGGAAGCCAGTTTTCCAACTATATTCATCAATACGCCATACTTTGGAAATTCGGCCACTGATATCGAGTCTCTCATTGCAAGGCCGCTTGAAAAAGAGCTTAATACAATCAGCGGGATAAAAAATCTCAACTCAACATCTATTCAGGATTTTTCAGTCATTTTAGTAGAGTTTGAAGCTGACGAGGACCAAGATGCAGCATTGCGCAAGGTAAAAGATGCGGTAGAAAAGGCTAAGAGCGAGCTTCCTAATGATCTCGACCAAGACCCAGATATTAAAGAAATTATATTCTCGGAATTTCCGATTATGACTGTTAATATCTCTGGCAACTATGGTATGGACGAGCTCCGTTCTATAGCAGAAGATGTCCAAGACAAAATAGAAAGTCTCAAAGCTGTCAACAAGGTTGATCTTAAAGGAGCTTTGGATAGAGAAGTTAAGATCAATGTGGACCTGCTCAAGATGCAATCTTTGCAAGTTTCTTTTAACGACATAGAAGCGGCGATATCTCAGGAGAACCTGTCTCTTTCTGCTGGCGAATTGATAGCTAATGATTTTCGCCGATCAATCAGAATACTAGGAGAATTTAAAGATGTCGAGGAAATCCAAAATACCATCGTAAAATCAGAAAATCAGCGCCCGATATATCTCAAGGATTTTGGCACCGTGGAATATGGATTTCAGGAACGCACGAGCTACGCCAGATCGAATAGCCTTCCTGTAATTTCTCTTGACGTCGTCAAGCGTCGTGGCGGCAATGTCATAGATATAGCAGCGTCAATTAAGCAGCTGGTTGAGGAACAGAAAGAAGTACTACCAAGTGATGTCAATCTAGCGATCTTTAATGATAGCTCTGAATTTACCAAGGAATCTGTCGCTACTCTTGAGAATAGCATTATCTCAGGAGTGATTCTAGTCGTATTAGTGCTTCTATTTTTTCTTGGACTTCGCAACGCACTATTCGTAGGAATCTCGATTCCACTGAGTATGCTGATGGGAATCTTATTTCTTGATATAACTGGCACGTCACTCAATATGGTGGTGCTCTTTGGGTTAATCTTAGCACTAGGACTTCTCGTCGACAACGCCATCGTAGTAGTGGAGAACGTCTATCGCTATATGCAACAAGGATACTCAGGATGGAAAGCCGCTAAGTATGGAGCTGGCGAGGTGGCGCTTCCTATTATGGCCTCCACCGCTACTACACTAGCTGCATTCATCCCACTTGCACTTTGGCCCGGAGTTATGGGACAATTCATGGTGTATCTGCCGATCACTCTTATTGCAGTGCTCTCATCATCCCTATTCGTAGCCCTAGTGATCAACCCAGTGTTCACTTCTCGTCTCATGCGTATTGATACTGGTACGATGAAATATCCTCAATGGAAAAGAAAAACCATAAATGTGCTTATCGGCACGACGATTATGCTAATCATAGCATTGATCGGTCATTTTATGAATGCCATGTGGGTCAGAAATCTGTTTGCAATCATTGCTATTATCTCTTTTGTCAATCATTTCTTCTTCAGACCGAGTGCTGTCTGGCTACAAACCAAGGGCCTGCCATTCTTAGAGCGTCAGTATGATCGATTCATTCAGACAGTCTTGAGGGGAGCGGGTCCTTATCTGACATTCTTAGGATCTATAGGCCTATTTATAGGCTCTATATTTTTATTCAACAAGTTTATGCCTGAAGTTGAATACTTCCCTGTAGGCGAACCGATATACGTCAACGTCTTCGTTGATCTCCCATTGGGGTCAGATATCGAAGCTACTAATGACATTGTCAAGCAGATTGAACTCGACGTTGCTAAGGCGGTTGAGCCATATGATGACATTGTTGAAGAGGTTCTCACTCAGATCGGTGAAGAAACCTCCGATCCTCAATCACCACCCGATCCAGGCTCAACTCCGCATAAAGCTCGAATAACCGTATCATTCGTCCCCTATCCTGAACGCAATGGGGTTAAGAGTTCAGATGCTCTAGAAGCCATCAGAGATGGAGTCAACCAATATGCTGGCGTTAATTATATTATCGATCAGAACTCTGATGGACCCCCAGTAGGTCTTCCAATCAACTTAGAAATAATAGGTGAGGATCTCGAAGTACTCTCTGATGTCAGTCAGGACATCATGGATCATATCAACAGAAATCAGATTGCTGGTATCGAAGGTCTCAAGCGAGATGTAAGATTGGCCAAACCAGAGTTAGAAGTATCTATAGATCGAGAAGCGGCAAGACGTTACAATCTATCGACGGCTCAGATAGCCCTTGCATTAAGGACATCGGTATATGGTAAAGAGGTATCAAAATATAAAGTCGGCGAGGATGAATATCCCATTATGTTACGTCTTAATGAGGACTATCGTTACGATGTCAACGCATTGATGAATCAGAAGATAACCTTCCGGAATCAATCCAATGGTCGCATAGCACAGGTGCCTATCAGTAGTGTAGTCAACTATAAGTATACGACCAGTTATAATGCCATAAAACGCAAAGATCAAAAGCGTGTAATCACTGTCTATTCTAACATCATACAGGGTTACAATGCCAATGCCGTTGTATCTAATGTAAAGGATATCATGAATAAATATGAGTTACCACAAGGGGTACGAATGGAATTCACAGGAGAACAAGAGCAACAAGCAGAAGATTCAGAATTCCTGATAGGAGCTTTTATCCTCGCCCTATTTACCATCTTTATCATTCTGGTAGCTCAATTCAACTCTATTTATAGTCCATTCATCATCATATTATCGATCGTATTTAGCACGATCGGTGTGTTCTTGGGATACGTCGTTACAGGCCGAACTATCGGAGTGGTCTTTACTGGTGTAGGGATCATCTCACTTGCGGGAATTGTCGTCAATAATGCCATTGTCCTCATAGACTATATTAATCTACTTATCCAACGCAGAAGAGAAAGTATAGGAGTCGAATCAATACTTGATCTCACCAGCGATGATGTGAAAAAAGCAATTGTCAAGGGCGGCTCGACCAGATTAAGGCCTGTACTCCTTACGGCGATAACCACTGTTCTTGGTCTGATCCCGCTGGCGATAGGTTTCAACATCAATTTTTTTACGATTATCAGCGACTTAGATCCTCAGTACTATCTAGGTGGAGACACCAATGCACTCTGGGGGTCACTGGCATGGACCGTTATCTATGGTCTGGTGTTTTCGACGTTCTTGACATTGGTCATTGTCCCAGCGATGTATTTCTTAGCCTATAGACTAAAATATAAAACAGAGGGTTACTTTTATTTTAAGAAGAATAAATCACTGACTGTTGAACAGGGATAATGATCAGATTAGGGCACTTCGAGAATCCTACGAGCAAGGTCATCTTCTCGAGGGAGAAGTAAATAGTAACCCGCTGCATCAATTTAAGGAGTGGTTCGATTTTGCGCTGGATCAGGAGATCTATGAAGCTAATGCCATGACCCTTGCGACATGTGGATCAGATGGTCAACCCAGCGCTCGCACTGTCTTGCTTAAAGAACTCACTGAAGCCGGCTATATATTCTATACCAATTATGGAAGTAAAAAGGGTCTTGATATCGCACAAAATAACAAAGTGTCCTTGCTTTTCTTTTGGAAGGAACTGGAGCGTCAAGTCAGGATACAGGGAATAGCTGCCAAAATAAGTAGAGCGCATTCTGAGCAATACTTTCATTCTCGACCCAAGGGCAGCCAGATTGGTGCATTGACCAGTCCGCAAAGCCAGGAAATTACTCGCAAAGAACTTGATCAAAACGCTAGTGCTATGCTATCAAAATACTCTGATAGTGATCAACTTCCGCTGCCGTCATTTTGGGGTGGATATCTCGTGACTCCGACTTATTATGAGTTTTGGCAAGGTCGCCAAAATCGCCTTCATGATAGACTGGTTTATCGCCATATTGAAGACTCTAAATGGGACATCAAACGAATAGCTCCCTAAAGAATTGGTTTTTTTCGTGTCATCATATAGTCGTCTTTTGTGTTCGGTAGACGGTCCGCACTAAATACATCTGAGATTACATCTTCAGTAGATCAACTCTTCTACACTGTTGAAGTCGCCAAAGTATCAAGCTCAGATGCTAGATTTTTACGTATGGAAGAAATATCAAGGTGGTGAAGCTATATAAGTAGTTCCCCATTCCCACTCCTAAAGTCATCATTCTGCTTATTGAATTAAGTTTATTTTTGTGACTCTTAACTGGCAATCGAGAATGACGTTGAAAAGGTGGCAAATTCTACTTGGTATCGTACTCTTAGTACTTATCGTAGATCAGAGCTTAAAGATTTATATCAAAACTACTCTTAGCTATGCAACAGGATTCGAGATATTAGGCCAGGACTGGGCACGCATACACTTCGTCGAAAACGAAGGTATGGCCTTTGGGATCACCTTCGGCAATAAGTGTATCGGTGTTAAGGCTGAAGATGGAAGCTGTAATGGTCTGGTATTAACTCCGACAAGTGCCAAGCTCATCTTGAGCATTTTCAGAATATTGATGGTCGGATTTTTATTTTATCTCATTCGCGAGCTGTACAAGGCAAAGGAGCCGTTGGGCTTAATCATCTGCTTTTGCTTAATTCTGGCGGGTGCCATTGGGAATATTCTCGATAGTGCATTTTATGGGTTAATCTTTTCAGCCTCTCCATACCACCAAGAAGTGGCACAGTTATTTCCTGAAGGAGGCGGTTATGCTCCTTTTCTTCAGGGCAAGGTGGTTGATATGTTTTATTTTCCTATGATTGATACGATCTTACCAGATTGGGTCCCGTTTTATGGCGGTAAGCGATTTGAGTTTTTCAGACCCGTATTCAATGTTGCTGACGCTGCTATCTCGGTAGGCGTTGCACTTATCCTGATATTCTATCGCAAGTTCTTGTTGAAGACCAAGTAATCTATATAGATGATAGGAGCAAATTATCCATTGGTTATGCTCTTTAGTTCAGGAAATTGAATCATCTGGGATTCATATAGCCATAAACAGAAAAATCCTTCAGGATATAACTACCCTGAAGGATTAACAATTGGTTTGTTGGGTTATGCTTTGCCTAAAAACCGCTGTACGGCTTTATCAGCTTTCTCTACTACGGGGTAATTAATAGTGTAGTAGACCATTTTTCCCTCACGCTCAGAATCTACTACACCCGCCAGGCGCAATATCTTCAAGTGTTGAGAGGTTATCGATTGCTCTATCTTGAGCGTATTATATATTCTATTTACGTTGGTTGTGCCTTGTTCATCTATATATTCTAAGATTTTTAGTCTTAGTGGATGAGCGAGGGCTCGCATTAGGTTGCATGAATAGAATAGCTTCTCACTGCTAAACTTTACCTTAGTCTGTTTCATCTTAGTTTCCTTGTTTCTTTTTCTACCTGAAACAAATATGGCAATTAATCTTAATATGACAAATAAATATTAAAAAAAAATGTAATCTGTTCTCAAATTGGAACGGATTACATTCTTCTGTTTGTCGTGAAACTGAACGGTATGAGTAAAGTATAGTCTTTTGCTATATACTTTGATTTAGTGTTTAAACTTAAATTCTAACCTGCCAAATCTTCTACCAGCTTCTGGATCTGCTCTAATCTGGCAGTATTCAGAGAGTAGTAGATAAACTTACCTTGTCTTTCAGTCAGTACCACACCTGCTCTTCTAAGGATAGCAAGATGCTGTGACGCTACTGATTGCTCAAGTCTCAACTTGATATATATGTCAGTAACCGTCATAGTGTCACCTGTCTCAAGCAAGTCAATAATACGCTGTCTTAGCTTGTGGTTTACTGCCCGCAAGACTAATACTGCCTTTCTTAACTCAGCATAATCTAAGTGTACTTCACCTGCTCCTTTCTTAAGCGATACCGTTTCGTTCTTTTTATTTCTCATCAAATCAGGTTTTAACAGTTTGTGATTTGCATATGAAAAACCAAACACTGTGCCGAAAAGTAAAAACCCTTAAATATTTTGATATAGCTATGCATAAGTTGTTGATATTCAACATCTTAATAACTATACTGTTTTTTAATAAGTTCCCTATAACTAAACTTTAGGCTTAGGAATCGTGACATGAGGGGCTTTATAATAGTTCGGTTTATGGTAAATAGCGCTTACAAAGTCATGCTTTTGACACTTTTTCTGTGCCAGTTCACATAGATTGGCTGCCGTGCATTGGCTTGGATGTACGGTTGTCTGTTCTGACAGGGAAATATCTGATCCATGCAGTTTAAGCGCACCATGCCCACATATATGTATAGGCCTGCCTCGATAATTGATATAGAGCTCGTCAAGAGAGTCTTGTGTATATATATAATTATGTGCTGACTCAACGGTCTCGAGTCCTGCATCATATATCGCTAAGTAGACCTCCATCCTGCGTGCATCGATCGTTGGAATGATCAATCCACCCTCATCAATTAGCATCTCTTTGCTCAATCCATAAGCAAGGCTCTTAAGGGAAGAAATAGCTATTAGAGGTATATTCTGAGCATAGCAGATCGCCTTGGCAGTAGATACTCCGACACGAAGCCCTGTATATGACCCAGGGCCATCGGATACACATACTGCAGTCAGATCTGACATCTCACGAGCTGTAGCACTCAACAACTGCTTAATCATAGGGGTCAATGCACTACTATGGCGCATCTGAGCGTCAAGTGTATGTTCCTTGAGACACATCCCGTCCTGAGACAGAGCTATAGAGCAAGTCTCCGTAGCAGTCTCAATACAGAGGATTAATGACATAGTATTACTTCAGTATAGATCGGTATCGCTCAGCATCGTTAATTAACTTGATTGCCTCAACAACTTCTGTGTCATTTTTTAGCATCTGCCTCGTTTTACCTTCCTGATAAAAGTATCTCTTGACAATCTCAAGTTCTATCTCATCTTGGATTGCCATCTGATACTCCTCTAAGTCGTCTGCCTTAAGATCAGCTATCTTTTGTTCAATCGTGCTAATGTCTGTATCAATGATAGTCACCTCGTGGTTCTCAGCTGCCTCTTTTAACTCTGCAAGCTCCTGCTCCGCTTCAGTGAGATAGCTAAACTTATGATCACTCAAGAAGCGCTTAAAGCCCGCATAGTCATCATATTCAAAAGCCTCAAATGACGCTAATGAGTCTATACCGTTGACATAGTCATTGACATACTTAAAGATCATATCCTGCTTTTTCAAGGCTTCCATAACCTCCGGATCTCTAGACGGGACCAGCTTAACGTCAGGAATGATTCCTCCTCCATCAAGTACCGGTCTACCATTCTTAGTATGAAATATGGCCCGCTCTGAGTCAGGTATATCCTTAGGTTCTCCATCTTCATAGGCTACACTTTGGATACATCGCCCTGAAGGGATATAGTATTTAGATATGGTCACCTTAATTCTTGAGTTATAACCTACTTCTTGATGGTTCTGCACGAGGCCCTTACCATAGGTACGCTGTCCCATGATGACCCCTCTATCCAAATCCTGAATACTGCCAGAAACGATTTCAGAAGCTGAGGCAGAACGATTATTAACTAATACGACAAGCGGTAGGTCTGTATCGATAGGCAAGCGTCTGGTAGAATAATTCTGGTCGCGCTCCCTAACCTTTGCCTTGGTAGATACCACTGGAGTGCCATTAGGGATAAATAGACCCAGTATGTCTACAGCCTCTGATAGTAACCCTCCACCATTGGACCTAAGGTCCAATACTAAGCCTTCTAACTCATTGTCTTTGCGCAATTCTCTGAATGCCTTAGCAATATTTTTGGAGGCGTTCTGGGTAAATGTGGTCAGGTTGATATATCCTACATGATCGCTGATCATTCCAGAATAAGGCACATTGGGTATCTCTACGCTAGACCGAGTAATCGTAATCGGATAGCTCTTGCGCTCAGCAGGTCGATTGATAGTTAGCTTAAGCGATGTGCCTGGATATCCTCGGATGAACTGTAGGACATCATTATAAGACCTGTCTGCTGCGGACTCTCCGTTGATTTTGGTAATCTGATCGCCGACTTTTAATCCAGCCTCCTGAGCAGGACCCTGATCATACACTTCGATGATCGTAAACATGCCATCGACCTCTTTACTCGCAGCACCTAGGCCATTATACTTATTATCGGTTGATATCCTATAGCTTTCAACTTGTGACTCACTATAGTACACTGTGTATGGATCAAGACTATTCATCATTGCATCGATACCTGTGCGCATGAGTTGATTGGGTTCGATATCATCAACATAATGCGTATTGAGCTGCCTATAGACATTGGTGAATATCTCGAGGTTCTTAGCGATCTCAAAGAGCTTGTCATTATTGTTATACACAAATGAGCTGAAGAACATAATCCCTGCACCCAATACCGCAAGCTCCAGAAGTCTGACTTTATTTTTCATAATTATCCAGTTGCACTATCCTATAACGCATGAGCTGTCAGAATAATTCGTGATATACTATAATTAAGTGTTAGCAAGATGCTCTTTAATTATTTTCATTAATTCCATCGGCTTCTCAGCATGAATCCAGTGCCCCGCCTTCATAGGTATAAATATAGCTTCACTAAATAATGATGAGATCATCTCAACGTCATCTTGCTCCACATATCCCGAGTGATCAGAATACACGAATAATGCCTTAGTGTTAATTACATCGGCGATATCTAATTTGCCAGAGATAGTGTCATAATGTTCGTATAGACTCTCGAAGTTGGCTTTCCACTTGAATCCCTCGCTGCTACGAGATAGGTTCTTAAGCAAAAACTGGCGAACTCTTATTTGATCAATAGTCTTCGCTAAGTGCTGATCAGCGTCGCTGCGTTTACCTAAACTAGTTAGATCTATACTCAGCACTGCCTCAAAGATAGCTTGATGGCCGCCTATATAAGCCCTAGGTGATATATCCACTATCGTTACACTCTTCGCCACATCAGGATAATCTGAGGCAAATTGCATCACCGTTTTACCACCCATAGAATGCCCAATGATATGAGCTGATTCAATCTGATGTTCATTAATGAACTCATTGAGATCTGATGACAACAGCTTGTAACTAAACGCATCAGAATGTGGAGACCTACCATGATTACGCTGATCTATTATATAGACCTTATACGCCTCGGCCAACTTCTTGGCAAAGGTCTGCCAGTTATCTAACATCCCAAACAAGCCATGCAAGATGATCACAGGCTCCCCACTCCCAAAGACTTTATAGTTCAATGTCATACCGCAAAAGTCGGATTTTATCAATTTCTTATTGCATCATTACATATAAGAATCTCTATAACAATACCCCAAGGACATCCTATGGTCAGACTAACCAATAAACATATGCATAGTGCTCTTCATACAGGAATAAATATCTTACCATCATATGACTAATAGGAAATTATTGGCTGACAGTAAGATTCACAATTAAGAATATTGCTTAATACTATAATTGATGAAAGCCCGCCTAAAATGCAATATAACGATGTTAAAACGCAGTTATTGGTGTGCAAAGATCAACCTATACGATGCAGACATTCCTTTTAGTTATGAGTAACAAAACTAGAGATGTTAAAAACATATAAAGAAATAACTTGGAATTAGAAATAGCTATTAAAGATATTTCATCGAAAGGAATCTCTATTGATCCTTTGAAGAATCCTCAATCATATATTAAGTATATTCAGATGAAGATGCTTGATGCTGATCTAACAGATATCGCTTTTGAAAAAAAGTATTGATGTTTGAAGGATACTCCAAAATGAAAAATCAAAAAGTGAAATTGACGGTCGACACCAAGAGCTGGAATAATGAAATAAAATTAAAAAACTGGCAATAAGTAAGACTTTGTGTAGGCATCAAGATCAAACATAAAATTGGTATTGAATTAAGCACACAAGATGAGCAAGGTGGATGATAATTGGTGTTGAGTGCCATGTATTCAACCCTCAATAATCATATAGTTTTATCTGACACATTGCTTTTTCTACCACCCGCAATCTTTTCCTACCTACCACCTTCTTGCAAATATTCTATCATAACTTTACACATTATATCTAATAAATGAATCCATCACTAAGTCTAATAAATGCCATAAACCAGAGAACCCGAATTTCTCAAGGACAAGAAACTCAAATATTAAAACTGTTTGAAAGAGCAGAAATAGACAAGAATCATCAATTATTGAGAGAGGATCAGTATGCTACCAAACTGTACTTTCTGGAATCTGGCATAGTGAGAAATTATTATTATCACAATGACAAAGAAATCACTTCGTGGTTTTACCATACCAATCAATTCTTTACTTCCTGGCACAGCTTTATAAATTCTGAACAAAGTTTTGAATACATTGAAACATTAAATAAAAGCACCATCTACTCTATAACCAAAGAGAACTATATAAAGCTGTTGGAGGCAGACCTTGCTTTTGAAAAATTTGGCCGAATCTTGATGCAAGAACAGTTAGCATTTATAGATTACTATTTTAAAGGTGTACTCTTTATGACTGCCAAAGAAAAATATGAATTGCTGCTTTCTTATTTTCCTGATATAGCACAAAAAGTAAACTTAGGTCACATCGCCTCTTTTTTGGGCATCACACAAGAAACCTTGAGCAGATTGAGAAGTCGATCTTAGAGTATATACTTCACCTTATTGTTTAATGATTTTTTCCATACACAATAGAGGATTACCCACCCTTACTATATGCACAAAATAAAGTCCAGATGGAAGCACACTTATATCTATAGATATAGGAGAAGTGGCATTATTGTAATTTTGCAAGATACTGCCATTCACATCCACTATCTCAATGTTATAGAGATCGACCAAGCCCGATATCGTAAATAAGCCTTCTGTAGGATTTGGATAAAGAGAAATGCCACTCTGGTCTACTATCACATCACTTTGTACTGACGTGGTTTGTTCTATATCAAATCTGACCTCAGATAAGCCAACACAAGATCCACCCCAACTATCCAGTCCAGTTAGCAAAATGTATCTACACTTATGATTACTAAAGTGCGGACCTGACTCTCCTTCATAACTTGACATGGCAGTAGCTTCTGGCAACTCAAAAGTCTCAAGTTCGTTCCAGGTAACACCATCTATGGAATAATCTATAGCTATATTCTTCATGCCATTAAGAGTTTCTCCACTTACATTGTAATTCCAAAAATGGGAAGCTCCCAATTCGTACTCATAGCCCAAATCATACATTATCCAATGACTATTACCTCTTGAAGGATTTGGATTTTGACTGGTGATACAGGAGAGCCAACTATCATTTACATTGATTGAGTGATCAGGACCTGTACAGTTTTGACCAACCGCAAGTTGACAGATAGTTAGAAATATTAAAATACCAAGCTTTGCTTTCATTTTGATCTTTTTAAATATTCATAAATCCTATCGGCGGTGTGGCACTATTTGGATCATAGAAGTTTGCAATATTTGGAAGGACGTAGCTTAAATCGCCATTGATTACGCCAAACCATTTTGACAACTCAGCAAAATATTCGTCAGTGGAAATAGAAGGAAGCATAATGGCACCTCCTACATCATCATTGCCATCAAGGGCCAATGAAGGATACTCGCCATATATACTACCCCCCAAGACGCTATCTCCCAAGACCATTGCATTACCACCCCAAGCATGATCTGTGCCATTGCCATTAGAGGTAAGTGTTCTGCCAAAGTCAGACGCTGTAAACGTCGTCACACAATCTGCTACACCTAATTCTTCCATGGCTGATTGGAATTCGGATAATGCCTTGCTTACTACACTGAGCATGGCTACTTGATTATTAAGCACTTCATCATGATGGTCCCAGCCTCCAAAGGTGATGAAGAAAGTCTGCCTACTCACATTCAAGGTATCTCTTACTGCAATGGTCTTAGCGATTAGCTCCATGTTGGCTGAGACAGAATTGTCAGAAAAGTTTGTCGATAAGACAGGTGCCTGGGTAATCGCAGCACTAAACTCCTCATGATTATCCTGCGAGTCATTGATCTTATCAGTATAGGTAGACCTAAAAATATCTTGATACTGCTGGGCTAATAAACTTTCGGCACCACCTTTGAGCACTTGATCTAAAGCACTAGTGCCTTCGAGCACATTGATGCCTACACTACCACCTGCAGAAGCACGTATGGCATATTCTGAGTTATTGTTGCCTACCTGGAATATATTAGAACCTGTTAGAGATATATTCATAGATATATTTTGGTTGCCGTTTGTGGCGTGTAGAATATCAGCCATCCTTCCACCCCAGCCCTTAGAGGATCGAGCTTGCGGTATCGAAGTTTGCCACTGCTGTATTTGATCAGCATGAGAAAGCAAACCTACAGGTACAGGGACACTGCCGTTGATATACTGTGCCTTTGTCGTTTGCTGCACCAAAGTGCCGACGTTGCTAATAAAAGCAAGTTTGTTATTATTGAATAGAGATTGTACTTCTGGCATAGAGGGATGTAAGCCAAACTGTTTGCCATTATTATCAGTAAAATTGAGCGGTAATAGATTGCCTTGCGGCAATGCCAGATTAGAACGCGAAGTAGCATACTCATTATAATGAGAATCATTTCGTGGTACAAGCATATTAAAACTATCATTTCCTCCAGCTAATAAAATACATACCAGCGCCTTGTAGTTTCCTCCTGCAGATAATGAAGGAGTAGCCATACCTGCCAGTGAGTTCGCCAGGCCCATATTCAGAAAAGATGATAAGAATGTTGTAGACCCTATGGCAGCACACGAAGCCGTTCCCAAAAAATTGCGCCTGCTCATGCTCTTTCTATGATGATGCTTTCCCATGATAATTATTTTTGAATATTGTACTCAGGTGATATAAACGAAAGAAATAACGCTGCTCTTACCCTCTCCACTGGATCAGATAGCTGCTCCACACTACTGATAATTGATGACTTAGTTTCCTCACTAAATAGGCCTCCAGCAATAATCAGATTAATGCGATCTACCAAAAACTCTGCATCAGTAGCAATAGCATATTCATCCTCGAGATCTAAATAAATATAGTCTACAGGGTCAAGATCATTGATGTCATAGCTCGGCACATTATGGACCTCTGTACCAGCGTGGGTTGCAATCTCCCCATAATTATCATTCACGAACCAATCATAGACCAGATTGATGAAATTGATAGAAGTTGCAGAAGTGTGGATCTGAAATTCTGGTGCAAACAAATCAGCATCAGAAATAGGACCATTGGGTTGGAACTCAGGTAAGTAAAAATTAAATACACTGGGCGAAGCCAAGATGCCCTGACTGACTGCCTCATCAAATAAGTAGCCCCAGTTCCATAACCTTCCTGATTGATTATAAGCATTGAAGGCTTTCAGCGCTTGTGTATATCTCAACAAGGGTTCTCTCAGTTTGCCAGCAGATGGTTCGTCCTCCCAAGAACAATCCATTGCTTCTGCATCTGTAACAATGGCACGTATGAGCGCCTTCATGTCACCTCTCTCACCAGAACCGTTGTCGTCAAAAATAGTCGCCACTCGGCTCACATATGCGGGTGTAGGATTGGACTTAACTAATCTTTGTATGAGTAATTTACCAATGAAAGGACCGACGTTAGGATGATTAAACAAATTGTCAATCGCATCATTGATGTCCTGTAGGGTTCTTTGTCCAGCAGGCACAACTTGTCCGTTAAGTAAGTTTTTAACGCCAGGCTCATGCCAATTGTCAAAGGCAACCATCGGCTCCCAAGTGACGACGGTCGAAGGACTTTCGTTGAACATCTTGCCCCACTCTGCAGGAATCGAACTGTAATCTTCCCAAGGCCACCAATAACCGGACGGTGCTAAGCCAGTAAATATTTTTGCAAATTCTTTAATGTCATTATTATCATAGGTCGGGATATCATTACCAGCTGCATCTTTCTTTCTACTTCCATCGTTATTTAATTCAAATAATCCAATAGAGAATAATTGCATAATCTCTCTTGCATAATTCTCATCTGGATGTATATTATTGATGGGGTCAGATTTAGGATTATTGATATGACTGAGATAAAATCCCATCATCGGGTGTAAACTGACATCGTAGAGCAAATCCCTAAAATTTCCAAAAGCATGACCGTAGAGCATATCATAGTAATCTGCCATACCCGGTCCACTGAGCTGTAGATTAGATTTTTCGGAGATTACAAAGATTTGACTTAGTGCCTGTGTGACCCTTTGGCGTAGGTGGTCTTGAGATTTCAAGATGTTATTCCACCAAGCCATCTTCCAATAATACCAGTATGGAATGACTGCATCTCCATGATTTACAATGAAATCTTCACCCCGTAAAGCAATATACTGCGGATAGAAATGCTCCCAAATCATCCAAGTCGTATCTTGGAAATTTACTTGCTCAGGCATAGCAAATTGATTATCTAACCAAGAAGATATCCCTATATCTGCTACCTCTTTTATGGTTTCATAATCTGCGCCAAGTGTTGTATTACTCAAAAACTGTGAAGCCTCATCCATCTCTATAGCTAATCCACTTCCATCTATAGTACGCTGATCTGCTGTCGTATTGGCGTTAGAACTTGTAGTGACAGTAACACCTTGAGTCTGTCCTGCACCTATGTAATCATTGTAGATCTGGGCAATTGTGGCATACCGTATAGTAAGAAAGAGAAGAATTAAAAACAGTTTTATATAATTCATAATTCACTATTAGCAGTACAAATATGGACCAATGGATTTATGGCTTCTTTGATGTAGATCAAAAAGAAAATAAAGTCATTTAATTATTTTGAGATTGAATTTGACATAAAATGGAAAAGAGGAATCATACGAAATGGAGAACTATCCTTGGGCTTATAATCATATATATAGCCATGTGGTACAATTGGCAATGGATATGGGGACTGTTATTTATGCTATGGGTGATACCTGATATAATTTCTGGCGTAACCTACTTTCTCGAACCTATAGAAAGAAATAATAACCCCATCTTGTACTGGATGATAATAGGAAGCTGGATAATCCTGAGCATATTTTCTTTTTCTTCACTATTCTTTCCTGATTGGAAATACTAATACCAGATAAATGGAAAATTCATTATTGTGTCTAAGATGTGGTACTAACATGACCGTAGTCGGTTCTAAAAGTTTTGATGAAGGTACCGACTGGTCTTCTTGGTTAGGAGACTGGGGCAAATTTCTAAACAGAAAAGAAAAACTGGATATGCTGGGTTGTCTCAGTTGTGGAAAGGTGGAATTCTACTTTCATGAAGTACTGACCAAAAACAAGAAGACGTGAGCAGTAAGAAAATGCCTATACTTCCTGTGGAAGCCTACACTTCGCAGGCTTGGTTTGACGAGGAACAAAAAATTATTTTTGGAAACACTTGGCAGTTTGCAGGATTTGTAGAAGATATTCAGGACCCAGGGGATTACCTTAGTGTCCAATGTGGTCATCAAAACATTGTAATAGTCAAAGGTCGTGATCAGAGACTGAGAGCCTTTCATAATTTGTGCAGGCACAGAGGTACACAATTACTACGAGCTGTCGGCAAAAAGCAGAAAGCCCTCACTTGTCCTTATCATGACTGGACCTATGATCTGAATGGTCAACTCATAAGTGTACCAGAAAAGGATAAAGAATTCCCTGACTTAGAACTGGACAAAATTTGCCTCCACAAAGCCACAGTAGATATCTGGCGAGGTATGCTCTGGGTACATCCAAATCCTGATGCAGATACGATTACCAAATGGTTTGAAGGATGCTGGGAACATCTGGGACCGCATGATCCTAACCGCCTTATCGAATATCCAGACACCTACTATGAAAAGACCATAAATGCCAATTGGAAAATTGTGGCAGAAAATTATATAGATGTCTATCATTTGGCACATCTACATTCGAATACTTTGCAGATGTATAATCATGCCAGAGCTAAATATGGTTTCGTAGGTGATCACTATATGTTTTGGGAACCATTGTCATCCGAATATAGGGACAACTTGGACAAATTAATTCCAACAAAAAGGATTCAAGAAATGACGGATGAATACCTTGGCGCCTATGTGCCTTGGTTATTTCCTAACCTTGGATTATCTGAAGGGGAAGGGAGTTGGAATATTTTCCATGCTATTCCATTGGCACCAGACAAAACAAAAGTCATTGTCCGCACTAAACTGGAACCCATGACCAATTGGGAGTTCACCAAGCAACAAATGAAATCCAACATGTCCTGGCACGGCATCATGGGTGGAAAAACCAAATATGGCAAAGACCCTGATACTCATTCTGGAGACCCTATGGATTGGAATGACTTTATGGAAGAAGATGTCTATGTCTGTGAGCAACAACAGAAGTCATTGAAAAATCCACTGTTTGGCGTGACACATACAGCAAAACACGGAGAAAGCACAGTCTGTAGTTTTCAGGAAATTGTCCATAAATGGATGGATAGTTAATAAAACTTAGAATCTTAACAGCCTTACAAAATGTCAAATCAGTTTCACTCACTGAAAGTCTCGGCAGTAGATAACCCAATCAAAGATGCCACAACAATAACTTTTGATGTGCCTGAGGAAATGATTAATTTATTCAGCTATTTCCCAGGTCAGCATCTCATTATAAAAATGAGTATTAATGGAAAAGAAGTCCGTAGAAGTTATTCTTTAAATAGTTGTCCATTCAATGGGGAGGCGCTTCAGGTAACAGTAAAAAGAGTCAAAAATGGTTTGGTTTCAAACTACATAGGTGATCTTCTGAAGGTAGGAGATGAATTAGAAGTGATGGTACCTCAAGGTCGTTTTTATGCCAATGTAAAGGAAGATGCCTATAAAACTTATTTCCTTTTTGCAGCAGGAAGTGGCATTACCCCTATAATTTCCATTCTCAAATCAGTCCTCTTTGCCTCACCGAATAGCACCGTAAATCTCCTCTATGGTAATAGCAATCAAGACACCATTATTTTTAAGAAACAACTTGATGATCTGTTAGAACACTATCCCAATAGGTTGCAAGTCATTCATACACTAAGTAATCCGACAGTTTGGTCTACATGGGAGCAATGGAAAGGTAGGAAAGGAAGAGTCGACAAGGAAGCAGTAGAATGGTTCATCACTAACCATCCTCCTATTGCTCAAAGCACTGAGTACTATATCTGTGGACCTGGAGCAATGAACATAAGCGTAAGAAATACCCTATTAGGCTTACAAATACCAAAAGAAATTATTCATATTGAGCAATTTGGAGGCAGTATTGCAGCATCAAATGACAACATAAAAATAGTAGACAATGCTCAATTATCCGCCACACTGAATGGCGTTGCACATCTTTTAAGCATACCAGAAGGCAAGACGATTTTACAAGTATTAAAAGAAGCTAAGACAGACCCACCTTACTCTTGTGAAAGTGGTGTCTGTGGCACTTGTGTAGCTCAAGTTATTGAAGGCCAAGCTGAAATGAAATCCTGTATGGCTTTGGAAGAAGAAGAAATAAAAAAAGGGTTGGTACTTACGTGTCAAGCCTACCCAACTACCGAGAAACTAAAGATCGCTTTTAAATAATTTTGATATGCATAGTCAACTCGGTTATAGCACACTGTCGTCTGTATAGTATTACAGTTCATTGATGATGAGTTTTGGATCGTTTAGATGTTTGCTCAGGCGGACCACTGACTGGTTCTATTGGCACATTGTACTACAATCGCCCTCATCCGAAAAAAGGTTCAATTCAACTGTGCGTTTCCTCAATCACAATTACCAATACAAATTATATAGTTAGTCGCTCGCAAGGTTCGAAAGTTGCTAATAGAAAAACTAAGCAAATCATGGAGCTTGTATCAGTCGAAAGTGTTGGTGAATCCACAGTGCGAAAATCGGCAGAATCTAACTTCAAAGATTTTGAAGATGGTGTACAGAATTTTTGTGCTATTGAATCAGGGCACAAAATTATTGTCACAAGGAACATAAAAGATTTTAAAGAAAGTGATTTGTCTATATTAACTCCAAAAGAATTACTGAGTAAAATAAACTCCAGCCACTACCAAGGTGTGTGACATTTCAAGCAGGCCATCATATCTACATCACACTATGGTTCTCGAAATAAAGGAGAATACTGCAAGCCGATCTTGGCAAGTCTGACGACATATACTAATGCAAGGTTTAATTGTATTAATCCAACTATCATTGCAGGATTCATTCATCATGAAAGTGAGTACCTTCTAACCTGATTGGCTATTTCGTCAGGCTATAAGCCCCGATTAGCTCAATCGGTTCCTTACATATAGTAAGTCTTACAAGAAACTGTGATAGACTCATGCTCCACATCTCCCCTAATCGCAGTTTATTCTTATTTGCTACTACCCCCAATATAGCCCTTGGTTCTCCATCTTATTGGCTGAAGTACACAGGGTCAGAACACCAAGCCTGCGCCGTTTTTGGAGGATGGCGGCTGGTTGTAAGTCTAGGGAAATTGTTTCTGACCCCCGCTGCTCCTGAGCTCTACAATTAAAGAGAATTACATCCATTAAATAGGCGAGTAATTCGGATATTACATAAAAACTAGTCCTGATATGACAAGCTTCACTGACGTTCTTAAATCATTAGTCATTTTGCAAATAATGCTGTTAAGCATTTCAATTCAGGCTCAACAAACGCAAACGGATAGTTATACACAATACGATTTACTAGATCCCGATAATCAGTCTTTCAGAATTATTTATGATGTGAGTGCAACTACAACTGATGCCAAGTATTACTGGAATACACTAAGACGAGGTAGCGAACTCCATGTTGATAAAGTGTGGGATTTATTTTCTGGTAAAGAACTAAAATGGGCAATAGTTAATAGTGTTATTGCTAAACAAAATGGACTGACATCAGCAGCAGATGATACAGATTATCTCCAAATTACTTTAGCGAGACCAATTGCAAAAGGAGGGCAAGCACGCATTCGGATTGATAAAACTTATAGAGACCCCAAAAGCTATTTTAAAGAAGGATCAACCATTGTATTTTCTCGCACCTTAGGTATTAAAAGAAATAGTATCGTACTTCCAAAAGGTTATGAACTGATACATTGTAATTATCCTTCACAAGTTCAACTTACAGAAGACGCTCGTATAAAAGTAAGTTTTTTGAATCGCGGCCCTGCTGCTGTGCCATTGATAATTAAAGCAAAACCACTAAATAATAACACTAGTATTACAATACCCAAAGAAGATCCATACCAAGCAGGTAGAGGAACTTCAAGGGATAAATCTAAAGCTCGGCTGGGCTACGAGTTTAGTGAACGTTCTTTTCAAGATCGAGACATAGTTTATTATTTACAACAACCTGAAACACATTCATTTTTATTATATCACGATTATACAGAAAAGCGCACAGGTATGGATCGTTACCTAAATATTGTGCGTCCTGGGAGTATAGCTTCAAACCCTTCTGCAGTTATTTTGGACACTGGAGAACAGCTTGAAGTGGAAACCTATATTGGTGAAGCAATTTCAAAGCGTGGGATCGAGCTCAATTCTGAAATTAAGCCAGCAACTGAGGTTGTGGCTATCTGGTTTGATCCTGTAAAAGAGGGAGAATCTGTGCGTTTACGCATTACAGAAACCTACACAGATCCAAATCGGTATGTCTTATACAAAGATCAATTGGTATGGGATAGGAGTTTTGGACGTAATCGTAATACAGTCGTATTACCAGAAGGATGGTTCTTGACTACGTCCTCTATTCCGGCTGTGATAAATCAAAACGAAAATGGATTAATTACTTTGCGCTTTGTTAATGATCGCCCTGATAATATTGATGTATTTATAAAGGCACAACGTCAATAAATTCTAAGTCATTAGATTTCTGGAAGGAGTGGCACGAATAATCAGATGATAACAAGAGATGAGATGTAACCTTGAGATCCTCTGCTCATTACAACGGTTATCCCGCATCTCATATGGCCCCATTTAGTACCAACAAATTCGACTTATGGAAGACAGAATTATAATCATAGCAACATCAAAATTGATTGACAACAAACTGGCAGAATTACGAACCGTTGTAAAGGAATTGCAAGAACATTGTTCACAGACCGAAGAAGGCATGCTACAATACGATTGGTATATTTCAGAGCACTCAGACATTCTTAAAGTTATAGAGACCTATGCTAACTCCGAAGCTGTCTTACATCATTTCGACAATTATAAGCCTTTTGCGGCAAGATTAAGCGAGTCGCGGGCCTTCATAAGTTTAGAAGTATATGGAAATGCCAGTACTGCCTTGAGACAGAGATTGAAGAAGATTAATGCAGCGCATTTTTCGGCTATCTCTTATCTGAATAAATTACAATAGTATATATATCCGACATAAGCTCGTCTCATATCTCTCTTCATCTACTTCAAACTGATTACAAGTGTACACATGGTGTAAGGGTATACACCTATCCAGTTAGTTCAAATCTCTACAGGCATACCCAAAATTTTAGTTGAAATCATAGCGGAACTAGACATTTCATCCATATTCTGTGGTTATTAGGTGACAATAATTAAAACTACACACTCATGAACTACCTATTAATCACATTACTGCACTTGGCTAGTCTGAATCCTATTACTCAGCCGTTAAACCTAATCGAGACCTTGTCTCATGACATCATCTTAGTACAAGGAGAGGCCAAATTAGTCACCATGACTCCAACGGGAGAAATCATCCAGAGCTACGACATCTCAGAAGACTATTTCTCTTCTACAGACAGTCATGAAGAGCTCGTCGACAGAGCTGTCGCCAAGACGGCTGAGTTGATCAACACCAGATTTATCACAGTCGACTATGACGACGATGGATTGAGCGAAGACGCCGTAGAGCACATAAGATATATCTCGGTACTTGCCGAGCAAAGCGCAGAGAGCACTATCCAAATCACATTGTCCGATAGTGACTATGCCCAAGGCATTACTGGCGATATAACTGATATATTAGTAGGATTCGGTATAGATCGCAGCAGAATCGAGATCACATCAAAAACATATCTAGGTATAGATGAAAGCCAATTCATAAAGATCACAGTTGCCCCCAACAAAAACAGTTGAATACCCCCATCCTAAACCAGTAAATCAGGCGTTATCACTTTTTGGGTGATGGCGCCTTTTTTTGTTGTATGGCTACTGGCATGAAACTTGCCTCTTCATGCATCAAATAGTAAAAGATGCAAATAGTAGTGATTTGGCTAGCCTTCATGGCTATTGCCTTACCATCTGATATCACAACAGATATCGATGAAACAACAATCATTGTTGAAAATGGCAGAGCATATCTCGCCGAAGTAAACGAAGAAGGCAAGGTCGTCAAACGATTCATTGAAGTACCTGAGTACTTCGATTCCGAAAAATCTCATGAGGAAAAGGTTGCGGCCGCAAAAAAGAAATACAACATCCTCAAAAAACACCAAATAGATCAGATCCGATTCGTCCCATTCGATGGATCATTCGAACGACTGGACGAACAAGCCGTGGCTAATCTCCATCATATAGCAGGTCATTATAGACAGACCTATGCCAATGAAATAACAGTTACAGCCGCAAAAAGACCAGGAAATGAAGAGGTCTTAGACAAGATGATCAATGATGTGATCTCAGTATTAAAATCATTGGATGTGCCAGAATCAGCTATAACAATTGATTTCAAACAAGATCAGAGTAAAGATCCTCTGCAGTTCGTAAGGATACAATCACAACTGAATTAAGAGCAATAAACCAATCACCCTCGAGTGATCGAGATAACTATCTCGTAATAAAAACCCTCCCTCGAGAGGGTTTTTTTATGCCCTGTAATTAACGTTACCAATGAGCATATCCCTCGTCATAAAATGGACCTAGCACCAGATATAAATACATTGATATATCTTAGTTAAACAATCATATTGAATACCAAAAATTTTAACACGCGGACATGATAGACACCCTGACAATAGAAGAAGCCAAATCGAATCTAAATCGCAAAGGATATCTAGCGGTAGATACCGATCCTACTCTCGATTATATCGCTGAAATCGAGAGGCTCAAAAAAGAAAAGAACGCCATAATCTTGGCGCATTACTATGTAGAGTCTGATATTCAGGATATAGCCGACTTCATAGGTGATAGTCTTCAATTGGCACAAGAGGCCGAGCGCACCGATGCAGATATGATTGTATTCGCTGGGGTACACTTCATGGCTGAAACCGCCAAAATGTTGAATCCTGGCAAGAAGGTAGTCTTACCTGACCTAAAGGCTGGCTGTTCTCTTGCAGATTCATGTCCACCTCACCTATTCAAAAAATTTAAAGAAAAACATCCTGATCATGTCGTAGTGAGCTATATCAACTGTACTGCAGAGCTGAAGACACTCACAGATATCTGTTGTACTTCCTCTAATGCGATACATGTTATCAATAGCGTACCTGAAGATCAAGGCATCATATTCGCCCCTGATAAGAACCTAGGGGCATACCTACAAAAGAAATCTGGTAGAGAAAATATGATTCTGTGGAATGGCGCCTGCATGGTCCATGAGATATTCTCCAATGAGAAGATCACTAAGGCGATGATCCGCAATCCGGAAGCGGAGTTGATCGCTCACCCGGAGTGTGAAGCTCACATCCTTGAGAAAGCCCACTTCATCGGATCAACAAGTGGCTTGCTAAGATATACCCATGAGAGTGATGTTCAAAAATTTATTGTGGCCACAGAATCAGGCATCATCCACCAGATGGAGCTTAAATCTCCAAATAAAGAGTTTATCCCAGCACCTCCTAACAATACTTGTGCGTGCAATGACTGCCCACACATGAAACGTAACAATATGGAGAAGCTTTACTTGTGTATGGAGTATGAGTTGCCAGAGATCATTCTCGAAGACTGGGTTATAGAAAAAGGAGTGGCGTGTATCGATAGAATGATGGAGATCAGCGCAAAGGCGGGACTCTAAGAAATTAGTCTTGTAGAGACAATTTGTCTACTTTGGGCAATTGAGGGTAATTACTAGTGTGTTTTTTATTGGAAGTCATGTAACTTTTAGCGGTTAAAAGTGTCTTACGCACACTTCGTTCCGTTATTAGAGCATTCAATCATTAAGCAATTAGTATGATGAGACTCCTTGTTACACTATTTTCTCTTTCTCTTGCAAGTCTGCAATTGTCAGGTCAGTGTTTTCCTGACAGGCATAGTACTGCTCTTGCAGATGCTTGGGTATCATGCAACATATCTCAGAATCCAAACCCCGAGCGCACATTTACACACTGGATCATGTACGACTTTGGGCAAGTAGAAGCCATAGATGGCATGAAAGTATGGAATGCCAACCTCCCGGAATTTACTGACATAGGAATAGAAGTTTTCGCCTTAGATTATTCGACAGATGGCGTTTCATGGACCACCTTAGGCGAGTTCGAAATACCTGAACATGATCCTGATGTATTTTATCAAGGTGATGAGATATCAGATATTACTCCATTTGAAGCGAGTCAGGTCATTATCACAGCTGTCAGGACCAAAGGTGGTACATGTGCTGGACTTTCGGAGGTGCGATTTTTCCTTGGAGAAACAACAACAAGCACATCAGATATCAATGCATTCGCTTACGAAATCTATCCAAATCCTACTGCTGATTTCCTAACTGTATATATTCAGGATGATGTATTTGAAACGAGGTATTATGAGATGATCGATCTCAACGGTAGAATCTTGGATAGAGTATTCACCAATGAAAAGACCCTACAACTCAATATGAAGGGATTTGTGGATGGTCAATATATCATCAAAGTATTCGGTGAAAATGACCAGGTCATTAGCGAACAGATTCAAGTATTCAAAAAATAATCACCATGCGAGTACTGATATTATTAATAGGACTAATTACTTTCTGTGAGCTATCAGCTCAAGAGCGTTCGTTCATCGGAGGTAGGAGTGAGACTGGGGTAAGCGTGACTGCGAGTCATACATTTACAGGCACTAATCCATCTAACACAATCAATGGCCATGGTCTTGATGCTGATCTCATGGCGGCGTCCAGATTCTTATTTCAAGCAGGCTTGGGTGGATCTATGGAAGACATAGAACGTCTCGCCCTCTCAGGTGATTATGAGGCATGGATAGATGAGCAAGCCAATCTACCGATGACTGATGTGCTATCAAATGTGATCGCTATCAATGAAGAAGAATTTCAATACTTCCTTACGCAGACTGACGCTGAAGGCAATCCAAACCGACCAGAAGATTACTTTGGACCCTGGGCGAAGCACTTTAGCTATGCATGGTGGGACAACGCCGCTAAAGCGCCAGATCAACTGCGATATAAAGTCGCTAATGCGCTCAGTCAAATATTCGTCATATCACATAATAATACTGACTTAGGTAATCATGGCGAAGCAATGGGGGCATTCTATGATCTTCTGTTGCGACGGTCATTTGGCAACTTTAGAGATTTATTGGGAGATATAACTTTTAGCACAAGCATGGGCTTTTATCTAAGTCATCTCAACAATCCCAAAAGCGATACTACCAATAATCAGCAACCTGACGAGAACTTTGCCCGAGAGATTATGCAGCTCTTCACTATAGGTCTTAATGAGTTGAACATGGATGGAAGTCTCAAGCTTGAGGACAGTGGCCAAGTCATTCCAACCTACGACAATGATGATATAAGAGGATTAGCAAGAGTTTTCACAGGTTTAGGCGGTGCCGACTTTAATGACAAGATTAAGCAACGGTATCCTAACGCTAGAATAGAATTTGGCGCAGACTTCTATGCCATAGATCGCACCATAGCTATGCGCATTTATGAGCAAGCTCATGAGCCAGGAGAAAAGACAATAGTCGGTGATTTTATTATACCGGCAGGTCAGCCTGGTCTAAAAGATATTAATGATGCCTTAGATCATCTTTTCAACCATCCTAATGTTCCTCCGTTTGTCTCGCGACAGCTAATCCAGCGAATGGTTAAGTCCAATCCATCACCAGCATATATAGAGAGAGTGGCTAACGTGTTTGCGGACAATGGTCAAGGTGTCAGGGGAGATATGTTGGATGTGGTTAAGGCCATCCTATTAGATCAAGAGGCACGTTCTTGCGAGTTTATACTTGATCCTGCTCAAGGGCAACTGAGAGAACCAGTTCTAAGACATACACATATCTTACATGCTCTGCCCAATGATAGCCCATCAGGAGTCTTTTGGAAGGACCCCCAGAGTCTTTTTGAACGAACTAAGCAGGCACCTCAAAGTGCGCCCTCTGTTTTCAATTTTTACAATCCCGATTTTGCTCCCTCTGGAGAAATATCAGATCAAGGATTGGTGGCACCAGAGTTTAGGATACTTGACTCTGAGACTTCCATCGGATATACGAACCAGGTATTTGAATGGACCTTCTTTGAATTATTAATGTTTGATTGGGAAGATAGGACGCCACATGTAGAAGTTGTTTTTGACGAATTAGAAGAATTAGCAAGAAATGATCAAGAAGGACTCATCCATAGAGTTGATATACTATTCTTGCACGGACAGATGAGTGACATTACTCGAAATGTCATCCGAAGAGCTCTAGAAGCCGCCGGCCCAACAGGACGCTATAGAGAGCGTGCACAATTTGTGGTTTATATCGCCATGATATCACCAGATTACACCATCATTAAATAACGCAGCATATGGCAATGAATAGAAGAAAATTTATTAAGTATGCAGGATGTGGAGCGATGACTTCAACAACTATGATGTCCTCAATGCTCAATCTACGCGCTATGAGTTCAGCTGCGCTATCCACAGGTGCAGGCTCAGATTATAAGGCACTTGTTTGCCTGAGTCTACAGGGAGGTAATGACTCTTACAATATGCTCATCCCAACTAGTCCAGATGAATTTAGTACTTATAGCGAAGTAAGGTCCAATGTCGCTCATGACAGAAACAGTCTTCAAGAATTGAGTGGGTCAACTAATGGGAGAACATTCGCCTTACACCCCAATCTATCTAATCTTCGACAGCTCTACTATGAGCAGCGATTAGCTTTTATTGCAAATGTTGGTACACTGATAGAGCCGCTTACAGTAGACGATTTTTTTGAAAGAGCAAAGCGAATGCCACTGGGTTTGTTAAGTCATAGTGACCAACTGCAGCAATGGCAAACGGCTATCCCACATGAGCGCTCTGCACAGGGATGGGGCGCTCGCATGACCGAACTCATCAATGATATGAATCCTGGACTCAACTCCAATGATTTGATCCCCATGAACATATCACTTGATGGCATCAACACTTTTCATTCTGGGCAGAATAGTATACCCTTTACAATTAGTCCTAGTCAAGGTGCAATAGGCATTTTTGGCTTAGACAATCCAATATTAGAAGGTGCCGTACGGGATTTGCTCTCGCAAACTTATGCAGATGTATTCAAGGACACCTATCTCGGCACCCTAAACAATTCTCTCGATATCAATGACGCTTATGCTGAAGCAACTGAAGGAATAGATCTCGGTGTAACATTTCCGCTCTCAAATATCGGAAGATCATTCGAGCAAGTCGCTAAAGCAATAGCCGTTCATGAAACCTTAGGCTTTAGTCGTCAGACATTTTTTATAAGCCAAGGTGGCTATGACACGCACGACAATATTGCAATTAGACATGATAATAACTTGTCGGATTTAGATCTAGCCCTTGCTAGCTTCCAACGGGCTATGGATCAGTTGAGCTGCGATGATCAAGTCTTGACTTTTGTTATTTCTGACTTTGCAAGAACGCTAAGATCTAATGGCAATGGCACAGATCATGCATGGGGCGGGAATGTATTTGCTGTAGGCGGTCCAGTGCGAGGTGGACAGATATATGGAGAGTATCCAGAAACTCTAGACTTCAGGGCTAATACAGTTGATCTTGGTGGTGGTGTCTTAGTACCTACGACCGCAGCAGATGTATACTTTGCTGAAATAGCACAATGGTTTGGTGTATCACAATCTGACTTAGGAGACATCTTTCCAAATCTGATCAACTTTTACGACTTTAGAAATGCTACTAATAATAGCCCTTTAGGTTTTTTAACACTCTCTTAAGTGTTAATATGTAAGAAAACAAAGGGTTGAAGTGTTTTAATAGTGTCTTTAAGATAGAAAAAGAATAGTTAGATAGTTTTTTCATACGGTTTTGGTAAAAAGGGAGGTTTCCTCCCTTTTCCTTTTTAGTACATTTACCAAAATTCTACTGATGAAATATCTCCTCTTCATACCCGTCTTATTTCTTGCTTTCTGCAAGACAGACAACAGCACATCTACAAGCATTATTAATGGTGATGACACAGAGAAGGTAATCAGAAAAGACATTTCAGTATCAGAGGCTCATCAGTGGCTACAATCCGCTAATGCTCCAGTGCTCCTTGATGTACGAACTCCAGAAGAATATGCAGAAGGTCATATTGCGGGGTCGATTATGATAGACTATAGAGATAATTCTTTTGATGAGGAGATTGAGAAGCTCGATAAAGATGCTACTTACTTAATCTATTGCCGTAGCGGCGGTCGCAGCGGCAAGGCGGTGCATAAGATGATCGGTAATGGATTTAAAGACGTAACCAATATGGAAGGTGGGTATAATGCGTGGAGCAGTAAATATTAATTCTTATCACGCAGATGGTGATAGCGCTTATAAAGCTTAGCCAATTGGTAGCCTGTTTCTCCTTCTATAAATCCCAACATAATCACATAACTGCGTATAAAATGGTAGTAGGGCGCTAGCCTCTTCACTATTCCTTTCTTAGTGGGAGTTAATAATGCGTACTTCTCATATTGTCGGCTTAAGTCCTCCATATCTTCAGCTTGATAATGTAGCAGAACTCCTTTCAGCATTGATATATCATTTTTAGGTACTGCGGGCGTCAGCAGCTCATGTACGGGTCTGTCATCCCATTGATAGATGTTCTTATTAAACAATCGTGGCTTGAGCTCTGGCTTTAGATGTCCATAACTAATACTTCTGCCTCCGATATGATTTACTCGTTTGATCCAATATACTCCGGTAGCGCTTGTATCCCAAGCGCTTAAGGACTCATATAGCTCTTCATCCAATACCTCATCAGCATCAAGGCTGAGTATCCAGTCATATTTAGCTTGGAGGTTAGCATAGTTCTTAGTAGGACCATAACCGCTCCATGGATGCTCTATAAGTGTTACTGGATATGCCTTGACAATCTCAATAGTTCGATCAGTGCTTCCAGTATCTAAGACAATAACATCATCTGTAAGGCCCCGTAAAGCGGATAGACAGTTTCCAATGATATCTTCTTCATCTCGGCAGATAATGACGATTGAAAAAGCCATCAGTAATGCTTATGATTGAGCTGCTGACGCTATGAAATATGGATTGAGCAGGTTCTCCTTATTATATAATAATGGCCCGTCAGATTGATACTCTGTTACAGTCCCCCCAGCTTCAGTTAGGACGATGTGCGCTGCAGCAGTATCCCACTCCATCGTAGGTCCAATGCGAGGATATAACTCCGCATCTCCCTTGGCGATAATTAAAAATTTCAATGAGCTCCCTCTTGAAACGATTTCTGGTTGATTGAGACCAGCCATCAACTGCTGAGTCTCTTCGTTGATGTGACTCCGTGAACATACTACACGCACTCCTTGCTGATCCTTAGAATATCTAGTAGTATCTAGTTTATTAGTTTTTATCCCATCACTGTACCAAGAGCCCTCGCCCTTCACTCCCCAATAAGTTTCTACAGTAGCTGGCACATAAACTACCCCAAATATGGGTTCTTGATCTTCGATTAATGCGATATTGACAGTAAACTCACCATTGCGCTTAATAAATTCCTTCGTGCCATCAAGGGGATCTACTAACCAAAAACGCTCATAGTTTTTTCTAATCTCATAATCTACTAACTTATTTTCCTCCGATATAATAGGAAAGGACACATCGAGCTTCTCAAGGCCTGCAACAATCACAGCATTAGCAGCCTGATCGGCCGCAGTAAGAGGAGAATCATCAGACTTCTGCTCTACCTTAAATTTGGACTCATCCTTATAGATTTCCATTATAGCCACACCTGCCCTAACGGCGATATCTTTTACATTATTGATGACAGACTCTGAGATCATATATATTTTTGGATTAAGTTTGGCAAATGTAATTGAATTTTATGGCTAAAATTATAGTGACAGGGGGTGCAGGATATATTGGGAGTCATACTACGGTAGACCTCATTAATAATGGTTACGACGTGGTTACTATCGACAACCATCATAATTCATACGAGGCATCAATTGATCATATACAAAAAATCACTGGCAAGCGACCAGAACATTACCAGTTAGATCTGTGTGATGACCAAGCTACAGCAGCATTATTCCTGAAGCTAAGTGATGTCGATGCAATCATTCATTTTGCTGCACTAAAGGCAGTTGGTGAGTCTACAGAAAAACCGCTGCTATACTTCGAGAATAATATGAAGTCTCTGATCAATGTAGTTTCAGGAGCGCAGTCAGCAGGCATCAAGAATCTTATTTTTTCATCTTCATGCACCGTCTATGGTCAGGCGTCAGAATTACCCGTGACAGAAGAAACAGAGATGAAAGAAGCAGAATCTCCTTATGGACGGACCAAACAGTTGGGCGAATACATACTTAAAGATCTCAGCAATTATAGTGATCTTGACGTAATCTCGCTTCGCTATTTCAATCCTGCTGGTGCACATCATTCTGGATTGCTCGGCGAAGCTCCCAAACAAAAAGCACTTAATCTCGTACCAGTAATCACCGAAACAGCCGCTGGCAAAAGAAAAGAATGCGTGGTCTTTGGTGATGATTACAATACTCGTGATGGCAGCTGTATACGAGATTACATACATGTTGAGGATCTCGCATCAGCACATACAAGTGCTGTAAAATATCTGTTAGAGAACCGAAATAATAAGTCCTACGAAGTATTTAATCTAGGTATAGGAGATGGAGTTACGGTTCTTGAGGCGATTAAGGCATTTGAAGAAGTGAGCAATCAAAAACTCAACTACCGCATCGGACCAAGGAGGCCTGGAGATGTAATCGCCATCTACAGCAACTACGACAAAGCTAAACGCCTATTGGGTTGGGAGCCTACGCATGGCATAAAGGAAATAATGAATACTGCCTGGCACTGGGAAAATAATCGACCGTTTTAACATGCGTCGATACCCCTCTAAAGTCATCCTGTTTGGAGAATACTCTGTTATTCTGGGATCACAAGTTATAGGGGTTCCCATATCAGATAGATACGGATACTGGTCTCAGGAACCAGGACGTAATTCACGCATGACAAAAGGATTAATTGACTACTTACAAGCTGAGTGTTCTTCCTTTCTTGATGAGCGTAAGCTTAAAGAGATCGACGCTGGCCAAATATTCTATCGCAGCACGATTAGAAAGGGATACGGTACGGGAAGCTCTGGTGCTATATCCGCCGCAATCTATGATTATTGCGCATCACATTGTGCAGAAGACATCCCAACTCTCCGTAAGCAACTAGCTAAGATTGAATCCTTCTTTCATGTAAAGAGCTCCGGCTTCGATCCATTGATCAGCATAAAGCACAGCCCGATTCTGCGAGATAGTCAAGGCAATTACAAGTTGATCGAATCCGCTGCAGTGCCGCGACACTCCATCTCCAGGCTATACCTATTAGATAGTGGAGATCGCCGACGTGTAAAAGGCCTAGTGCCAAAGTTTATGGAAATCGATCAAAAAAAACCTGCCATAGGTAGGCGGCTGACAGAACTGAATAACATCATCATCACTAAGCTCCTGGCAGATCAAGAGATAAGTCCGCATGTATCTGAACTGTCTGCGTTTCAACTCAGGTATATGAGACCTATGATCGTAGATCGACTCATGCCTTTTTGGCAAGAAGGACTGGCAAGTGGTGACTATTTCATCAAGCTATGTGGTACTGGAGGTGGGGGATACTACTTCATTTATATTGTACGAGACAACTTGGTCAAATCGACCTTACCCTATCAATTAGTGCCGTTGGCCGGATTATAGTTTATATAATCTTTGAGAGCCGAGTATTCATTGACGTAGTCTATCATCTGATCCTCTGCAATGCGACGCCCATTGACATATGGTATCACCTTGGCATCAACGATACCTTCTCGTTCCAAGTTTCTTTCAGTTAGAATCGCCTCGGCATAATTGTCATATAAGCCAATCGTATATGAATACAATCCAGTAGCGTTATCCTTCTCGATAGCGGGATCGTTAAATAAGCTTAAGGCCATACCTCGATACATTTGACTGACAGTAGCAATCTCTATTCTATAGGAGACATCAGCATCCACCACTGTACGATATATCTCGTATCGATAATCGATATGACTGTTAGGTATGTCCAGTTCTATATCTGTTTCAATTGTAACATATTTGGGAACATTGCTAAATCTCAGGTCTACTCGTGTGTTGTATTTATCAGCTTGAGAGTTTTTTTGCTTAACCATAGGATAGTTACGCCCGATGCCAGTTACAGATATGCGTTCGGGGTCTATATGAGTACCATCAAGTATTTTTTTCTTGACGGATTCGGCTCTCTTCATCGAGGCGAACAGGCTGTATTCGATAATTTCATCGTCATTACCACTGCTGATAAGCTCTAATAAAATATCTTCATTAGTCTGAAGAATTTGCTTCACTTGATTGATTTCAATTTGATTGCTGCCATCATCCAGATATTCTTCCACCACATGATATATCGGATTAACGCTATATTCTTGGATCTCCGCAACTGTGATTGTTTCGTCTGATTCTGTCGCAAATTCAAGAGCTCCCGCAAGTAGATTTTCTCGCTCTTCTGGTGTAATCTGATCTGCAGGCTCATAGTCTGTAAATGGCACAAATCCAGCATAATAATCCTGTCCTGCTTGTCGCTCAATAAATCGGGCCGAGTAAATATCAAAGCCACCATATGACGTTTTTCTATCAGAATTAAAATGTCCCATCAAGCCATCTGCACTCAGCTGAATACCCTGGTCGTTTCCTGGGCTGTTAATAGGTATGCCAAGGTTGTAAGGTTGAGACCAAGCCTCTGATTCATATAAGTAGTTACACCTAAATATGTCGAATCCTCCTATGCTCTGAGGACGATTACTTGAGAAATACAGTATCTCACCATTATTGGTAAGCTTAGGTTCAAGTTCATCATATTGAGAGTTAACCGATGGTCCCATATTTTCTGGGGTAGTCCACACTTCGTCTTCCTTGACGCTAAAGTACAGGTCATAGCCTCCAAAACCTTCAGCCAATTCGGCAGAGAACAGAATCAGATTATCATTGTAAAAAAATACACCAGCATTCTCCACAGAAAACTTAGCCCCGATGTCTATCTTATCTTGCTTGCCTTTAGTATCCCCTCGTTTATGCATTAATAGATTGGAGCTACCATCATCTTCCTGTCGCAGAAGATAGATTCCATCTGTATAATCATTAAATCCTATCATAACTTCCTCATCACGAGTGTTAATAGGATATGACATTCGCTTGGGCTTGGACCACTCCGAATTTTTATCCTTGACGCTATAGATCTCATAATGGCCTGCGGCAAGATTAATTACTGTGTTGGGTCGGTTAGTTGAAAAGTAAAACGTACTTGAGTCGTTAGGGCTTGGCAGCCAACTGAAGTCGTCATAAATAGAATTGATCGGCCCAGGTAGTTTTTCGATAACTGCCAACGTCGGTTGGTAGCTGATTCGCAAGGCATGCCCGCATTGGCTAATCTTATGGTATATCTCCTCCTGTCGTGAAGGCATCCCCTTGAGGGACTTGAGATATATCTTATAGAATTCCGCCGCTTGAGAAAATCTTCCTTTCTGTTGACTTATTTCAGCGAGGTAATAATCTATGTCATCGTTTTTATACCCCAACTGTACAGCCTGAGTGAAATCTTGTTCAGCCTGTTGGAGGAGGTTGGTATGGTAGTTTATCATGGCCCGCTTGAAGAGCAATGGACCGCTCTGCTCGACCTTCTCAACTCGATTGAGATAAATCAGTGCTTCCTGAAAGCGCTGTTCTTTATATAGCTCATTGGCTTTTTTGAGGTCATCCTTCTGCGAAAATATAATTGTTGGGGTCAGAAATAGGATTATGAGACAGCTCGCTATAGCGCTATATCTCCCGATTTGAGTCAAAGTTTTCAATATTTTCTGCAATTCGTTTTAGAAATGAACCCCCTAAGAATCCATCGATCACACGATGATCGAATGATAAAGATAGGAACATCATATGACGAATTGCAATAATATCTCCATGATCTGTATCCATTATTACAGGTTTCTTAGAGATCGCACCAATTGCAAGGATAGCCAATTGCGGTTGATTGATGATTGGCGTACCTAGCAAATTGCCGAAAGTACCGATGTTACTGATGGTAAAAGTGCCTCCTTGAATCTCATCTGGGCGTAGCTTATTATCTCTGGCACGTTGTGATAAATCATTGAGTCTCTCCGTAAGACCAAGAAGATTTAGTGTTCCTGCCTGTTTGATCACAGGCACTATGAGATTACCTGATGGCAACGCTGTGGCTATCCCAAGATGGATATCTTTCTTTACATGTAGTTTGCTTCCCGACTCATCCAAGGAGGCATTGATGGTTGGAAAATCTTTGATAGCATCAACCACTGCTTCAGCAAAGAGCGGAGAAAAAGTTAACCGCTCACCATATTTCTCTTTATAAGCTCCTTTAGCTTTATCGCGCCAGAGTACCATCTTGGTGACGTCTGCTTCAACAAATGAAGTCGCATGAGCTGAAGTATTAATCGAAGAGATCATGTGCTTTGCAATCAGTTGTCTCATACGATCTAACTCAACCACTCTATCAGCTTGCCCCGCAGAATTAATTGTGTCAGGGACACTACTTATTCTGTTGGGAGTAGCTTGATGCCTCGCTGCAGCATGACGAGGAGAAGATCCAGAGCTGTCTTGCTTCGGCACCTCAGTGATAGGTGCTTGATCATGAGTATTCACTTCAGGATGCGTAATGGCATGCCGAGACTGTGCGACTCGCTGATTGACATATCGAAAGACATCTTCTTTAGTAACTCTACTTTTAACTCCTGTCCCAGGTATAGTTTCTAGCTCTGCTACAGATACACCTTCCTGCTTAGCAATAGTTTTAACCAGTGGCGTATAAAATCTTTTTGCTGCGAGCGATTGAGGTTTCTGTGCTATTGCCTGCACTGGAGTTGGTGGCTCAATTATTTCAGCCTGTTGTTTAGGTGCTGGTTCAAGATTGGCCTGTTTTTCTATTGGTGCACTTGGAGTAGGAGGGACACCTGCCTGATCAGTTGCTATAAGAGCAATAGCCTGCCCTACTGGGACCACATCATCTGGCTGAGCAAGTATTTTGTGCAATATCCCATAGACAGGAGACGGGACGTCAGTATCGACTTTATCCGTAGCAATCTCAAGGACAGTTTCATCCTCTTCGATAGTGTCACCGACATTTTTCAACCATGTAATGATAGTCGCCTCATGTATGCTCTCCCCCATTTTTGGAATGACCAATTCAACTATCGCCATGCTTCTTTTTTGCCGTGACAAAGTTATCAAAAGTTACCTTCTATAAACAATCGCAGCTCATTCAAGGCGAATGTCATAGTGTAATCGATGTTCATTTTTCTATTGCGCACCAATTGAATCTTCCGAGTTACGACTTTAGTTTTGTTTCCAGCAGCTACCCACATGGTGCCCACGGGTTTCTCTGTGGTGCCACCTCCTGGCCCAGCGATACCAGAGACTGCAATTCCTACATCGCAGTTAGTACGATCTACTAATCCAAATATCATCTCCTTAACCGTCTCTTCACTTACTGCTCCGTATTGGCGCAGAGTATCAACATTCACGTTTAACAGTTCTTTTTTGAGTTCATTAGAGTACGTAACAAGGCTGCCTTCATAGTATGCGGATGACCCAGGCACACTGACAATCATATTGCCTATGCCTCCACCAGTACAGCTCTCAGCTGTAGCGATTTTAATACCTTTTTCCTTACATAATTTACCGATCGCTTCAGGTAGCTTATCCGGACCGATACCATAGACCAGACTGCCTAGTCTATCTACTATTCTTCGTCCATAGGTCTCTGTAAGATCCATAGCGCTATGCTCGTTCTCTGTCTTGGCAGTCAATCTCAACTTTACCGAACCCGAGCCTGGCAGATAGGCAATAGTCAGGCCTGACGGAAGGTACTCAACAATATCCTCAATCTTGTTGGCTATTGTAGTCTCGCCAACGCCAGCTGTCTGAATGATAAAGTGCTTAATATATACGCCTTGTACGAGTTCAGCTATCTTTCTCAATCCACCATCTATCATAATCTGCTTCATCTCTCGTGGTACTCCCGGCATCGACAAGATGATCTTTTCACCATGGCGCATCCACATGCCTGGTGCTGTACCGACAGGATTATTCACTAGCTCTGCCGAACTAGGCATATTACACTGTTCTCTATGTGCCTCAAGTACCTGACGACCTCGAGTTTTAAATATATTCTTTATTCGCTCAAACGTCGCCTCAGAAAACACTAACTCATCATCCAAATAGTCGGCAATTGCCCCTTTAGTAATATCATCTTTAGTCGGGCCAAGACCACCTGTCATAAGTATGATATCTGACTTGCTACTCGCATAAGTCAATCCATCTATAATACTGTCTTGAGTGTCACCTACTGATAGCTTCAGCGAAAGTGTAACACCTATTTCGTTTAACTTCTCTCCTAACCATGCTGAATTAGTATCAATAGTTTGCCCATTGAGTAATTCATCCCCTACTGTTACAATTGATGCAATCATATCACGATTTTTATTTCCGATAGTTTATATGAGTTCATTCCGATATGGCTTCTGATAATAAGGCGTCCGTCCCGTTCTATTCCTTCTAATACACCACTTCTTATCTGGCCGTCATTGAGGCTATATTTAATCTCTTCATTACGTCTCCACAGGGACCTAACATACATCTGACGGAGTTCAACAGGGTCTCTTTTGAGGATGTCGTAGTACTGATCCATGGCCTTGAACAGTTGTTCTCTCATCCCAAGCAGGTCAGTGATTGCACCAGTCTCCATGATTACAGATGTAGGATTGGGAATGATAGGGTCAAATTGCTGTTGATTGACATTGATGCCAATCCCGATAATAGTTTGTGAAATGGTCTTGCCGACCAGATTGTTTTTAATGAGAATACCGCAGACTTTTCGATCCTTCACATATATATCATTTGGCCACTTGACAAGTGCGTTGATAGACGACTGTTCTTTAAGTGTTTTACAAACCGCAAGCGATGCCAATATATTAAGATCGAACTGTGTCTCTGCGGTGATGTTAGGGTACAAAATTACTGACAAGGTGAGGTTCTGACCTGGCGCTGAACTCCATTTTCTGCCATATTGTCCTTTTCCGCTAACTTGGTTATCAGTTATGACGACAGTACCTTCGATTGGTTTACTTTTTGCTAATAGATTAGCAGCATAATCATTAGTTGAGTCTAATTCTGGAAAGTGGCTTAACTTTATGCCTATTAATCGTTGTAACATCTTTAACCTTTCATCCGTAGAACATAAGAAAACAGAAAGCCCTATTGACAAATAAAAGCACCACTGCAAACAGTACATTAACTGCTCCATTATACAATAGTTCTGATCTATTAGACTTAATCATAGACAGCATTCAGGATATAAAAGGAAAGGACGTGATGAAGCTAGATATGAGCAAATTAGATGATGCGCCTGCAGACTATTTTATTATTTGTTCAGGGGATTCTACAACACAGGTCAAAGCGATCAGTGGTAATGTGAGTAGACGAATCAAAGAAGAATTAAGTATCACTCCGTCGCATATAGAAGGAACTAATGATGCTCGGTGGTGTTTAGTTGATTACTTCGACATTGTAGTACACGTGTTTTATCCAGAAACACGTCAATTCTATGACCTCGAAGACTTGTGGAGTGATGCAGAGATTACCTCTTATGAAGATGTAGTCTGAGTTAATAAATGACATAAGTAAGCATTAACACTTATGTCAAAAGAGAAAAAATGGCAGATAACAAAGAAAATAAAAATCAGAAACCAGAGAAAAAGGGCTTTAGCTCTTACTGGTTTTATGCCTTTATAATCGTCTTTTTGGTTGGGATTAATATGGTGATGACCCTTGTCTCTCAACCTAAAGAGATCACCCTCAATAGATTTGAAGAGATTGTAAGAGCTGGTGATGTAGATCGTGTTGAAGTCATCAACAAGCGTGTCGTCAACATCTATCTCAAACCCGAATCAGTAGGAAACTATGAAGACGTCAATTCCAATAATAAATTAACAACTAGCCTTGATCCTGCTCAGTATGTGGTGGAGATCGGCAGTGTTGAGATCTTTGATGATAGAGTAAAGGAGTTGCGTCAAGAAGGGTTTGATCTTGATCCAAAGTATGATACCCGTGAAAACTGGGTGTCAACAATTCTTAGCTGGGTATTACCATTACTATTTTTTGTGGCTATCTGGCTCTTTATTATGCGTCGTGTTGGTGGTGGAGCAGGTGGTCCTGGCGCTCAGATATTTAACATCGGCAAGTCACGTGCCACTTTGTTTGACAATTCTTCAAAGGTAAACATCACTTTTCAAGATGTTGCAGGTCTCGACGAGGCTAAAGAAGAAGTAATGGAAGTTGTAGACTTCCTTAAGAATCCAAAAAAATATACCAGTCTCGGAGGTAAAATACCTAAGGGCGTACTCTTAGTAGGCCCTCCAGGTACTGGTAAGACACTATTAGCTAAAGCCGTCGCTGGTGAAGCGAATGTGCCATTCTTCTCGATATCGGGCTCAGACTTCGTAGAGATGTTCGTAGGGGTGGGAGCATCGAGAGTGCGTGACTTATTTAAGCAGGCACGTGAGAAAGCACCATGTATCGTATTTATCGATGAGATAGATGCCATCGGTCGAGCCAGAGGAAGAGGTGCAGTACAAGGTGGTAATGATGAACGAGAGAATACACTGAATCAGCTATTAGTAGAAATGGATGGATTCAGTACTGACAAGGGCGTAATCATGATGGCTGCTACGAACAGGCCTGACATCTTGGACTCAGCCTTGATGCGTCCCGGGCGCTTTGACAGACAGATCGGTATCGATCGTCCGGACCTCATAGAGCGAGAAGCAATATTCAACGTTCACCTAAAGAATATCAAAGTATCTGATAGCATCAAGTCATCAGTACTTGCAGAGATGACTCCAGGATTTGCTGGAGCCGATATTGCTAATATCTGTAATGAAGCAGCACTTGTCGCAGCACGACGAGACAAGAAGAAAGTTGAAATGGAAGATTTCAATTACGCACTAGATAGAGTGATTGGTGGTCTTGAGAAGAAAAACAAACTCATCGCCCCTAAGGAGAAAGAAATCATAGCTTATCACGAAGCAGGTCATGCGATCTGTGGTTGGTTTTTAGAGCATGCCTCTCCACTGATTAAGGTAACGATAGTACCTAGAGGAATAGGTACACTGGGGTATGCACAGTATCTCCCGAAGGAGGAGTATATCACTCGTACAGAACAAATGCTTGATCGTATATGCATGACATTTGGAGGTAGGGCTGCTGAAAAAATCATCTTTGATAAGATATCTACTGGTGCACAAAATGATCTTGACCAAGTGACCAAGATGGCTTACGGTATGGTGGCTATATATGGTATGAATAAGAAGGTCGGAAATGTATCATTCTACGGAATGCAGCAAGATCAATTTAGCAAGCCATATAGTGACGATACTGCAACATTGATAGATGATGAGGTGCGAATACTTCTAGAAAAAGAATACCAGCGAGCGCAGGAATTACTCAGACAGTATGAAAAAGAGCTCCACATACTCGCTAAGGCACTCCTTGAGCGAGAAGTACTTGTGAAGTCTGATGTGTCAGAGCTAATCGGTGAGCGCCCATGGCCTGCACCAGAGACGATTTCAGAAGCAATTCAAGAAGCGAAGAATCAATCTGACGCTGCGGCAGAAATCGTGGATGGTGTAGAAACCAGCTAATCATTTTACCGCATTAGGTCTTTCAGAACTTAATCTTATTCGTGCTTGTTAACATATAATGAGCACTTTCCTTGTCAGCGGCTTAGTCTTCGTCATGATCCTTAATGTGATCATGTTCTTCATTGCCTTTAGATTACAGACTGATAAACTCACTGATATAACTTACAGTCTGAGTTTCTTTTCATTAGCAGCATTCGCATTCGTACTCGGTCGAGGGTGGGAGTCCTTAGGTAAAATTTGGATCACAGCACTTATTGTGATTTGGGCAATTAGACTGGGCTGGTACCTCTTAGATCGAGTTACTCAACTAGGCAAAGATGAACGTTTTGATAAGATAAGAGTCAATAAGAATCGATTCTTCAGATTCTTTGTCCTTCAGGGATTTGCATCATGGGTAGTATCATTGCCAGCTCTTATGAGGCTCAATGTTCCTAACCCTGATGGCTCATTGGTACTCATAGAGATACTAGGCATAGCAGTAGCTGCGGTGGGACTGTATATAGAGGCTGCTTCAGATTACTCAAAATCTAAATTCAAGAAGCAACCAGGCAATAGATCTAAGCTCTATACCGACGGATGGTACAAGCACATCAGATATCCCAACTATCTCGGCGAATCTATCTTTTGGATAGGCATTTTTGTAGCGTCTATACCTTATCTGCATGGATTGCAATATCTGTCAGTACTTGGTACTGTGTTCATAATCCTCTTATTAGTATGTGTTAGCGGGATTCCTTTGTTAGAAAAAGCGCGGGCAAAGCGCTTTAAAGGAGATGCGAAGTATCAGGAGTATTTGGCAAGGACCAAGAAGATCATTCCTGGGATTTATTAGGATCCTAGGTTTCTCTTAAATATCCCATTCTTACTGCTCATTTAAGAATTAAGGGGTGATCTTAACCAATTTATCCCTATGCTGTACTGGCACATCCGCTAAGTCATAAACATTAAGGCTTGGGCCATCTATGATTGCATTAGATTCAGACAAAACGATATTCATATACTCATTCTCTATTTTATACATCGCTCCTGTAGCGGGATCTACGATTAGCATTCCAATAACGCCACCAAAAGCCAAATTGCCAAAATACCAAGCGTCCAACTTGAAATTTACAGGCAACGTCTGAGGCGCATAACCATCAGCAGATACATTAACAGTATAAGCAGCTTTTTTAAAGAATTTTGCACTGGCTTTAAGTGATACCGTTGCGGGTGACATCCCGTTAAATATTACCTGCCCATCTCCATTTTTAACCACAATCTTGACTCCTGAAGGGAAAGTATTAACGGTAAGTGGGTAAGTACTTTTACTTACTATACTCGCGCAACTGGTTGAAAATGCGAGCACAAATAACAAACAATAATGTGATGCTTTATTCATGGTTCTTGGCAATAAGTGATTACTAAACAGGCCACTACACATAGTGCATAGTAATAGTTTATACTTTAATATAATTAATAATTTGGGAATTACCTGCATAATCACTTGTCTATTGATTCATGGAATTATGCTGCTTAAATTGTACGAATTCCACATTATAGACTCTATGTATTACCCAACTTTCTCAGGCGTTTCAGTTCCTTCCTAGCTCGAGCTTTGTAACCAGCACTACCCGTATTATAAAACCCTTCAATAGTTGGTATTAACTCATGAGCTAACTCAGGATAGACATGGGCTATATTGACACATGTGGTCATCGCAAATACCTGTATGGCGACGGCACTCTGTGGATCAGATAGATGTGCAAAGGCCACTTCATAAACATCACCGATATGATCTTCGGAGAACTTCATATGTTGAAGACTGCGGTAGAGATTTCTCAGCAAGCTATCCTCTAGAGACGTCTGAAGATGACCAATAATATCAGGCATATGAGGATATAGCGATGCTTCATTTCGCTGAGCGACAAACTCTAATGGCCATGACGCTCGCTGACGCATGCGCATATCTCCAGTATATAATAAGTTGAGTAACACACTTAGTGACGCTTCACCGCAGATGATACCTTCACAGATTTTTTGAGCCTGTTTTTTAGAGTGCTCTTCATACAGTAGTGATCGAATATCCACTTTAACTAAGATACTTCCCTACAATCGGCATCCGCCGACCCATACCAAAGGCCTTAGAGCTTACTCGCAAAGATGGTGCTGTCTGATACCTTTTAAATTCATTGATGTTGACCAATCGCAGGATTCGCTTAACTAATGCCTCTTCATAGCCCATAGCGATGATTTCTTTAGGTCCTTTTTGATTTTCGATGTACTGCTCTAAGATCGCGTCGAGGATGTCATAGTCAGGTAAACTATCCGAGTCTTTCTGATTGGGCCGCAGCTCCGCTGATGGGGGCTTCGTGATTATATTTTCTGGGATGACAGTTCCGTCTTTATTCATGTATCGAGACAGTGCATAGACATCTGTCTTGTATACATCTCCAATAACTGACAGCCCACCGCACATATCACCATAGAGTGTGCCATAGCCTACGGCAGCTTCTGACTTATTAGAAGTGTTCAGAACAATGTTTCCAAATTTGTTGGAAACCGCCATCAAGAGCATTCCTCGGATACGTGCCTGCAGGTTTTCTTCTGCAATATTAAATGGTAGATCCTCATACAGAGACTTAAGTTGTTGCATGTATATCTGATAGACTTCCTCGATAGTGATGATGTCATACTGTATCCCGATGTTCTTGCATAGCTCTATGGAGTCATCAACAGAGTGATCAGAGGAGAATTGTGAAGGCATTAAGAGCACCCGAACGTTATCAGCACCCAGAGCACGCTGAGCAATAACTGTTGTGACAGCAGAGTCTATCCCTCCTGACAAGCCCAACACACACTTCTTAAATCCAAGTTTTCCGAAATAATCTTTGAGACCCAAAACCAGTGCATCATGGATCTCCAAAATCTTATCTTTCGGTTGTTCGATAGATTGACCACTTGCTTGTACATCATCCAAGTCATAGCAGCGATAGTCTTCTATGAAATATGGCATCTCCTCGTAGATAGTTCCATCTGGCGACATGACAGTTGACCCGCCATCAAATATGATTTCCGTCTGGGCACCTACATGATTAATATAGAACATCGGGATGCCATATTGGGTGATATTTGCTTTAAGTATTTCGAGGCGCGCCTCGGCATGATCATAGCTGAATGGTGATGCAGACACGTTGATGATGAAGTCTGGATTCTGAGATTCATATTCATCCAGCGGACAGATGGTATAGAGCGGGTTTTCATTGCCGATATTCCAGATATCCTCGCATACTGTCAGCGCTATCTTCTGTCCTTTATACTCTACAACGTTAAACTCCCTGGCTGGCTCAAAATATCTATATTCATCGAATATATCATAGGTCGGAAGCAGCGCCTTGTGTTGCACATGAATGATCTCCTGATCTGCAATAAAATAAACCGAGTTATATAAATCCTTCCCCTCAGGAACTGGGTTGACTGTCGGTGCACCAATCACTACAGCTATTCCTTTGGAGGCCTCTCGTATGTCCTCTATACATGCATAGCTCTGATTGATAAAATCTGAAAATTCTAAAAAGTCTCGTGGAGGGTACCCACATGTCGCCAACTCCCCGAAGCATATGATGTCAACACCGTCAAGGATTGCCTTCGAGATGTAGCCCTTTATTTTGGCAAGGTTACCCTCAAAATTTCCAATGTGATAGTTCAGCTGGGCTATGGCAATTTTCATTTTGATCATTTAGATATGGAGGAGCAAGTTACAGCATACATTAAGAATTATCATATCTAAAAACATCTATCACTGTAATAATACTAGCGATTATGCTCATTTTTGCAGCGACTCCTAAAATTGATTTATATGTTAAGCGTACATCCCTCAACCCGAGGATTAATATTTGACTTAGACGGTACTCTTGCCGACACAATGGGCATGCATATTGATGCATGGATTGCTGCAGGTAAAGAGTATAGTATTACGATCACCTCCAACATGATCAACGATAATGCTGGCATCCCTACCAGACCACTTGTCGCCCTACTAAACAGGCAATATGGCTGGAATGTCGACCCTATACAATTTGAAGAAGTCAAAGACCGTCATTACAATATCATCAAAGAGGAACATGGTAAAATACAAGCCATACCATCAGTCATCAGCATTGTGGAGGCCCACAAATCAATACTCCCAATGGCTATAGGTACAGGCAGTATTCGACAAGATGCTCTCATGGCAATAAATGACCTTGGCATCTCTCATCTTATTAAAGGTGTTGTTACAGCTGATGATGTCACGCTCCCCAAACCTCATCCCGAAACATTCTTGAGCTGTGCTATGATGATAGGTGTTGCGCCAAGATATTGTCAGGTATTCGAGGATAGTCCCAAAGGTGTTGAGGCAGCCCTAGCTGGTGGCATGATGGTCACCAACATTCTTACAGGAGAATTCAGCAAGCCATAAGGAAAATTAATCGAGAATTTTACTCGCAGTATAGGGGACTTTCTAACACTGCTGTGTCCTATATATAGAATCCCAAAAAAGCAATGATTTTTCATAATCAAGGAGTCAAATAAAAATTGACTCCTTTTTTTTACTCGAATTTATTTTTCGTTTAGAGTTGCACATTATCACTGAATTAAGATAAATTTGCGCTCGCTTAAACAGCACGCTTCCTTAGCTCAGCTGGTTAGAGCATCTGACTGTTAATCAGAGGGTCCAAGGTTCAAGTCCTTGAGGGAGCGCAATAGAAGCCCGTTGTAAATTATTATGACGGGCTTCTTATTTTGGCTTCAAGGGGTTTTAACCCCTTGAAAGATCAGAACTAGCCAATTGATTAAGCTCATATTGGGTAGATAAATCACCTTGGAGGCACTCTCATCATCACCTCCTATAACTCAACGCGCAGAGGCCCCGCAGCATAGCCACTGGCATCTTATACGACTGCGAAATAATCTTAATGTCAATTCTCCAACGTCTCTAATCTGTCTATGATCATAGTATTCATTTTTATCAATTCAATGTGGCTCTCGTTAGCATTTTCTATTTCAATACAAGAAACATCGTGCTTTTGACGATGACCAATATTGATAGACCATTCATTATGCCTAAGTTGTGATTAGATAGATTTGACGGGAGATTTATGACACGACTTTTCATTCTTGCATTTATTTGTTCTCTTTTACTTGGGTGTGTTGGCACAAAGACATCTCTGGATCCATATGCCCACATCGATGACAACAAAGTAGTTGCCATCTTGGAGCAGTCTTTTGCCACCTTAGGAGGATTAGAAAACTGGCAAAGTAAGAAGGAACTTCATTATCAAAAACTCACCAGAAATCTCAAGGAATCTGGAGAAACGGAATCTGAAGTCTTCCAATCTCACGATTACTACTATGGAGATCAAGCAAGTATTAACATCAGCTGGATTGAAGATGATGACGTGGTTCATAAGATTAAATCAGCAGACAATCAAGCTATAAAGTATGTTGATGATAAACCCGATAGATCAGCTGATCAGGCAACTCTGAATAATAGTATAACTGTTTCACAGTTCGTGATCAATGTTCCTTTTAAAATGATAGACAAAGGAGTGGAACTTAGCTATGAAGGAAAGGAAACTCTAGAAGACGGTCAGGAAGTAGATGTTATAAAGGCAGTATATAATGCCGATAACAACCCACATCATACAAAATCAGATCTTTGGTGGTACTACTTTGATACAAAGGATGCTAGATTGGTGGCCTATTTCATCTTTCACGACGGACACTTTAGCTATATCAAAAATCTTGACTATACGACAGTTAGTGGATTCTTACTGCCCACAAAAAGAGCTAGCTATCTCGTTGATGAGAATCGTCAGATTCTCCGCAGGAAAGTAGATTACGAATATCTCAATTGGCAAGTCGTAGAGTAACTAGGTCACAGAAATTATCAATGGCTAAAGTCTCATCGGGTGGTCATACACAATGGAGGCATTAACGACATATCACCTCCCATAACTCAATGTACAGGCGAAATCTTCTGGAGGAGTCGTATCATCACCCTGTACAAACCTCAGTGCCATGATCTCAACCGAAAATTCATCGCCATCCACGAATATATCTGTGACAAACCCTTCATAAAAGAAGTTTTCATCTTCAAAGGCAAAGTCGCCATTGATATTATAATCACAAGACGATCCATTGTCAAAGAATACCACCTCAAAAGGGTCAGCAATATCAAATAATCTCACAAACAATCTGTCTGCTCGATCTGCATCAAATTGCACATCAGCTCTTATAAACTCATCTAAATCACCACAATCTGATGAAACTAATTGATAAACATCTCCCGTCGAGCCAGCAATACAATTGGACATTGGATCTGGAGGCGTGCCTCTACTGATGGTATATGGATAGGTCACTGTACCAAGGATGCGATCCGCAGTACGATACACGATGTCAATCGTATACTCTCCCGGGATTGGATCAACCCCTGTATCAGACCTAACTAACTCATTAGTCCTGACCCGTATACCATCAAATATGGTGTCCACAGCAGTAAAGTTCTCTCGATCCTCAACGCCAAATCTACCAAGCTCGCCGACTAATCTGAGATGCGTGTTCTCAGGCAGGTTGTTATACTCTACAAATACATCCTCTGGCACACCCTGTATCCATTGATAGACCACGCTTATTATAAATGATGGGTCACTTTCGGATAAATCAAGAACGTTGCGAGGATTATCTAATCCTTCTTGCACATATATGAGTGGCTCTACCTGGTCTGCGTAGATTGCATAAGGAACACTCAACAACTGACTTGCGCCGACGAACTGAAAGCTTGATCCTCCGCTAACATCTTGAGAGATACTGAGGTATTTGGATCCACTACCCCAGTCAATCGCACTAAAATCACCTTGTCCCGTGGAGCCTTCACCAATATTGAGCGTATAGATGCCATTCATATTAGTTGTGACGCCGTGAGTCTCTCTATATATGACAGGTCCATTGATATCCCCATCAAGGATGTCTACTTGTACCCCAACAGCCTGCTCTTGTATCACCTCGCCACTCTCTGTGGTTACAATGGCTTGATAACTAAATGCTTGGGGCGCCTGAGCAATCACTCCCGCACTTGAGAATATGAAGGTAAATAGATATAGTAGTGTACGCATTAACTATAGTTTTATAAAGCTTGCAGCCGCATTCCCATTAATAGAAATATAGTAGCTTCCTGATGACAGCTTACTTACATCGACCTTTCGCTCCTCCCCTCTAAGGATCAATTGGCCGAGACTATTATATAGCTCGAAAAATCTAATCTCATCTTCTACATCAATAATAATCTCATAATTAGTCGGATTGGGATATATCTTGAGTCGTTCTGTCGCTCCGATATCATCTGTACTAACTGTTGTGCCTCGAGCATTAATCAATGTAATGACATTGGCCGGAGCGCTCTCAACTGATACGACAAGCTCTCCTATGTATCCGGATCCTTGATTCCCAGAAATGCTATAGGAAGTAATCCTCCCTAAGTCGGCCTGACTTAATCCGAGGTTACAGATGATTAATAATAGAAAGGTCTGAATGAGCATGAACTTCATATTACAAAGGTGTTAGCGCTAATCAATCCATTCTAAGATAATGACTTCTCTATGTATTTATAGGTCTTTAACAACCGATAATCCGATATGCGAGAGATCAAAAAACTACTGTGTTTATGCCTCACACCCTTTAATAATGGGAATTGGAGGCCACTATGGCTCTAAATTTAAAATCTAACTTTTCCAAAAATTTGAAGATTTCTACCAAAAATAGAGCACCGTTATCCAACTGTCGGTTTTGGATGGAGCGAAGCTTACATCCCCCTTATCTATGTAGTATAATTCATAGAAAAACAATGGGGAACATGGCAACTACTCATACTCCTACTACCAAGGCAAAAGCAACTAATAGCTACAATTTAAATATAGCTTCTGCTATCTCTGATACTGAAGAAGAGATCCTTAGAAAGCTAAAGGATGGGCAACATGACGCATTAGATTATTTATTTGATAACTATTACAACACCATGTGTAATAAGGCACTGTTCTATGTCAAAAATCCTGATCGGGCTGAAGACGTTGTTCAGGATGTATTCTTAAATATCTGGAAAAAAAGATCTGAAATAAGTATCAATTCTACTTTGAAGGGATTCTTGATGAAGTGTGTGACTAATCGCTCATTGAATTTCTTACGCGATAGAAAGTCATATACTAATGAGCTCGATGAGCAAATCATGGATGACTCAGTGAGTATAGAAGAAAAGATCTACTACAACGAGACTCAGGAGATGATCTTAGATCATATTAATGCGCTATCGCCACGATGTCGTCAGATATTTATCATGAATCGTATTGATCAAATGAAATATAGAGAGATCTCTCAAGAACTCGGTATATCCATCAAGACGGTAGAGCATCATGTCGCTAAGGCATTACGCTTTATGAGAGAAAAGCTTTCAGGATTGAAACAATTATCCTACTGTTAGGACCATAACCCCAATTAATACAAACGATTTCATTAGCTTGTTAGGCCTAACCACCTAATAAGCTATGAAATTCATTTTCATCTTCATTTTTGCCTTCATAATTAGCTGCATGTCCTCTACGATCTACAGCCAAGATATATTTCCAGAAATCCTCTCTGTAGAAGAACAATCCAAAGTAATAGATCAAATACTCGAAGACAGGCTTGACAACCTTTTGCCCAAACTTATGCGCCGTGAAGGAATAGACATGTGGATATTGATCTCCAGAGAGTACAATGAAGATCCAGTAATGAAGACTATTCTGCCTAGTACATGGCTTGCCGCAAGACGACGCACCATCATGGTGTTTTATGACAATGGAGAGACTCTTGACAAGATTGCAATTGCACGATATAGCGTAGGCAGACTGTTGCAAGGAGAGTGGAATGTAGATGTCTATCCCGATCAATGGGAAGCGCTCATGAACATTATCACTGAGAAAAATCCAAAAACCATCGCACTCAATTACTCAGAGAACTATGGCTTAGCCGATGGCTTGGTAAAATCGGAGTATGAATCATTCATGGAGTACTTACCTGCAAATCAACATAGCAAGGTAATCTCTGCTGAAAAACTTGCTGTGGCATGGCTCGAAACTAGGAGTGAGCTCGAACTGGAGATGTATCCCATGATCTGTCGCATGGGTCATCTAATCCTCAGAGAGGGATTGTCAGAGCGTGTGATCCATCCAGGCATTACGACAACAGATGATGTGGTCTGGGCACTGCGTCAACGGGTTGCTGACCTCGGGCTCGACACTTGGTTTCACCCATCGGTATCAGTACAGCGAGCAGACATGGGCAACAACGAATTTCTACGGTCCTTCAGCAAGCGACCCGATCAAGACATCATACGTCATGGCGATTTATTGCACGTTGATTTTGGTATTACCTATCTCCGACTCAATACAGATCAACAACAACACTTTTATGTGTTGCGACCGGGAGAATCAGCACCTCCTGCTGGACTCCAAGCTGCATTTGACAATGGCAACCGCGTTCAGGATATATTGACGTCCAACTTTGCAATTGGCTCAACGGGCAATGAGATATTAAAATCATCACTCGATCAAGCCAAATCCGAAGGACTAAACGCTTCGATCTATACCCATCCTATAGGCTTTCATGGCCATGCTGCAGGACCTACCATAGGCATGTGGGATAAGCAACAAGGCGTCAAGGGTCCTGGCGACTATCCTCTATATGAAAACACTGCATATTCAATCGAATTATTCGCAGCAACAGAAGTGCCTGAATGGAGTGGAAAAATTGTTCGCATCATGTTGGAGGAAGATGGTGTCTATTCTGATGGACAGTTCTATTTTCTAGATGGACGTCAAAAAAGGTTATTTACTATACCAGATTCAAGAGTCAATATGGACCATTAATGTGTTAAACACTTGACAAAGATGTAATACAATCTCTTGACTATATGGTATTTGCGTAATTTTAGGTACAAGTTTTTCCTTTCCCCAATTCGGTAACAAGCAAAATTGCAAAACTGATTCGGTTTAATACCGCAAGCTTGACGATGGATGTTGTACTCTAAATCATTAAAATCTAAAGACTATTTCTCGAACTTAAGAGGTATAGTCACGCTACTGGTATTGGTCTCGATTATGTCAACTCGGCTTAATAGTCAGGTCGAAGTAATGGCGAGTCAATCTACCACTACTCAAATAGGAATAGATCGCCTCGCAGATCAGTCAAATAACGAGTCTTATCAACATCTGTTCGTTCCTGAACTATGTGACAACATAAACTTTACTCTACAGTCCATACTCGTAGAGGTGGATATAAATAGTATCACACATCCAAACAATCCTGACTGCGCTGGATTAGATATACAAGCATTGTACTTTTTACCTAATAACTGTGGATTCAACCAGAATTGCGATATCCAAGGGCAGATATTGTCAGAGCGATGCGCCAATCTCGATCCGGCCGCAACAGCTCCAGGAAGCTTTTCATTAGAAATAACTAATTGTCCTGGCAATCTTGAGGCGTTTAGAGCAAACCCTGTTGTCCCAATTGATATTGTTCCAGTAACTCCTAATACCAATTCAGGAGCTGGAAATGCCTGTAGTTTTAATAATGCAGCTATAACTGATGGCTGGGTGGCTATTGACTATACCATTACAGTGACTTGGACATTTTTGGCCGGTCAGTGTGACGATGGAGACCCCTGCACAGTTGATACTGTCACAGGAACTGGTGCTAATTGTGCATGTGTAAATACTTTTGCTGATGATGATGGCGATGGAGTCTGTGATGGCTTAGATGCCTGCCCTGGATTTGACGATAATGCCGATAGCGACTCGGACAGCATACCTGATGGCTGCGATAACTGCCCCAATATGGATAATGCTAACCAATCAGATTTCGACCGCGACGGAGTAGGAAATGCCTGTGATCCAGATGACGATAACGACGGCATCCCAGACGATGTTGATTGTGCTCCCTTAGATGCATCTGTCACTACTGCAGTAGGTGACACTTGTGATGATGGCGATGCAACTACTATTAACGATGTGCTCGATGTCAGTTGCAACTGCGCAGGAGAACGCGATCAGGATGGGGATGGTGTTGCCAACTCTGCTGATAATTGCCCGTCCGTGGCAAATGCCGATCAATTAGATTTTGATAGTGACGGCATCGGTGATGCTTGCGATAATGATGATGACAATGATGGGGTGCCTGATAGCATAGATTGTGAACCATTGGACTCTTCCCAAGATTTCGCTTCAGGAGATGCTTGTGATGATGGTGATATCAATACCACGAATGACACAATTGATGCTAATTGCAACTGTATCGGAACCATCGATGATACTGATGGGGATGGCATACCTGATCCTACTGACAACTGCCTAAATACTACTAATGCCGATCAATTAGACTTTGACAATGACGGTATGGGGGATCTCTGTGATGACGATGACGATGATGATGGCGTCCTCGACGATGTAGATTGTGAACCACTCGATCCTAACATCACTGCAGTCTCGGGTGACAGCTGCGATGACGGAGACACAAGTACGATCAACGATATTATTGATGCGAGCTGTGCCTGTGTAGGCGAACCTGATCAAGACAACGATGGAATCGCTGATGCAGTAGACAATTGCCCAGCAACTCCCAATCCGGATCAAGATGACTTCGACAATGACGGTATGGGGGATGTCTGTGATGATGACGACGATGATGATGGCGTGCTTGACAACGTAGATTGCGATCCACTCGACCCTATCATCACTACAGTCCCAGGTGACAGCTGCGATGACGGAGACCCAAGCACCATCAACGATATTATTGATGCAAGCTGTGCCTGTGTAGGTGAACCTGACCAAGACGGCGATGGAATCGCTGATGCAGTAGACAATTGCCCAGCAACTCCTAATCCTGATCAAGATGACTTCGACAATGACGGTATGGGGGATGTCTGTGATGATGACGACGATGATGATGGCGTGCTTGACAACGTGGATTGCGATCCACTCGACCCTAACAACACTGCAGTCCCAGGTGACAGCTGCGATGACGGAGACCCAAGCACTATTAACGATATTATTGATGCGAGCTGTGCCTGTGTAGGCGAACCGGACCAAGACGGCGATGGAATCGCTGATGCAGTAGATAATTGCCCAGCAACTCCCAATCCGGATCAAGATGACTTCGACAATGACGGTATGGGGGATGTCTGTGATGATGACGACGATGATGATGGCGTGCTTGACAACGTAGATTGCGATCCACTCGACCCTATCATCACTACAGTCCCAGGTGACAGCTGCGATGATGGAGACCCAAGCACCATCAACGATATTATAGATGCGAGCTGTGCTTGTGTAGGGGAACCTGATCAAGACGGCGATGGAATCGCTGATGCAGTAGATAATTGCCCAGCAACTCCCAATCCTGATCAAGATGACTTCGACAATGACGGTATGGGGGATGTCTGTGATGATGACGATGATGATGATGGCGTGCTTGACACTGTGGATTGTGACCCGATGGACGCAACTGTAAACTTCGCTCCAGGCGATGCATGTGATGATGGGGACGCAGCGACTATGAATGATGTTATAAACACTGCATGTATGTGTATTGGTGCAGAGGGTGATCAAGATGGTGATGGCATACCAGATACGACAGATAATTGCCCTGCAACTCCCAATCCTGATCAAGATGACTCTGACGGCGATGGCATGGGTGATATCTGTGATGACGATGACGATGATGACGGTGTCCTTGACGATGTAGATTGTGATCCT